>JAPLKD010000156.1 GCA_026388245.1 Pseudomonadota bacterium | reverse complement strand
ATTAAAGCATTGTGACATAGAAACAAAAGAGAGTCACAAGGTATTATATCCTAACACCGACATTATCAACAAAGGTACACGGTACTGGCATGTCATCCAGACCATAGAAGATATTGATAGTTTAATTGAAGAAGCCGCAGTCAAGGCGGCACAGGAAGGAGAGAAAGAATGAGCAACACAAAAAGTCTTGCCGCAAAACAGGCATATATAAATGGATTGGAGTCTGAGTTAAAACGATATAAGATAGGTGATGAAGAAGCCTGTCAAAACCGAGCGTGGCTTGTAAGTGATAGGATGAGGCTTGCAGCCGAGGTTGCAGCCGCCAAAGCCACTTGGTGTGCTGAGTGTGCAATCTTTGGTGACCTGAAGCAGAAAGCCGAGTTGTGGGATATGGCAAATAAGATGACTAAACAGGATACTCCATTTGTGATGCTACCGTGGCAGTTTTTGCAACAAGTGGAAGCCGCAGTCAAAGCTGGCTCAAAGGAAGGAGAGAAGGGATGAAAATACTACCATTGTATGCAGCAGTAACAGTTAATACGGGAGGAAACAGCAGTCATGGATTACTGGTTGATGATAAATTTAGCCACCAAGATAAATATGGAAATAGGATATACAGGAAGGTTCCGTTTGGTCATTATTGGAAAGACCGACAATGCTACTTAGTACGGTTTGATAATGGAACACAGCAATATATTCCTACTGAAAATATAATAGAAATATGAGAAAGGAGAAAAATGACTAAAAACAAATGGAGATTACCGACACGGCAAGAGCTGGAAAGTTTATTAGACTTAAATAACTACAATCCGGCATTACCAAAAAATCACCCATTCATAAATGTGCAGTCGAACTACTACTGGTCGTCTTCGTCCTACGCAGGCAATACAAACGGCGCGTGGGTCGTCGGCATGGGCAGCGGCTACGTCGGCAGCAGCAGTAAGACGTACGGCAACCGCTACGTCTGGCCGGTACGCTCAGGACAGTGTGGGACATTGGGTGATTTGGTCATTTCCCGATTTACCGACAATAGGGAAGCAATAACTGACAATCGTACGGGTCTTGAGTGGATGAAGAATGCGAATGTTGCAGATAGGACTATGCCCTGGCAAGAGGCTCTGGATTATGTGGAAGGGTTAAACAAGAACAAAACTAGAAATATGAGAAAGAAGAGAAGGAATGAAATTAAGTGAACGATTAGAAGCAGACATAGGCGCAGCACGATGGCCCGGCCATTATGTTGTGAAAGAGGTTCAGCAGCTTGAGGCCGAGGTTGAACGGCTGAAAAACGAGGTGAAATACAATAACGCGATGCGAAGCACTCAAAGTTTTTAAATCCAAAATCGGAAATCCAAAATCGGAAATACAGAGATGACGGCAAATATTGATTTGTGCATACGGGAGCGGATAAGGCTGGCGCATCGGGCGGTGGTGTATAGCGTCGATGCCCGGTGCGCGTTTTGCCGGTTTTACAGCCGACCGCTGGTGTGTGATCTGGTTGTATGGAGACCGAAGGAAAGAGGTCGGAAGTCGGTGAAAAATGCCGCATGAGGTAAAGATTAAGGCTTATCCCGGCGAAAAAGGCGGCATCGTGCTGCAGATCCATGGCCTGTGTGACTTGGGTAATTGTGACTTGGGTAATTGTTTAGAATTAGGCATGGAGCGGGTTGCGGCAAGCCATCTGGCAATGGATATAGAGGAGGTAATAAATACGAATGTCGAATATCGAATGTCGAATATCGAATAACGATCAACGACGCTCAAGGCACAGATAATGAGCAGGCTTAGTCATAGCATGAGGGGTTCGTGTGTTCGGCGCTTTGTCCTGCCCGGGCGGGCCGGGACCGTGTCCGCTGATTGCGCAGGCGTCGGCTCTCCTTCTCTGCGTGAGCTCGTGCAGGGGTAACGAACCCAACGGGCTGAATTTAAAAGGATAGGGTTCGAGGGTTTAAGGATTCAAGGGGTCGAGTGGGAAACTGCCCTCCGACCTCTGTTTTTTACCCCCTGTCAATAGCAGGTTCGCATCATTTACCCCCCATTGACCCCTCATTGACCCCTCATTGACCCCTCATTGAGATTTTTCTTTAAAAACCACCCTTATAATACAGGTACAGCAGAAAGCTCTCAACCGGGAGGCGTATGTGTTTATGAAAAAGCACAGTTCAAAAGATGCAGGGGGCACCGGCGCCGTGGCGAAGCCCAGCCGCACAGAGGCCGCGGACACAGCCGCACAAGGCACAGCTCCGGCACCCAATAATGATCCGGCTGCAAGTAAGCCACGGCGTACCCTGCGCATACCATCATCGAGGTACATGCCATAATGTACGACGACCGAACAACGCTAGTAACCCGCCTCACCGCCATCCGCACGGCCCTTGACAAGGCCCGCGAAGCCATTTCCTACAACTCCGGCAATTTGTCAGTGTCCCGAGACTACACCAACCTGCTTAAAGAAGAAAAAGAGATCCTTTCGCAGATTGCCGCTGTTGATGCCGGCGGCGGGGGCGGTATCGGCGGCGGCATGGCAAATAAAGTAAGCTTTGAGAGGCCTGAATAATGCCTGAATTAAAGCGCAATTTCATAGACCGGGCTGTCGAGTTTGTAAGCCCACAGCGGGCGCTTGAGCGCTACGGCGCACGGGTGCGCATCCAGGCAGCGAGCGGCAGTCTTTTCCGGGGCTCATCTACAGACCGCCTGCGCTCGGACTGGGTAACGAGCAGCCAGAAAGACACCACGCCCTTTTCCTGGGAGCTT
>JAPLKD010000251.1 GCA_026388245.1 Pseudomonadota bacterium | reverse complement strand
TGTTAAGGCAGCTTTGATAACCTTCGACGTAATCTCGTTAATATCCATTTCTATTTACCATATCCTTATCCATCCGTGTTCATCAGATTTATATCTGTGGCAAAAAATACCTTTTTTGTTGAATAGCTCACCGTATGATGCGTTTGACCTGGATTCTTGGTGTCCCAAAATTTATAAGCAGACATAATTTAAGGCCAGTTGCCTTGAGATAGTTTAAACACTGCGCTATATGGATATCTTCCATATTCCTGACCGTTTTCAGTTCCACTAAAACTTCATCGGCAACAATGAGGTCTGCAACATAATCTCCAACCACCACGCTGTCGTACATAACAGGAATAGGGTGCTGCTGATTCACGGTTAATCCCGCTTTCCTGATTTCGTGGACAAGGGCATTCTCATATACCTTTTCAAGAAACCCGCTGCCGAGTGCATTAGCAACTGTATATGCACAACCAATGATCTTTTCTGTTATATGTTCTAATTCCATTATTTAGCCACAGACCTGTCTGCCTCGCACAAGGCACAGGCAGGTAAAGGCGGATAACTGCGGATGATATACAGTAAAATTTTATCCCCGAAGGGGATGATGTATCTGACCTGAATCGTCGCATTATCCCGATTCGGGTCAGTAACTTAAACATCTTTTATCAGATTTACATCAGATTTACATCTGTGGTGAAAAATACCTTTCTTTAGCCACAGATGGACGCAGATAAGCCTGGATGGGGTATCCTTTTATACTCAAGCATTATTTTCTTTAGCCACAGATAAGAGCGGATGAACACTGATGATAACAGATGAATATTTTCTTTACCCGATTTGTGATAGAGCAGCAAATCAGGTAAACCCGCACACCCTTGCGGGTAAAATTTACTTCTGCCCCGAAGGGGCATGAAGTGTGGACTGTATTGACTGTTTATCACAATACAGGACACAGACTCAATCATCATATCGTTTTTATCCGTGTCCATCAGATTTACATCTGTGGTGAATGTTTTCGGAATCGCTCAAGAATCTCGGGTGAGTGTTTTTTTATGAGGTATATACAAATATTGGTATCAAGCAGATAGCGCATCAGAAAGATTCTCTTTTCTGCATGCCGGGTTGATTACGACCATCTTTCATGAAATCTTCCGGAAATTCACCGAGAGATTCAAACAACAGGTCCCATGTTGGTTCTATGGGTTCCAGTATAACACGGTTACCTTTTTTGAATATTTTTACCTCTTTTCCGGGAATTCTGAATTCCTTGGGTAGCCTTACTGCTTGAGAACTCCCATTCTGAAATAACTTTGCTGTTTCCATTTTATCACCTCTACACATAATATATATTTTTAGTATATACACCGATGATCTTAAAATCAACCCTTATTTGTAAAATGTGTAAGTTTTAATCCTGCCGAAGGCGGGACAATGCAAAATGAAGAGAATGACAAACCCGCAGCCCTGCAAGTAAATATATTTTGCACCGTCAGGTGCCGAGAGTATTTGCCGCGCCAATGTCGGCGGGGCAAATAAACACAATCTCTTGTCCGCTCTTGTCGAGCGAAGCGGGCGGTTAAATACTTCTTTTTTGCCGCAGACAAAATCGGACAACTGCTGGACGGTATTTTTTATATCGGCTGACGACATGTCACCCGATATACTCCATGCCCTTTGGGCAAAGTGAATCAAGCTTTTACTTTACGCCCTTGGGCGTGAGAGTATTTGCCGCGCAATGTCGGCGGGGCAAATAAACACAATCTCTTGTCTGCTCTTGTCCGCCTTTGTCGAGCGAAGCGGGCGGCAAAAACGCCTTACTGCTTTATCGTATTTCTCAGGTTCCATTTCAACCTAACCCCTATTGATCGAAGCTTTTCGGCAGAATACACAGAATTTAGTGCAATCTTGTTCAGCTGCAGCTTATAAAATTCCGCTCTGCCTTGTGCAAATAACCCCGTACACAGGTTTGCCTTTTTATTTAGCCACAGACCTGTCTGCCTCGTATAAAGCACAGGCAGGTAACAGCAGATTATTTCCTCTTGACATTCCCCCTATAAAATATAAAATACATATGTATTCGGTATAAGGAGGAAACAATGCAAAAACAAAAAACCACAAAAAAAATAACGACTGTGAGATTTGATGAATTCGACCTTCAGCGCATAGAGGTGGCGGCCTCAAAACATCACATTTCGCAAGCAGAAGTGATCAGAAAAATTGTAAGCATCGGTCTCGTCGACCTCCTCAATGGAGAAGAAGAAGATGAATTGCTGAGACATAGAATCACTGACAAATTACCTGATATTGATGGGGAAAGTTTCCTGATAGCCTTGAAAAAAGAGTTTGATATACAATGAATTATAGGCTCAAGTTCAGGCCTGCTGCAGCGAAAGATCTTCACAAACTTGTAAAGAAGGACAAAGAACTCGGTACATTCATAATCAACGGGCAACTTCCTCAATTACTGAACGACCCTTATACGGGTCGAATAAAGCATGGTGATTTAGCTGGTATCCGCTCAAAAGACTTTAATTTCCGTGGAATTACGTATCGAATTCTTTATGAGATCAATAACGACATTGTACGGATATATGCGATTGGAATACATGACGTAGCATACAGAAAAGCAAAAACAAGAAAGCGTGTCTAAAACTTCCTGTTTTTCCCTCTCGCCCAGTCTTAAATGGTGAAATGTAGAGAATGACAAACCCGCACACCCTTGCGGGTAAAATTTTACTTCTGCATCATTTTTGCACCGTCAGGTGCTGAGAGAGTCGACAGAATAATGTTTTCTCTTATTCTGCCGACAATATCTTCTATCTTTCTCTGCGAACTCTGCGCCTCTGCGAGAGATAATGCATTTTGATCTTCATCTACATTTGCCTTTCAATTCAAAACTCAACACCGTCTTTTAGGCTGTCCGGATCCATTTTGAACGTTTTGGGGAAATTATGACGAGATGGTTTTTAAACTGGTCAGCACTATAAAGGCGCAAAAATGGTAAAATGGGTTTTATAACATTTTTTGATGTCGTGGGATTAACCTTTAACCTTATAACGCCGGAGTGTTGTTTCAACGGAAGCACAACCCAATCGCCAAAATGCTCATCAAGAGTAATAAGAATTCTATTTTCAGAGACAGCCTTCTCTAATATCTGACTGTCATCTGCCCGAGATTGTCCTATTTCAGAAGCACGAACAACATCATGTCCTTCATTGCGCAATGCTTCTGCTACATCAACCCCAAACATCTGATCAAGGTAGATTTTCAGAAATTCAACCTCCTGCTGCCCTTATCTCCATATGGTCAAGCGATGCAGTTGCATACAGCAACGCTGCCTGTATATCTTCCCTCTTTAGTTCCGGGTAGTTTCTCAGTAAATCGTCCCACAATTTACCTTCGGCTATCTGTTCAAGCAAAACAGAACCGGGAATTCTTGTCCCTCTTAGGACAGGCCTGCCGTTACAAACCTTCGGATCAATTTCGATGTAATCTATTGGAATTACCATAAATCCCTCCAATAATTCAGATATTCAAATCTATGCAATAGAAATGTATAACGATATAACTTATATGTCAATGACGATAT
>JAPLKD010000197.1 GCA_026388245.1 Pseudomonadota bacterium | reverse complement strand
TCTGCCTCCAAGCGCCTCCACTTCAAGGCCGGAATCATCGGCGATTGTATAGAGCCCGAACCTTTCCCCTATCTTCCTTGCCTTTTTTATAGCATTCTCCACGTATAGCAGACTGTCTTCTTCAATTTCAACCTTCTCGGGGAAATCATGCAACGAATAGAATGCATCAAACTCCTGTGCAAGGACGCTCTTTATCTCTTCAAATTTTCCATTATTTGCTGTGGCGACGATAATGCTTCTCATAATTTTAGATGTCAAATATCAGACCGTCCCGCTTCGCGGAACTGCCAGAAGTCAGACTTAAACCAGATGTCAGATGTCAGACCGTCCCGCTTCGCGGAACTGCCAGAAGTCAGACTTAAATCTGTCTTCTTTCCTCTGTTTTCTTTCCTCTTTCCTCTGTTTTCTGCTCTCCGCTCTCCGCTATTTTACGCCGGGAACAACGGGCCAAGCATGACCTTCTGCTGTCTCGTGATTTCGCTTATGCCCTTCAATGCATATTGGTACATGGTATCAAAGTGTTCCTTTGTGAATGGCGTTTTTTCAGCCGTGCCCTGAACTTCTATTAATAAACCTTTTCCTGTCATGACAAAATTCATGTCCACATCAGCCCTCGAGTCCTCTTCGTAGGACAAATCGAGCATAATCTGGCCATTCACAAGCCCTACACTTATAGCTGCTACAGAATCCCTCAGGGGTATCTTTTCGATGTTGCCTCTTTTCTTCATGGCCCACAGAGCTTCAACGAGGGCCGCATATCCACCGGTGATACTCGCGGTCCTTGTTCCGCCATCTGCCTGGATCACATCACAGTCGATCCATATGGTTCGTTCACCGATAACATCAAGGTTAATAACGCCGCGGAGCGCCCTCCCTATAAGCCTCTGAATTTCGTGGGTCCTTCCCCCCACCCGTCCGGTCACTGCTTCCCTGGTAGACCGCGACTGGGTAGCCCGCGGTAGCATCGAATATTCAGCAGTCAGCCATCCCTTGCCGGAATTCCTCAGAAACGGCGGCACTTTCTCTTCAATGCTCACACCGCATATCACCTTTGTATCTCCCATCTCTACAAGGACTGAACCTTCAGGGTATTTCAAAAAGTTTTTGGTTATTCTCAGTTCCCGTATCTTGTCATTTGGTCTTCCGTTATTTCTCATTTTACTGGCCTCTTTTCATGAACTTCTGGATACCTTCATGCAATTTATTAAGCATTTCATTTGCCTGCTCATTTGTACACTCAATTTTGATAAAAATGCCGGGCATATCAATCCCGAGGAGTGGAAAGAGGGAAAGCCCTTTCGCTCGTCTCCCGAATGATGTTGCGACTTCTTCTGCAAGTATCATTGAATTATCGGTATGCTGGCCCGTAACCTCTTCAATTGTAAGGAACCTTCCTGTACCCTTCTTCGCATCTGCAAAAGCGATAAGCACATCTGTCTTCTCGCTTGTCTGTAAATCCATAGCGAGCACGAGCGAAGCGTTTGTTTTATTTATCCTGTTTATAGTTTCAAGATGCCTGTCAATATTATCTGCCTTCTCATAGATACTCACATTATAACCTTTGCTGTCAAAAGATTTCTTCAAAAGACCCCAGACTGCCTGATCCTTGCCGCCCATCCGGTAAATGACGATACTGTCGCCGGCATAGGCGTTGAAAAAGGGGAAGAGCATGCATACGATAATAAGAAAATACTTCATCATTGACTTCCTGTAGGCCGTCCTTTTAACTTGCAAGGCGAAAGTGGAAACGTGAAACGCGCAGACGTTCGGATTTATTTTAATCATCATTTATGTTTTCCCGAATCATGTATGTTCCTATAGATGTAGCCGATCAACCAGACTGCGGCCAGAAAAAGGAAAACAACAAAGAATACCCAGACTAATGCACCCAATATGTTGAGGAATATCCAGAGAATCAAAAGGACGATGAAGATTACAAAACTTAATAGGATTCCTGCCACCAATATGAGTGAGCCTCTGAAAAAATCTTTTATTATATGTGACATATCTTTTCCTGTTTCTTTTGTTTGTCCCGTTTCTTTTGTTTCTCTGGTTATAACAAAATAAACTAAAGAAACTAAAGAAACCAGAGAAACCGGAGAAACTTATGAAGTTACTTTTTTTCTAAAATATATTTCTCCAGATTCACGGCAGCAAGTGCGCCATCACCAACTGCGGTAGAGATCTGTCTCAATGTCTTCTTTCTCACATCCCCTGCAATGTATAATCCGTTTGTTCTGGTCGAAAGGGCTTCGTTAGTCAGCACAAATCCTGCCTCGTCCCTGTCAACAAGGTCTCCGAGAAAAGAGGTATTCGGTTTTGCGCCCACATAGACAAAGACACCATCCACCTTTACTTCAGTACGCTCTTTGGTTTTTGTATCCTCAACCGCTATATATTCAACCTGGTCTTTCCCGCCTATCTCAACAGGTTTCTTATTCCATAAAAATTCCATCTTGCTGTTCCTGAACGCCCTGTCCTGGATTATTTTCTGAGCTCTTAATGCATCGCGCCTGTGGATGACATAGACCTTTTTCACGATATTCGCCAGGGAGAGGCCTTCTTCAATGGCTGCATCCCCTCCGCCTATAACGGCGACATCAAGGTTTCTGAAGAAAGAACCGTCACAGGTTGCGCAGTACGAAATGCCCCTTCCCAGGAATTCAATCTCGCCCGGTATACCCATTTTAGCCGGCTCTGTACCTGTGGCAATCACGATCCCTATAGATTCATAGATTGCTTCTGAGGTTTTTATGGTAAACCTCTCGTCTTTCCGCGAAATCCCCTCCACCTCAGAAAATTCCTTAATTAAAAGCCCGGTATTTTTTGCATGTACAGTAAATCGGTCCATCAAATCCTTGCCGGATATGCCCTCTGGAAATCCCGGATAATTTTCAATATGCCAGGTATTTAAAGGGGTTCCGCCTGGCATAACCTTTTCAAGGAGGAGCGTATCAATTCCTGCCCTCATGAGGTATATTCCGGCAGTGAGCCCGGCAGGGCCACCACCTATGATTATTGCTTCATGAAATTCAGCCATCACTCATTGTAAGTAATTCAGCAACAATATTCAAATAGTTTTTGAAATTTAATCATTGGGAGAAAAACCATTGAAAATATGCTTGACTTATTGGCGCTTTATTGTAATTATTATTTGTTCAGTGACTGAACAAATCAAAAACTTTCGTTTTTTATCAGATGATGCCAGTCATGGTACGGCGGTAGCCTGTCCAAAATACACCCGCGAAACATGAATCATGAACGAGACAGAGTTTAAAGCATTAAAAGAATTATCTACTGACGGGGCTGTATCTCAGCGTGACCTTTCGAAGAGGGTAGGCTTGAGCCTCGGCGGTGTAAACTACATCATTAAAGAGCTTATTCAGAAGGGATACATAAAGGCGCAGAGATTCAAGAATTCGAACAACAAGGCGGCCTATATATATGCCGTCACACCGCAGGGGATTAATGCAAGGGTCAAACAAACTCAGTATTTTCTCCAGAAGAAGATAGAGGAGTATGAGCGCCTGAAAATGGAAATCGATGAATTAACGAAAGACAACACTGAAACTTCTGATAAACCCCAGCCCTAAAATATGGAAACATCATAATGCCGAAAAAGGCTGCAATATTTTTTGATCGTGACGGTACACTCATACACGACGCACATTATCCCAGCAAACCCGATGATGTGAGATTCATGCCGGGGGCCAGGGAAGCCCTGATACAATTGCAGCAGCAGGGATTCCTCCTTTTCATTATCAGCAATCAGTCCGGCATAGGCAGGGGATATATAACCCCTGAAGAGGCAGAATCGGTATACCGTAAGGTGGCTGCTGATCTTGAAGCATCCGGGATTAAGCTTGGTTATGCATACTATTGCCCTCATTCACCGGATGATAACTGTCAGTGTCGTAAGCCTTCACCGTATATGCTTATGGATGCCGCCGATAAGTTCAATCTGGAGATTAGCAGATCATTTATGGTAGGTGATAGGGGTGTTGATATTGAGACAGGAAAACGGGCAGGGTGCAGGACTATTCTTTTGAGAGAAAATCTTATCGTTGAAGAACAGGAATCACAACCGGACTATATAGCGGCAGACTGGTCGAAAATCGTAGCATATATCGAGGGAAAATGATCTCAAAGTATAAAAAGGCAATTCAACTGTTCGACAGGTCACAATTGCTGATAAAGCCACTAATGGAGAGGGACCATGACCTTAGTATCAAAGAAACCGTTAAAGAACCTGTAAGAACGACAAATCCGCCGGGAAGTCCCCTGAATGCCGTTGCAGAACACATTGTAAGGGCGCGCAGAGAAGGCAAACAGGTTATCATGATGATGGGGGCCCACGTAATACGGTCGGGCGTTCAGAAGTATATTATTGACCTTATGGAGAGGGGCTTCATCTCGTGTCTATCCATGAATGGCGCCGGTATCATCCATGACTTCGAATTTGCCCTCATAGGGGCAACGACAGAGAGCGTTGCGAAGTATATACAGGAGGGTCAGTTTGGGTTGTGGAAGGAAACGGGCATGATCAACGATATCATTAACAGCGCTTACAGAGAAGATCCCTCAACAGGAATGGGTGAAGCCGTTGGAAAGGCCGTAGGGGAGGGTGATTATCCTTACAAAGAGATCAGCCTTCTTGCTGCCGGTTATGGACTCGGGATACCTGTTACCGTCCATGTGGGAATAGGTTATGATATTATCCATGAACACCCGAACTGTGATGGTGCCGCTACCGGTGCCACATCATATAATGATTTTCTTCGTTTTGCCCGTAATGTGGAGGGCCTTGAGGGGGGCGTAATAATGAATTTCGGGAGTGCTGTTATGGCGCCGGAAGTATTTCTTAAGGCCCTGAGTATGGCAAGGAATGCAGCACATGGCAGGGGGGAAACGATCAGGCATTTCGCGACGCTTGTCTGCGATCTCCGGGAGATTTTGGGAGATTTCGGGAGGGAGCCCGTAAAGGAAGATCCCCAATACTACTTCAGGCCATGGAAGACCATGCTTGTACGGACTGTTGCTGATGGTGGTAAGGGTTATTATGTGAGGGGCAGGCACGAGGAAACCATACCTGGACTGTGGACGGCAATCAATGATATCATAAAGGACGGACGATCAAAAGAAGCATGAAGTGCCTTGATTTTGACAAACTTATTAAGAAGGTAGCATTATTTAAAAAAAGAGGAAAAATAATTGTGCTTTGCCACGGCTGTTTTGACCTTATGCATCCGGGACATATCAAATATTTCCAGGCGGCAAAGAAGATGGGCGATATACTGGTTGTTACTGTTACGCCCGACATCTATGTCGATAAAGGTCCCGGGAGGCCTGTATTTAATCAGACTCTCAGGGCCGAATCCATTGCAGCGCTTTCATGCGTCAACTATGTTGCCGTTAATATATGGCCGACAGCAGAGGAAACGTTAAGGGTTTTGAAGCCCCATGTCTATGTAAAGGGACAGGAATTTGAGAATCTTGAAGATAAAACAGGAAAGATTCAGAAGGAATATGAGGTGTTAAAAGCGATTGGTGCGCAGATAGCTTTTACCCGTGAAGTGGTGTTTTCCTCAACAGAGCTATTGAACAAATATTTTAAATAGATATGGAGAAGACTATTAAAGACAAGATATTGCTTTTTGATGCCCTCGTTAAAAAGGTAGAGGAACTTAAAAAAGAAGGAAAGACTGTAGTCCAGAGCCATGGGATATATGATATCATCCATCCGGGTATCATTAAACACCTCAATGAAGCGCGGAAACAGGGCGACGTGCTCATTGTGACAGTGGTAAAGGATGAAGATGTGAGGAGAGGCCCGGGGAGACCCATTTTTGCTGAGGAATTGAGGGCAGAGAACGTGGCGTCTCTGGATCAGGTTGATTACACCTGTCTTGTGGATGACGAGATCTCTTTCGAATGTGTGAAGAAGATAAAACCGGATATCTTTGCAAAAGGCCAGGCATATAAAGAGCGTGACCGGAAAATACATGAAAGAATATTTGAAGAAGAGAAAGAACTCTATTTCGGTAAGAGCAGTATCTACGAGACAAGTGGATTTTCCTTCAGTTCTTCCCATCTTATTAATAATTTTTTGCAGATCTATCCTGAAGAGACGAAGTATTTCCTGCGGGAGTTTTTAAAAAGATATACCTTTCAGGAGATTTTTGAACGTCTGAATTCCTTCAAAGACCTGAAGGTTCTCATTATCGGTGATGGCATTATTGATGAGTATTGCTACTGTGAATCCATGAGCAGATCTGCGAAAACTCCTATTGTGGTAAACAAATATTTAACCCACGAAGTTTTTGCCGGAGCAGCATTTATTATCGCAAACCATATTGCCGGACTATGCAATGAGGTCCAGTTGGTTACCCTGCTGGGAAGAGAGGATTCAAGGGAAGCTTTTATCCTGGACAGCCTCAAACCAAATATCCGTACAAAATTTTTCTATAGAGATGACGGCCCTACAATTGTGAAGCGGAGATATATCAATCAATATAACAACCAGAAGCTGTTTGAGGTCAATTATATCAACGATACTTACATTAACAAAAATTGTGAATCAGAGATAATCGGCCACCTGAAATCAGTATTACCTCAATACGACATTGTACTGGTTTCAGATTTTGGCCATGGTTTCATAACAAAAAACATTATCGACTCCATTGAGGAATCTTCAAAAACATTTGCTGTAAACACGCAGACGAATGCTGCAAACGCCGGATACAATCTGATTACGAAATATAAGAATCCGAATTTTGTGTGCCTTGATGAGGCAGAAGCAAGATTGGCAGTCCAGGAAAAATTTGCAGACATTGAAGATGTGGCAAAAAAGATTATGGACACCGTGAGGGCTGAATATCTTATCATCACAATGGGTAAAAAAGGCTCGGTCGGTATAGATAACAGAGGTATTGTTTGCCGTACACCGATCTTTTCGACAAAGGTTATTGACACCGTGGGCGCTGGAGATGCGTTTTTTGCCTTTACTGCACCATGTTTCGCAAAAGGTATGCCCTTGGATTTTGTTTCTTTTATCGGAAATGCTGTCGGGGCGCTGGCTGTCCAGATTGTAGGGAATAAAAAACCTGTTGAAAAGCATGAGTTGCTTGAGTTTGTCCATTCAATTCTAAAATAGGGATATAATGAAAAGGCTTGCCGAAGAATATTATAAAAATCTTTTAACCTTGCTGGGTACAATTAAAGCTATCGATAAGAGTCATATTGTCATGGATTTATATGACGGAATTGAAAAGGCATGTAAGATGGTGTTATCGTGCAATGCCTCCGGCAACAAATTGATGTTTGTCGGAAACGGGGCGAGTGCAGCCATTTCGAGCCATATGTCAACAGACTTCTGGAAAACCGGAGGCATAAGGGCAGTTGCCTTTAATGACAGTTCTCTTCTCACCTGTATCGGCAATGATTATGGTTATAAACATGTCTTTGAGAAGCCCGTTGAAATGTTTGCTGATAAAGGGGATATCCTTATTGCTGTCAGCAGTTCCGGAAGGTCTGAGAATATTCTCCGCGCGGCTCACGCTGCCCTGTCGAAAGGATGTTACGTGATAACGCTTTCCGGTTTTGAACCGGACAACCCCCTCTCTTTCCTGGGGGATATAAATTTTTATGTACCGGTGAGTGCATATGGTCCCGTGGAAGTAACACATCATTCCATCTGTCATTGCATTCTCGATACGGTTGTTCGTATTCAGGATTCAGGAATTCAGGAATTTAAGGATTAAAAACGAGTGATTAAAAAATTATGAATTATAAAAACTTTGAAGAACTCCCTTGTTGGCAAAAAGCGAGGGAATTGTGCCAAGTAATATCAAAGATAGTCAATCAAGAAAAGTTTCGTAAAGATTACAACTTGAGAGATCAAATATGGCGTGCAGCAGGTTCAGCAATGGACAATATAGCAGAAGGCTTTGATGATGGTTCATCCCGTGAATTTACACGTTTTTTGGGTTATGCACAAAGATCGTGTGGTGAAGTCCAATCTCAATTATACCGTGCTTTAGATTGCGAGTATATAGATAAGATTCAATTTGATAATGTATTCGAACTTGCTTCGGAATGCCGAAAGCAAATAAAAGGATTCAGAAAATATTTAAGGAATTATAAGGGTGAATTTAAGAATTCAGAAATTTAGGAATTATGCAATCCCTCAATCCCCAAATTTGATTATTAAGCGGAGGTCGTCGTGAAAAAGGTTTTTGTCACTGGCGGCGCCGGTTATGTCGGTGCTGTTTTGATTCCCAAGTTGCTCGAAAAGGGTCATCATGTCAAGGTTTTGGATTTGTATATATATGGAGAACATGTCCTTGACAGCGTGCAAAATAACCCCAACCTCGTTCAGGTTAAAGGTGATATCAGAGACAGACAACTCCTTGAAAAGGAAATACCAGGGTACGATACAATCATTCACCTTGCCTGCATATCCAACGACCCGAGTTACGAGCTTGACCCTGAGCTTGGGAAGTCCATTAATTATGATGCTTTCATCACGCTCGTTGATGTTGCCAAAAAGGCAGGCGTGAAACATTTTGTCTACGCCTCCAGTTCAAGCGTCTATGGTGTGAAAGATGTGCCGGAAGTCACAGAAGACCTTCCGCTGGAGCCGCTTACCGATTATTCAAAATATAAGGCGTTATGCGAAGATGTCCTTTTGAAGGAAGCAGCGGATAATTTTATTGTAACGATCATCAGGCCGTCAACGGTATGCGGCTATTCGCCCCGCCTGAGGCTGGACCTTACCGTGAACATCCTTACGAATCATGCGATAAATAAAGGCGAAATAACTGTGTTTGGCGGGGAGCAGATGCGTCCCAATCTCCATATTGAAGATATGACAGATTTTTACTGCTTTTTGCTGGAACTCCCCAACAGTAGTATTCATAAAAAAATCTATAATGTGGGGTACGAAAACTACAAGGTAAAAGATATTGCAGAGATGGTCCGAAAGACAATAGACCCGAAACTGCCGATAAAGACAACGCCTACCGATGACAACCGCTCTTATCAGGTTTCATCAAAAAAGGTGAAAAAGGAATTGGGTTATGCCCCGAAACATACCATTGAAGAGGCAATCGTTGATTTGAAAAATGCCTTTAAAGAGGGTAAAATCCCAAATCCCATGGACGATATACGGTATTATAATATCAAGATCATGCAGGCGATACATTTGAAATGATGGCAGATAAAACCATAGCCATGTCGCTTTACAGCACAATGCTACGGATTCGTATGGTAGAAGAAAAGATTGTTGAACTTTATCCTGAGCAGGAAATGAGATGTCCTGTTCATCTTTGCATTGGTCAGGAAGCAATTGCAGCAGGTGTATGTGCCCACCTCTCCGAAAAAGATTATCTGATGAGTAATCACAGGTCGCACGGCCACTATCTTGCAAAAGGCGGCAGCTTAAAGGCTATGTTTGCGGAAATATACGGGAAGGCCGCAGGCTGCTCAAAGGGGAAGGGCGGGTCAATGCATCTGGTAGATTTAGACGTTGGTATAATGGGTACAACTCCGATCGTAGCCGGTAGCATACCTGTTGCTGTTGGCGTAGCATTTGGCAGTGCTTTGAAAGGAGAGGACAGAATAACCGTTGCTTTTTTTGGGGATGCTGCAACCGAGGAAGGTGTGTTTTGTGAAAGCTTGAACTTTGCAGCTTTGAAAAAGTTGCCCGTACTTTTTGTCTGTGAAAATAATTATTTCTCTGTCTATTCGCCTTTATCTGTCCGTCAACCGGCGGAAAGGGATAATCTGGCACTTGTGAAGGCCTATGGAATTGCCGGTGAAAGAGGAGACGGGAATAATGTACTTGAAGTATACAGGGCTACGGGAAAGGCAGTGCAATATTTAAGAAATGGAAAGGGTCCATACTATCTTGAGTTTGATACATACCGTTGGCGTGAACATTGCGGCCCTAATTATGATAATGATTTGGGTTATCGCACAGAGGAGGAGTTTTTACGGTGGCGTCACCGTTGTCCTGCCGATAACTTTGAAAGATATCTGGTTCAGGAAGGGTATGCTACCCCGGAAAAAATTATTGAGATAAAAAAGAAAATCAGCAGGGAAATTGACGAAGCTGTTACGTTTGCAAAACAGTGCCCGTTTCCTGATGCCGGGGATGCTTTTATAGATGTTTATGCGTGAAATGAACTACCCCGCCGCAAGCAGCGGGGTATCAAAGGCGAGACAAAAGCATGTAATGAATCACCCCGCAGTAAGTTGCGGGGCAACCATCTCGAAGCAAGCTTCGGGGTATGAGACCCGAGGGGCAATCAGACCGATGTACACAGCATCATTTTTGGAAGTTTTTTTTGAATGGAAGATAATTGGATAGGCAGATTACATACGCACAGGCTGTCTTAGAGGCAACAGAACAATGCCTGGCAGCAGATGAGTCAGTTTACATTATGGGCCTTGGTGTGCCCGACCCTAAGGGTATTTTTGGAACAACCCTCGGTCTTGTCAATAAATTCGGCAACAAGCGTGTCCTTGATATGCCGGTGTCCGAAAACGGGATGACTGGAATTGCGATTGGATCGGCCCTTGTGGGTATGAGGCCGATTATGACCCATCAGCGTGTTGACTTCATGCTCATCTCATTAGATCAGATTATTAATAATGCAGCAAAATGGCATTATATGTTTGGTGGCAGCATGAAGGTGCCCTTAGTGATCCGTCTCCTCATCGGCCGTGGCTGGGGACAGGGGCCTCAGCATTCTCAGAGTCTGCAGGCGCTGTTTGCACATATACCGGGGCTTAAGGTTGTTATGCCGGCCACTGCATATGATGCAAAAGGGATGCTCATATCGGCGGTAGAAGATAACAATCCTGTTATATATATAGAACATCGTTGGCTCCATAATATATTCGGACATGTGCCTGAAGAGATGTACAGAGTTCCCCTGGGCAAAGCGAGAATAATGTTTGAAGGTGAAGATGTAACGATGGTCTCTTCATCATGCATGACCTTAGATGCAATACGAGCGGCAGAAATACTTCGGAAGGATGGCATAAGTGCTGAAGTCATAGATTTACGTTCAATCAAACCGTTAGATCAGGAAACAATAGTGAATTCTGTTAAGAAAACCGGAAGGATAGTTGCCGTCGATGGCGGGTGGCGTAGTTTTGGTGTTTCCGGGGAGGTGCTAGCGGTTGTTGCAGAACAGGCTTATAGATTTTTAAAAGAGGCCCCAAAAAGGGTTGCATTTCCGGACGTTCCAACACCAACGAGCTGGGCGCTTGCAAATCACTATTACCCGAGAGCAGTTAATATCGTGAATGCTATAAAATCCATGTTTGGACTTCCCGGGCAATCAGAAGAGCAGATGGGAATATCTTACGATGTCCCCCTTGATGTGCCGGATAAAACTTTTACTGGACCGTTTTAATGAAGCAGATGCTGAAAACTGATCACAAAAGCATCTTCAAACATTTGGGAAATTGAAGTTTTGATGTTGGGTTTTGTTCAAAAGGAATTTGGATTTAGCGCATGAAATTGCATAGAGGTGAATTTTATGAGTAACGGGATACATGTTGTTGTCATAGGGAGCAATTCTTTCTCGGGAAGTGATTTTGTAGACTTGCTGTTGGAAAGCGGTGGGTATTCCGTCGCTGGTATAAGCCGTTCACCCGAAAAGAGATCGCTGTTTCTGCCCTATAAACGCCACATTAACCCTGATTATAAATTTTACCAAATGGACTTGAACAATGATATGCAGGATATAATCGGGCTCATCGATACATTTAAGCCGGATTACGTTGTTAATTTTGCAGCGCAAAGCGAAGTAGCCCCAAGTTGGGCAAATCCAGGTCAGTGGTTCCAGACAAATGCTGTTTCTGTCACTGAACTGGTGCATGTGTTGAAGGACCGCACATTCTTGAAAAAATATGTTCATATATCTTCACCGGAGGTTTATGGGGCATGCGTCGGGGTTGTAAAGGAAGATGCCCCTTTGAATCCGAGTACACCCTATGCCGCATCGAAGGCGGCAGGGGATTTATCGCTCTTTGCCTTTGTTAAAAACTACAAATTCCCTCTTGTTATGATCCGGTCTACAAATGTATATGGCGCTCACCAGCAGTTATTTAAGATTATTCCAAGGTCGATAATTTATATCAAATCAGGGAAAATCATAGAACTCCATGGGGGAGGTAATGCGGTTAAGTCATATATTCATATCAGGGATATTTCGAGAGGGGAGATGGCTGCAATGGAGAAGGGAAAAATTGGAGAGATTTATCACCTTTCTCCGGATAGCGGTGTGGCGGTGAAGGATGTCGTGAAAATTATTTGCCAAAAAATGGATATCCCCTTTGAAAAGGCAACTAAGATAGTCGAAGAGAGACTCGGACAGGATGCAGCCTATGTAATTGATTCAACCAAAGCAAGAAAAGCATTCAATTGGAAACCAACTGTCTCTTTGGAGGAAGGATTATCGGGGGTTACTCATTGGGTTGAAAATAATTGGATGCAGATTAAAGAGGAGTCGCTTGAATATGTCCATAAGCCATAAGCACGTGATAGTCAATAAAAGACAGTATTGTTCGGTTTGTGAGAGCAATGATCTTATTGAACTTATGAATTTGCCCGGGTTGCCCATTACCGGTTTGTTTTCCAGAAAGAAAAAGACTGCATCGCATCCAGGGATAGATCAGAGTTTATTATGGTGCCCTCATTGCGGTCATGGGCAGCTTGCGCAGCAAGTTAATCCGTCTATCCTTTATGATTCAAAAAAATATAGTTTTAAAACATCTGCCAGCTTTACAGCCCGTCAGGGGACACAAAACTTTATCTCCTATCTGAAAACCATTTCCGGAGATAAGAAATTTAACTGTGTTCTTGATGTAGGATGTAATGATTTATATTTATTAAACGAACTGGAGTCATTCAGCAAACACAGAATTGGAATTGATCCGATATGGCTTTCAAATAAACTGGATAATATTGATTCCTCAATTGATCTCATTGGCGGTACCATCGAAGATATTGATTTGGATAAAACACTTCCATGCAAGCCGGATCTTATTCTTTGCAGGCATACCCTTGAGCATATTTTCGATCCACAGCTTGTTTTAAGAAAACTGCTCGATTTTTCTACAGACGATGCCACTTTTCTTTTTGAAGTACCGGGCTTCGATTCTTTATTAACAAAAGGACGGTTTGACCAGGTTTTTCACGAACATCTGCAGTATTTCAGTATGGGATCTTTTAGCGTTCTCGTGGAAAGGTGTAACGCAAGCCTGACAGGCTATTCAGGGAATTATCACGATTGGGGGGCATTGATTTTTGCTTTTCAGAAAGGGAGAGGCAAACAGAGAAAATTCCATTTCCCCTATTCTGAAGAGGATTTAGTACGGAAGATAGAGCTATTTAC
>JAPLKD010000184.1 GCA_026388245.1 Pseudomonadota bacterium | reverse complement strand
GAGATTGCTAAGAGCAAACAACAGCGTGGTATGTTGAGCCTGTATAAGAAATATAAAGCCCAGAAATTATCCAAAGAACAGATAAAACAACAGAGGAAGAGAGAGGTTAAATCCCCTTCCGAGGCAGTCCTTACTGTTATGACAGACCTCACAGAGAAAATCAACAAACTCGATATTGCTCAATTAGCTGATGCAGATAAGGAAAGTCTTCATGCAACCATGACAAAACTCAAGACCGCTATCAATGCAGCCCTGAAGTCTCTTGCACAGAAACCCACAACGACTACACAAAAACCGGGAATATAAAGCGCATAAGAAATTGAAAGGCTTATTGATAAATAGTCTGCAATATCTGGTAGTTATCCTATGTCGATGCACCGATACTGTAAGTTTGCCTGCTCCGTGTAATGAATTTGCTTTTCTATTTCACTGGGGTTTGGTCTGACCCTAATTCAAAACTGATAATTCACCTTCTCCCAGACGTTCTCATAATACCAACTGTTATATTCGTGGTAATTCGTTGCAGTAAATGTTATTCATGGTAATTATATGAATTTACCAATCAGATTTGATAGACACGCAAAAAGAAGGATGAAGTGGAGGAAAATAACCGAAGAAGAAGCACTTAACACTCTTGATAACCCGGATAAGGTTGAGGAATCAATAAGAGGCAGAATAAATGTGTATAAAGCTATTGAACAGCGATATATTAAAGTGACTTACAAAAAGCTTTTAAATGAAATCCTTATAATAAGTGTGGTAGACAAAGCATAAGAAGGGAGGTATAAAAAATGAAAATAGAATATAGTAAAGAGGCAGATGCCCTATACGTTTATTTTAGAGAAGATTATGTCGCTAAATCTAAAGAAATAGAAGACGGCGTTGTGGTAGATTTTGACAAAAACGGTCAATTAATAGGGATAGAAGTATTAGATGTGAGGCAGAGATTTAGTCTCTCTGATATTGTTAATGTCAACATAGAAAACCTTCCGGTAGAAGCTGTTGGGTAACCAAACACAATCAACTCAACAAACTCAACAAACGCTATGAACTCAACAAACTCAATAAACGCTATAGACCAGAGAAACAGAGTTAAAATGAAAGCCCTTACGCAGGTGATAGAAAACAAACTCTCCGGGCTTTGCTCTTAGCTTATCCTCTCTGCTCTCAGCCCTCAGCTCTACGCTAATACCCACAGTGTAAATGTTATGAACCTTCTATATTTTCTCAATAATATTATGTAGATAAACTACTTCGGAGCTCCGAAGTGGGTAGTTTATTGCCCTGTCAGCTTGCAGGCTTGCCAGCTTGGTCCGACCCCGACCCAATTGATCTTATGTCCAAAACAGTAGATTTTGTCATAATATTTGATGATGGCGTGAGGAAACGTCATCATCATCGGACAGAAAACGGCGTAGTCGCATATTTTGCAGTGCAGTTAGAGGTAATGATTAAGGATGAATGGAAAGTTGTTATAAGGTATGATTGTTCTCATGGTTTTTCCCATATGCATAGATATGATATAATGGGAAAAGAGATAAAGAAGATGCTTCATCTCAATTTTGAAAGCACTTTAACGTTTGGTGATTGGGATATAAATGAAAACTGGCGAAAGTATGTAAAAAAATTTCTTGGAGGGCAACAATGAAAAAATACAGCAAGTTTCTCGCAATGATTTCATCGGAGTTCCATAGGTATCTTATGGAAAATGGGGATTTTGCTGATCAACTTCCTGCAAATGCCCTGGTAATTTTTCAAATTGAAGGAGAAGATGATTTTAATTTATGGCACAGAGAAATATCCTTAAGGAATAAAGACAAAGATCAACAAGTCAGATATGTAATGTTAAAAAAGTGGAGACAACGTTCAGCTATTGAGGATGTAGCGCTGGTAGCTGCAACAGCATGAAGGAATAGACGGTTTCTACATTTCGCAATACGCGATTCCACTTTCGCATTGCTGTTGTTTTCTATCACCCCATGACCTATAACCTGTCTCTTTATGCAATTCCGCCCTTTTTCTTAAAGACTCCTTTTTGGGGGGTAAAATGGGCACTTTAAGCCCCCTGAAATACAGTTTTGGGTGTTGGGTGCTAAGTGTTGTGTTATACGAATTGATGTTTTTAACTCATAAGGTTCAATCCCGACTTAGGAGGGACAACTCAAAACTCATACGGTTCAATCCCGACTCAGGAGGGACAATTCAAAACATGCGGTTGATCAGACCATCAAGAGACGCATTGCCGACCATGAGGTAGCCGAGGCCATCGCGTCACAAAGCCTGATCATTGAGGATTATCCGGATGACAAGTACGGTCCGAGCTGTTTGGTATTTGATAACCACCTATGAACCTGATAAAGACCTATGGATCGACTATAAGATTAGGAGGAAGTAACGATGGGAAGCGCAATCAAGGAAACATACAGCGAGCAGTACGTGACGTATACACTAGAATTGGATGGGAAATTCTACATTGTAGAGCATGTGCCAGCCAGGGTGTGCCTGGAGACGGGGGAACAGTATTTTGCCCCGGAGACGGTTGAAAAAATTCAGAAGATCATCTGGGGACAAAGAAAGCCGGTCAAAGTGATCGAAACACCTGTTTATGAATTCGGGTTAGCCGCTACTGGTTCCTAATTATGGATGTCCCCAAAATATGGAATTGCTCTCCGCTCTCTGCTTTAGGAAAGAGGTTTTAACCCAATAAACGCAGTTAACACAACAAACTCTATAAACGCAACAAACTCAATGAACGCTATAAACGCAATCAACTCAACAAACGCCATAAACTCTATAGACCAGAGAAACAGAGTTAAAATGAAAGCCCTTACGCAGGCAGTAGAGGAGAAATTGAACCCTGCCGGCACAGCGCAGCCCGGACTGTAACCCGCGGTGCAAATATGTGAAAGGGTAAACCTTTCCCATTTATAATTTCTCATTTAACTATTATATGTAATATCATATGGTTAACCTACTTCGGAGCTCCGAAGTAGGTAGTTCATTGCCCTTTCAGCATGTTAGCTTATGTACAAGCCCGACCCCAATAATTCTAAATGGAGAGATATAAAATGCTTGTAGAATATATTCATGAAGCAATGGCCAAAGCAGTATACGACAAACTCGAAGATGGCAGTTTCTCTGGAAAAATCCCCCAGTGTCCAGGCGTTGTTGCATTTGCAGAAACATTATATAAGTGTGAACAAGTATTGAGATCGTCTCTTGAAGGCTGGCTGATTGTAAAGATAAGGCATGGAGATGCTTTACCGGTAATCAGGAAAATCAATCTAAACGTAAAGAATTCAGACCAGAGAAGAGCTGTCCTGCATGGTTAAGTGGAAACCGTGTAGCTCCCCCTTACGATCCCGAGCAATAAAGAATACTCAATGCCGCAACTAAAGATGCTTCTTAATGAAATAGAGCAAGGAATCAGAAGAAGAATTACCCTTGAAGAATGGGATTCTCTTTAGAAAGAGTTTCTGGCCCATGCCACGCGCCCATAGACACAAGATATGCTGTGGTGGGATATGTGATAATGTGAGGAATTTCGAAACCCATTACAGGTGAAGGAGGGTTATCATGAGTGAAAGAGAAGTATTAATAAAGGAAATTAATGGACTTCCTGATTTTATAATTGATCAGCTTTCAGGAATTGTCCGTTATATAAAAATTGGAATTGAGAACGAGTATGTTTCTAAAATCGATAATGATTTTTATAATAGCGATCAATTTAAAAACATGGTATCTGAATCAATAACAGAGTATCGGAGTGGTAAAACTGAAGATATGGATATACTATAAATATGGATTCGAAAAGGACAAAGGCCTTTAAAAATCTGTTTGACAGCCTACCTGACCATATTAAAGAAAACGCCCGGAAGCAATACAAGTTGTTTCTTGAGAATCAATCTCATCCCTCATTGAGAACAAAACCTGTTGGTTCAACCAGGAACAACAGGTTCAAGGTATACGAGGTAACTGTTGGCATGGGTTATAGAGCTACATATTTCCGGGATGGGGATGTGTACGTTTGGTTTTGGATAGGGACCCACAATTCATTTGATAAAAAGTATTAGAGACCAGGGTGAACCGCTTTCTCGTTTCCTTCACTATGATTTTACCCACAAAAACAGCACTTTAAGCCCTGAAACAGGCCATTTTTCACACATAAAACACATGGTATCAAGCACTTAGCTTGGTCCGACCCCAATGACCAAAAAAGATAAAATAGCATATGATCAATATTGATGATATAATTTGGTTCGAGGCTATAGTACAAAAGCTCGCATGGAACACAATGTTTTGCCTATTGAAGTAGAAGAAATACTGTCAGGACAATGCATAATTTTCAAGAAAGAATTCGGAAAGGTTGACGGAGAGCATTTATACAATGCCCTTGGACAGACAAAGAACGGGAGATACTTGTCAATTTTTTTCATTAGAAAACTGAACAACAAAGTTTTGATTGTGACAGCGAGGGATATGAACAAGGGAGAAAGGAAAAGGTATGGAAAAAAATAAGGAAGTAAAGGATATGTCCATATACGAGGCTTCTGATTTCTGGGATGAACATGATTTTTCTGAGTTTAATGATGTAGTGGAAGTGAAGGATATGAAGTTCTCTCTTTCAAAAAAGAAATACATAGGCATAGACATCGGTGTGTACAACAAGGTAAGAAAAGAGGCCCAGCGGCTGCGCAAGACTGAGGGCATGCTTATAGGTGAATGGCTAAAAGAGAAAATGTCAAATGTCAAGGGCTGACTGGTGTCTGTCAAATCTGCGGAGAGCAATACTTTAAGGCAGAAATCGTAATATGGTAATCTTAACATTCCCGAAAGGGCGAATTGGAGGCAACCGTGCAAAGTTATACTGCAAAATATCTTAAAATAAGCAAAGGTTACATGGGCCAAATAGTCGAATGGCCAGAAGTTGTTACCGAAGGCAAAGATATTGAAGAATGTAGAGGCATGTTAAAGGATGCTCTCCATCAGATGGTCCTCGCATATAATGACTTGGGAAAACCTATTCCGCAGGGAAGCGTATTATACGAACAGTTACCGGTAGGACTGGCAGATGTCCGTAAAACGGCGTGATCTCGTCCGATACCTGGAAGAAAACGGTTATCGATTATTACGAGAAGGCGGTAATCACTCAATCTATACCAATGAAGACATTGTTGTTCCTGTTAAGCGTCACAAAGATTTCGACAGAATAACAGCCAATGAACTTTGTAAGCAGGCCGGATTGAAGCCAAAATATTAGCAGATTCATTGCATGACGGGCAAATATATCTTCACCACGGTGCAAAAATAATGCAGAAGTAAATTTTACCCGCAAGGGTGTGCGGGTTTGCCGGCATGAATCTTTCTCCCATACCGGCAAAGAAACATTCCCTCTCCGCGAACTCTGCGCCTCTGCGAGAGGAAAAGCAGTTATCCGCCTCTATCTGTGGCTAAATAACAAAAGGTTTTTATGCCAACTCAACACTCAAAACTCAACACTGCCTTTAAAAGGCTTGGTCCGACCCTAACGATCCAATTCAGCACCGATGAAATAGAATGAAAAACAAACAGAATAATTATCATAAGCATCTTATAGAAAGGATGATGCAAAGGGGAATCGCACGGGAAGAAATCGAGACGACACTTAACAAAGGTTGGGCGGCAATAGATACAAAACCAGGGGCATTAGGAAAATCGATGGTATTTCTCTATAACGCCGATTGGGAAGGAAAACAATTTGAAGAAAAGGAAGTAACGGTGTATTATAAGATAAAAAATGAGCGCGTTGTTATACTCACAGCGATAGCCCGGTATGGCAGCAATTTTCCGAAGAAAGGAGATGTAAAATGAAAATAGAATATGATTCGGAAAGAGACCTTTTGTATATATGGTTTACTGAAGTTAGCAAAAAATCAGCCGAAACTGTTACTGTTAAACCAGGTGTTTTTGCTGATTTTGATAGAGAGGGTAAACTGATTGGCATAGAGGTTATTGACGCAACGGAAGCAGTAGGGAAAAAGATAGAATTTACATTGTCGGAGAAATATGCTGCGTGATATACAAACCATTTTCACCTGCCGGATATACGAGACGGATAGTATTCACCCTGCCTTTGTCCGTTTTTGTCGAGCGTAGCGGGCGGCTAAAAAAATAGTTTTCAGCATTTAAAGCAGGAGGGTTAAAATGAAATTATTAGAGTTACGTGTAGATGAATCGATTTTTAATGAAGTCAAAGATTTTTTGAGTATTTTACCAAAGAGAAAGATTAAATTGAGAGAGATATTAAATGATTCCCACATTGCTTACGTGCCCGATAAAGAGCAAGAGGACATTGAGAAAACTTTAATTAAGAAGAGCTATCATACAATATCACGTTCAAAAACAGTTGATATATAGAATGAAAATCTCATATTCAAAAGAGGCAGACAAGTTCCATTCTTCCATTGATCTAAAAAAGCTGAAAGGGAAATATCATGGCAGTTTCAGGATCAGGAAGGGTGATACAAGGATTATTTTTTCAATAAGAAAGGAAGATGAATTAACAGTATTTGTACATTATATAGATTTCAGGGGTAATGTTTATAAATAGCAATGCAAAAAGCAACCGGCATACCGGTAGGACTCCTGGTTAACTTCAAACATTCCAAGGCAGAGATTAAACGGATAGTTTTCACCCTGCCCGAAAGGGCATAGGGTATATCGGGTGACAGGTCGGCAGCCGATATAAAACACCTCGTCCAGCACTTGTCTGCCATTGTCGAGCGTAGCGGGCGGCTAAAAACAGGTCTTAGCTTATCCTCTTCGCTCTCAGCCCTCAGCTCTACGCTTATACCCACAGTGTAAATGTTATAAGCCTTATCTATTTTCTTAATGATATTGAATATATA
>JAPLKD010000271.1 GCA_026388245.1 Pseudomonadota bacterium | reverse complement strand
CCGGGCTGTTCTGGAGAAGTTCAGCGTCGTCCAGATGATAGACGTGCATCTTCCGACAACCGACGGCCGCACAGTGATCATGTCCCGGTATACCCGACCTGAGCCGGAACTGCAGATCCTGCTCCAACAATTACGGCTCTCTTTCCCCAAACAGCCCCCGCCCCGAATGGTGGGCAAGGCAGATGTGAATAAACAAAATGTAGTGAAGCTCCCCGCCTACAAGGCGGGGCATCCTGCGTGGCTTCGTGAAGACTTTTTAGAGACACCACTTGATATTAAAGGACTTCTGATCGACATATCCTTCGAATCCGCTAAGTAGGGCTAAACAGGGCTGTCAAGATAAATCTTCTTCTATGGGTCACTACAAACGCACTCCGAAAATCCAACTGCTATATAATCAACATGTTACGATACATCAAGGGCCAATATCAGGCTAATTTACCGCCAGACCGGGTCATTTTGGCGAAGTTGGGTTAAAAAAGAGTACGTTATAACAACATGATTTTACATGGTTTATTTTTAAATAAAAATTTACTTGACAGGAGGAATATAGGATGTCCCCTCCCCTTCATTACCAGTTATCCAACTTCGCACCGTAAGGATATATAAATTCTTTTCTGTTTAATTTTAGAATAACTTCGAATATGTGACGATATGCCCGAAAAGATTGGGCATATCGTGTTTCGATTGCCTATATAGTTGCTGAAAAACTCAATTCAATAAGTAAACAATGATTTACATCTTTTTACAGCATTTCACCACATACCAATATAAGCACCTCTTAGTAAATGAAGTAAAATGATACCCTGTTCTATGCTCTTCCTTAATTGCCTCTTATGAATCAGCAGACTCTCTTTTCATAATACAGGAACCGTTAAAAACCGAACCATTCTCAATCGTAACATTGCGTGTTGTTACATTGCCGTTATGGACTGCAGTGCTTTTCAGAATAACCTGTTCGCTGGCAGTAACATCGCCTTGAATCTCACCGTAGGATATGAGGTTTTTTGTAGTAATCGTAGCTGTAACTTTTGCGGTTGACCCTACGATCAATAGCCCCTCCGATATAATTTCTCCTTTCAGGACACCCTTTATCATGAGAGAACTTTTGAATTTTATTGTACCCTCAATTTCTAAATCATCTGCAAGTATCGTAGTAACATCTTTTTCAACTACTTCAGAAACACTTGGAGTTGCATTTGTCATATTTGCCTCCTTGATTTTGATAAATTATTAAAATCTGCATTAGTATTGTATCTGCATTAGTTTTTTAAAATTTTAAAATCATATAATTCAAAACAGTTCAGCCTTTGGCGGTTTCGGCGCAGGGTATTCTTCCTCAGCAGTCCAGACATTCTCTGTTTTTTCCCCTTCTGTACTTTGCTCCTCTATTTCCTGCATATCAGCTTCTTCCGCTATTTTTTCTTCTGATACCGTTTCTATATTAGCCGTATCCTCGGCAAAAACAGTGTCGGACGTCTGAGTGGCGGGTTCCTCCCTCTTCATAATACAGGATCCGTTAAAGATTGAACCGCTCTCGATTACAATATTGGGCGTCGTAATATTGCCGTTATGGGCCGATGTGCTTTTTAGTATAACTCGATTGCTGGCAGTAACATCCCCTTGAATTTCACCGTGAGATATAAGGTTTTTTGTAGTAATTTTAGCCGCAACTCTTGCAGTAGGTCCCACAATCAACAATCCCTCTGATATGATTTCTCCTTCGAGGACACCCTTTATCATAAGAGGATTCTTGAATTTCATGGTACCTTGAATTTCTAAATCATCAGCAATTATCGTTGTGACCTTTTCTTCACTGTCACCTGTACCCCCGGGAGCAATGTTTGTCATTTTTTCCTCTTTTTAACCATTTTTTTTGTAGTCTAAACCAGTGTTAAAAAAATCGCCTGATTGCCGCTAAACTTAACTTTACCACAAAACCTCACGAGAGCATTGGTTTTTGCATTTCATATTGCAAATCATGTGAGATAATTTTAATCTACAGAGACTTTTTCACCTTTCGTTCAAAGGGTAAAATATCCTTATTTTCTGCGTTCGTGGTTATTTGCATACAAGAACGGCCGTCAAAAATAGCACCTTCAGATATTGTAAGCCTTGGCGTGTAAATATCCCCTTCTACAATTCCTTTGGATTTTATTTCTACAGTTTCTTTTGACTTTATATTTCCCTCTAGCTTTCCTTTCACAATTATAGCTCTCAAAGCAACATCACCCTTGACCATCGCGGCCTCGCTTATCAATATCCAATCTGCATCAATATCCCCTTCTACAATTCCTTTGGATTTTATTTCTACAGTTTCTTTTGACTTTATATTTCCCTCTATTTTTCCATCTATCAATACGCCTCTTGAAACAACATCGCCCTTGACCATCGCGGTTTCACCTACTATTAACCAGTCCACATCTGCATTTCCGATAACATCGCCGTCTACCCTGACAACGCCCTTACTGATAATATCGCCTTTAATTGTGGATTCGGCTCCTATAATAACTTCAAGGGACGGCGCTTTTTTTCTGAACCCGATCATGATATGTCCTTTAAAAATGAAGCAGGATCTATCGGTCTCTTGTTTTCCCAAACCTCATAATGGAGGTGAGGTCCTGTAGTGGCCCCGGTGGAGCCTGAAATAGCAACTACTTCGCCCCGCTTTACCTTTTGTCCGACTTTAACACGATTTTCCCTGTTATGAGCATAAACAGTGGTGAAACCACGTCCATGTTCAAGCACTACTATATTGCCACTGTCATTATGCCGGCTTGAAAAACTGACTATGCCGTCGGCAGTTGCTTTTATCGGTGTGCCGATAGGAGCGCCGATATCTATTCCGGAATGTGATATCTTCCCTCCGGAAATAGGATGTACCCGCAGGCCAAACCCTGAATTTACCGAACCCTTCATTGGCCATCCTGTTGGGGTTACATGATAAAGATTTTTCTGTTCTTCGATATATTGTCTAATTTCTGATACAGACTGGATTGTCTCAGAAACTTGCTTTTTTAATAATTCAATATTAAGGGAACCGGTATTTTCAACATCTGCTTCTTCAAGGATGGTTTTTTTGGATTTGAGAGAAAGAAGCTTTGAGAATTCCGCGTCAGCCTTCTTGAGAGAATGCATGACAATTCTAAGTTCACTGAATTGCGAAGAAACATAGGAAAGCTTTTTTTTCATCCCGTAATATTCTATGGTATTGACCCCGACAGATATAATATAACCTGCGCCGACAATGCTGAGAAAAAGACACGAGAACAATCCGATTAAGGGAATACTGATTCTTAAAGGCTTTAGTTTTGAATGAGGCACCACCATAATCGTAACCGTGGTAAAACTTTTTCTTAAAAAAAATTTGATCCTGTTCATCAGTAATCCGTTTAACTTTTTGGATTATTCTAAAAATATTTTTTTAAGTATCATATAATGCATATTAATGTAAAGTTTTTATTTTATGTCTTTTTTCATGAAATTTTTTACAAGGACGTCACTGCTATTTTAGAAAAGAATCGAAAACCTGATATAAAAAACTCCTTTCTTGCTGCACGCTGCAAATACCGCCGTACATTATATTTCTGGCTCCTTTTCATATCAAGTGGGTAGCCCGGCTTTACTGTAGTCCAGCTTCCCTGTAATCATATAGATTATGGTCCTGAGGTTCTTGAAGGTTCTGTAGCCCCGGGCTTTTGCCTTGGCCGCCTGAACAAGACTGTTGAGCCCTTCCAGAATGCCGTTATTGATTTTACTGTCGTACCAGCGGAGCACGCCTGACCAGCGATGGAAGTATAAAGTGGGTGGAATTAGATTCAGCCATGATCCAGTGGGAAGGCAAACCAGCCGCATTGGCTTTCGTCGAGCCACCTTCTCGGGTACCTCGGGGTTGGGAACTACCTTTATATCGGATACCTTTCGCACTATACTGCTCTTTGCTGTTGTCAAATCTTTCCTTTCCATTATCGTTCTCCTTCCCGCCCGTAGAGTTTAAACTATTGGGTGGAAAGTGTCTCACTTATATTGACACAGAGGGGAAACGGCATCCACGTTTATGATAATAATACAATAACAAACACTGCAACCGGAAGCATCACCGGAAACTCAACAGGTCTGTGGGGAATACGCGTCAATACCGGAAACACAGTTGTTAACAATGGTACAGTCTCTGTGTCCGGAACAAACAGCATTGCTTTTTTAGCGCAGGGTGACAACAACACCCTCACCAATAACGGCACACTCAGTGCATTGGGTACGGACTCCTATACGGCGAAGTTTCTGGGCACCGGGAACGCCCTTGTCAATTCCGGTACTATTTCCGGAAACCTCTGGTTCGATGCCGGCAGCAACACCTTCACCAACAACGGAACCTTTAACGGCTCCGGCGGCCTCTACAAAGCCGGCTCGGGAACGCTGACGATTTCTGGCGTCAACACCTACACCGGGCAGGGCACCGTGTCCGAGGGACAGCTCTTCCTGACCAGTAGTGCTTCCCTTGGTGGCACGCTGACCGTGAATCCAGGGGGCACGGTGGGCGGTTACGGGACGCTTAGCAACGTGAACAACAATGGAATCGTATCGCCGGGTGGGTCCATCGGCACCCTTACCATCAACGGGAACTACTATCAGGAATCCCAGGCAAAGCTCCAGATAGAGATCGCCTCCACTTCCAGCAATGACCTCCTTGCCATAAATGGAAGTGCAGACTTAAAGGGTGTCTTGGAGACTATCTAGACAGGGGGATATATCCCGGCAATAAGAACAAAGTTAGGGACTATCCTTACTGCCTCATCAGGGATAACGGGACAGTTCACCTCCCTGCTCACCAATATTACCACCACGGTACTCTTTAAACCCAAGCATGATATTCCCAACCAGATATACCTCATGGTGGAGAGAGACTACACCAACCAGACCCTCCTTCCATATCTTACTGTGAACCAGAGGGCGGTAGGCTCCATGCTCAATTCCGTGGGGAATGCTGCAACGGGGGATCTCGATACGGCCTTGCATGTCCTCGATGCTCTCCCCGCATACGGACAGACAGCATCAGCCCTTGATCAGCTTGCCCCAAAAGGCAGTGATGCCCAATACGGCATGGGGATCAGCGGTGCCTCCTTCCAGACAGGGAACCTCTCTGAACGCTTAAGCGATCTCAGGCACGGGATACAGGGTATGAGTCTCAACGGACTATACTTCAAAAACGGGAATGGAACACCGATAATGCTTGCCACTATAAACCCCGATCTCACCGGTATGCTCCCTTCAGGGGTAAATGAAAGATGGGGCTTCTTCGTAAAGGGCAATGCCGCCTACGGGGACCAGAAAGACACACCGGATGCAACAGGGTATAACTTCACCAGCATGGGTGTCACCATGGGTTCCGACTACCGCTTTACCAGGAGCTTTATCGCCGGTCTCATGCTGGGGCTCAACACCTCCAGAGCCAATGTGGACAATACGGGCAGCAAGGTGAAGATGGACGGCTATACCCTGGGGACATACGGGACCTACTATAAAAAAACTTCTACATAGACGGCAGTATAAGCTACGGCTTCGCCAATTACGACAATACCCGCCGCATCGTCTTCCCCGGACTTGACCGTACCGCCCGGCATCCCCTAACGGCAATCAGTTTACCGCTTACACAGGCACAGGCTACGACATCCGCAAATGTAGGCGTCAATCATCCCGCCCTCAAATCTAACAATTGCAGCGCCCGCAGAACAGGCAACACAATAGACCTCACCATGAGAACTGCCCTGTTTTAAGACAGAGCATTCCCTTTGCTCCAAATAGGGCCTGTTATTCCTTCATGGTGTTTCTTTCTGTTTCCTCTTCCGATAAGACCTCCCTTCAAAAGAGATAAAGGTTCCATTCATGCTTAACCTGTCCAGGATAGCCGATGCCGTCACCGAGTCAAATATCTTTCCCCACTGAGAGGGTATGAGGTTGGTGGTAACCAGGGTGGTTCCCGTTTCCGATCTCTTTGAGATGATCTGGAAGAGAAAGTCGGCGTGTTCTCTCGAAGGCAGAACATATCCCAGTTCATCGAGGCAGAGGATCGGCACCTTTGCATAGTAGTCAATGAGACTGTAAACACTCTTGGCCTTAGTCAGTTTTGCCGTCAGATCAAAGAGGGTGATAAAGATGGTCTGCTTTCCCGTAAGGACTGCATCGTAGCAGAGGGCTGCGGTAATATGGGTCTTCCCTATGCCTGACGGGCCGATGAGGATAAGGTTACATGGTTTCTTCAGCCAGTCCGTATGGATGAACTCCATAATCTTCTCCCGGGGTATTGCCGGGTTGAAGGTCCAGTCAAAATCAGATAATAATCGCGGCTGCTTTATCCCCGACATGCGCAAGAGGTATTCCCGTTTTTTCTGTTCCTTCAGGGCGTGTTCATGGGATAAAAAACGTTCCAGAAGCGCCCGCTCTTCCTCTGCGTACCCCTCGGGATCGGATAAAAACCTGAAGTGTTTCCAGAGATCATACAAGTTCGTCATATTCGGTCAACTCTCTTTTTCTGTAAGATATATCCAGCAATGATGCATTCCGGGGATAGACGGGGCTCTCGTCTCTCGTGTTCCGGGGAACGAGCAGACTCTCGATGTATTTGAACTTATATACGCGAAGGGCATTTGCCTCCCTGACGGCAGAGAGGAGCATCTCTTTTGATGATGTCCGCAACAACCGGAATAAGCCATAGGTGACAAGTGCCACGACATCGTGGACGGAAAAATGTGCCACCACATCGTAGACAAAGCTCTTTGACATTCGAATAGCTATCACGTCATTCCATCAACACCGAAATCAAATTGGAGGTGTTCATGGAAGAAGAAAACAAGCAGCAACGGATTTTTGCCGTACAGCGATTCAAGAGCGGCGAAAGCCCCGAATCAATCTGTACGTCACTCGGTAAGTCGAAGGCTTGGCTGTACAAATGGATCGGACGTCACCTTGAGAACGATGATTCCTGGAGTAAAAGTCGCTCACGGCGACCGCTCACTGTTTCCACTTACACGTCGGCAGAGATTGAAGAAATTGTCAAAATAGTTCGCCTCAATCTTTACAACCAGGATATTTTTTGTGGCGCCCAAGCCATCCACTGGGAACTGGAAGAACTTGGCGTAAAGCCTCTGCCGTCAATCAGAACCATCAACCGGATTCTGAGCCGAAATGAACTGACTCATCGGCGAACAGGCAAGTATGGAGCCAAGGGCACGCCATACCCCAAGCTACCGTCGCTTCTGCCAAACCAGACACATCAGGCAGATTTGGTTGGTCCGTGCTACCTAAAGGGTCCGGTCCGTTTTTACAGCCTTAATGTGGTCGATACGGCAACTGTCCGGTGCGGATTGCACCCATCTCTTTCCAAGTCCGGACAGTCAATCCTTGACGGCATCTGGGCTATCTGGACGCGCATGGGAATACCAAATTACATCCAGATTGACAATGCCATGTCCTTCTTTGGCAGCCCGACGTATCCCCGTGGCATGGGCCCTCTCATCAGGCTGTGCTTGCATAATGACGTTGAGCCCTGGTTTATTCCAATGGCCGAACCTTGGCGAAACGGAATGATCGAGAACTTCAACGACCGTTATCAGCAGATGTTTCTCGGCAAGGTTGTCATGGCAACGGAAGGAGACCTGAAAGCCGGATCGTTGATTTTCGAGCAGCGCCACAACAGCAGGTATCGATACAGCAAGCTCGGCGGGAAAACCCCATTGAAGGCTCTTGCCGCCACAAATACGAAACTGCGTTTCCCTACAGAGGCTGAAGCTCCAAAACACCGGCTAAAAAAACCGGAGACCGGCAGATATCATTTGGTGCGTCTCATCCGCAGCGATTTGAAGCTCAACGTTTTCGGAGAGATCTTCCGGGTCCCACCGGAAATCCAGCTTGAATATGTGGTGGCTACAATCAATGTCAAAGAACAAAAACTGAAACTCTTCCTGGACAAAACCCAGGTCGATGAATTCAGATACAAACTACGCTGAACGATCGAGTGTCCACGATGTCATGGCACGAAAAACCGTCCACGATGTCGTGGCACTTGTCACATAGGCAATAAAGAGGGAATCTTCCCCTTCCGATTCTGCCTGAGCGAGAAAATGGACGATCTCTTTTCCCATGTTCTTCATGAGAGAAAAAATACGTTCATACTTGAAGTTCGGCGTTTTGTGGAGAAGCTGTACTCTGTGTGAGGGGTGTTCGATCTTTTCATTCCTCCCGAAGGACCTTGGGTGGGAGGCAATAATGCGGTCTTTTATCAACACCTCGATACGGCCGACAAAAATACGCAGTGTTGCGCCGGTGCCGGCATAGTCTGATGGAACAGAATACCGGTTCGTATCGCATTCGATAAAAGCGGTCTTTCCGATTGAGGCAGGAACAACCCGGCAGGGTTTGTAGGGGATGGCAGGCAGGGGAATGAGCGTCTCTTCCGTGAGGGCATCGATGGGTGTTTTTCCTGTTGCACGGTGGATCCTTCCGTTCCTCCCTTTTCTCCATACATCTGCCTTTTTGTTGAGATCGACGATATCGGTAAAACTGCTCCCTTCGATGAAGGTTCTGATATCCCTGATGACCCGCTCCACCCTCCCTTTCTCGTTGGCCCTGCCGGGGGTGCAGGGGTGAATGGAGAACCCGTAGTGTCTGGCAAAATCCAGAAAATGGGCATTCAGAATGAGTTCCGGTTTTCTCTGGATGACCACGCTTCTGAGATTATCGTACCAGCAGACACGGGGAACACCGCCCATCTCGGTGTGCGCCCCGATGTGCCCATCGAGAAAGAATTCCAGAGACGATCGGAGAGTAAACTGCATAAAGAGATACCGTGAATATGCGAGGAGATAGACAAACCCGTACACCCTGCCGAATGGAAGGACCGCCTCCATCCAGTCAACCTGTGCAGCCTCTCCTGGAAGGAACTCCAGTTCATGATAAACCTCTCGCCTTTTCTGCCGGTATTGTTTCGTGTATACGGAGACCATCCCGTATTCTCCCCGGTAGCCGTAGTCTTTCAGTCTCTCGTATATCTGGGTCGCCTTCAGGTTCGGGTATTGTTCATACCACTGGCGGATCAGACGCAGGAAGGGATGGATGAGAGAGGGCTTCTTTTCTTTTTTCGGTCTTTCCTTCCCGGTAATGATAGAGGAGACGGTCTTTGCACACATTTTGAGCTGAGCAGCAATCTGTCTCATACTCAATTTTTCAACTTCGTATAAATGTTTTACCTGGTTGATTCGGGACTGACCTCTCATACAGGGACAAGTATACGGAAGTGGCATCCGCCTGTCATTCTCGTCTTGTATCACGTCTATCCGTATCCATGGGCGGTAAACGTCCATTTTCCCGATCTCTTCCAGAGTATCTTGTCTTGTATCATCTGCACTCCATCATCCGGTATGAGGAAGATGAGCTTCCGTGGCCGTTGTGTTTGGGGTATCTCGTCTTGTATCACTGTTTTCATCTGTCGCCATGCTTTTACATAGGGATACCTGCCGGTAAAGTACCCGGGGTTCTTTTTCACCCAGGCGTCCTGAGAGGCCTTTTTCCGTTTCTTCTTACACTCGGGATTAGAACACGCCTTCTGCCTCTCCTTTACCCGGTGATCGGGGATAAAGAACTTTCCACAGAAGAGACATTGTTTGGTCACCGGCTTACACCCCCGTTGTTTTTTGTCATAGTATAAACGGGTATGGAGTGAGGCGGCCAAAAAACCAAAAAAGCCAACCTCTACCACGGAAGAGAGGTATTACTGATTAATAAGAGTATATGAAGGTATAAGACTGTTATAAGTGAGGGTATGGGGAGTAAAACCTACAATTTACGTTGTATTGACATAGGACTCGACCGTAAGGCGGGATTTTTCGATGTCTCTGATGAGATCCGTTGTTATGATTCCCCGAATATCTTTGTTTATTCCGTACATCTCAAAATATTCATCTCTGATGGGCAGTATCTGTTCGTCTTGTCCATGATAACCAAGGACTTTTGCTATAAGGTCTGCAAGACAGATCGTGAAGCATTGTGTGCGATATTGCTTCGGGATAGCCTCAGGCAGGAAAAATGAGGGATAATGGTGGTATTCAATGCCATGAATGATTACATTCGGTAGTTTCCATTTATTGGCAATAAGGCCTCCTGCAACTGCATGATTGATGCCATACTGGTGTTCTTCCTTAATAAGGACGGGGATATCGGAAATTATTTCAAAATGACTTTGCAGTGTTACAAGGAAATATTTACCGATATCGTGGAGAAGACCAATCGTAGCAAGGTCATACTCAGAGAAATTGAAGAGTTTTTTACCGATATGTCCTGCGCATGTTGATACGATGGCAGAGTGTACCCATGTTTTCATATACAGGTCTGTTTCCATATCCAAATGTTTCGGAATTGCATTCTTAATAGTCTCCTGAAAGACAAGCGTCCTTACGTTGTTATATCCCAACAGGGTAATAGCCCTTCCAACGGAAGTGATCTCCCCCGGGAGTGCAAAATATGAGGAATTGATGGTTTGCAGGATTTTCCCGGAAAATACAGGATTTGTTGAGACCAATGCTGTAATATTATTGGGGTTTGATTCCGGGTTTCTCAGAAGACCCAAAAGTTTCATGGATATTGTGGGCATGGGCGGAAGAACCGAAATCTTTTCCTCGATGATTTTCCTGGTCTTTTCCTCGAGATCTTGAAGGGTTGTAGGAAAGGTGTTCTCGGCAGGAATGAAATAGTTTATCTCTTTGAGGTCAGGGTGTAACTCTGAGGGGATCCAGTTTAATGGGCTATCATGGCCGGATGTTTGTTTTTGAACAATCTCTTTCGGATCATTTTTATTGGATTTCCGGAGTGGTTCATGAAGCCTCTCTTTGTCTTTGTGAAGAGCAGCTTTCCGGTTTTTACGAAAAAATATTATGATGAGAACGACAGCGCTAACCGATAAAAGCAAGATGATGATTTCCATGTTAAAAATCTACAAAAAAGACTGTCAACCTCCGTAAGTATATTATCGCAGAATATCGAAATTAATTACATCAAAAAGCAAAACTTGTAAACACTTAAAAAAGATTGCAAAAATTTATAAGAAAACTTCGAACCCATAGCGGATAAAAAGCCAGCCGGGCGCTGCTTTGCGAGTGGGTGAGCGAAACGGTGTTCATGTCAATACCATATTTGGGCAACAGGCCGTTGACATTTGAATTATTGTTGAGTGTCGAGCCTGAAAGTACAGCGGGGCTACTAAGCATAACCGCATAATTAAGTATAATATATATTGACAGTTTGTCTTTTTCTTTGTTACGCTGTGGACAAGGAGGGAGCAGATATGATCAAAGTGACGCTGAACGAGGAACAATCGAAACAATTGGAGCAAGCCAGAGGC
>JAPLKD010000039.1 GCA_026388245.1 Pseudomonadota bacterium | reverse complement strand
AATACCCTCTCTTTACCTGTTTTCAGATATATATCCCCGCCATTCTCAATAATGTATTCATCCGACAGAGGATCGATATCCCTTCCCACAAATTCAGCAATTGCCCCTGCAACGGTGGCCATCGGCCCAACCCCTATCGTATTCGAAACGCTTACCATCTCTTTAACTATCTGCGGGGCAAAATTATCGTACTCGATGGGAGCCAGACTATCCATAAATAAAGGTCTGCATTTAATATACTCTTCAAGCTGGTGCCGGTAAAAAAATACCCTGTCCTCAATGAACTTTTTCAGATCACTCTTTGTACAGCAGAGCAGGTCAGTTTCTTTATTTTTTACCTCATAGCAGAGCAGGTCATGTGATTTTGTAATGCCTCTGTAAAATCGTTGTTCGTACATATGTCAACCAGTAAACCCGTATCTCGTGAAGCGTATCTCGTATCTCGTAACAGGAAAAAAGGGTTCAAGTGGTCGAGGAGTCGGATGATTAGAGGATTAGAGGATTAGATGATTAGCTAACCTTCCAACCTTCCAGCCCTCTAACCCTCCAGCTTGCCAGCTTTCACCTTTCACTATTCACCATACTCAACTTACTCAACCGCCTTTCCCTGTCTTTCACCTTTTACTTTCTCCTCAAGCTTCTTCACCCTGTCCAACAGGTTCTCAATTGCCCTCGATTGAGGGTCTGGCATGAAAGAGCTATCCATCTGAATCCTCTTTTCTCCTTCAACCCTGAAAACAACCTTGCCGGGGATACCTACAACAATAGAGTTTGGCGGTATCTCGTTCACCACAACCGAATTCGCCCCGATCTTTGAATTATCTCCTATCTTGACCGGTCCAAGTACCTTCGCCCCTACCCCTATGACTACATTATTCCCGATTGTCGGGTGTCTCTTGATTTTTTTCCAGGTGGTGCCGCCCAATGTGACCCCATGATATATGGTCACATTATAGCCGATCTCTGATGTTTCACCTATAACAACACCCATCCCATGGTCTATAAAAAATTTTCTTCCAATAATTGCACCAGGATGTATCTCAATACCTGTTAAAAACCTTCCAATATGAGATATAATCCGTGCTAATAAATACAATTTTTTCATCCAGAACCAGTGGCTCATCCTATAAAATAAGACCGCATGAAAACCGGGATAGCAGAATATAACTTCAAGTATATTCCTTGCTGCGGGGTCACGCTCAAAAACAGATTCAATATCTTCACGGATTTTCTTAAACATTGACGAAAACACCAGCCCTTTTAACGGGTAAATTCCTGTCTCGAACGTTTTCTTTTCTTTTCCTCATACATCAAAGTATCTGCCTTCGACATCAGTTCATCGATTGTACTTGGGCATTCCGGGTTATAAATCGCTACCCCGACGCTCATAGATAACTTGTGAATTATATCAATTTCGTTATTATACAAATCAATATGTTCCTGCAAACGTTTTTCAAGCAGTGCTCCGGTCATTTCGCTTGTGCCTACCGCAAGGATAGCGAACTCATCACCGCCAATGCGACCTATTACGTCTGCGTCCCTGAAGGTTTCTCTCAAGATATTTGCAGTGCCGACCAGGGCAAGATCACCTTCCTGATGCCCGAATGTATCATTAATCCATTTCAAGCCATCGAGATCGATGAAAAACAAAAGCATCTCCCTTTTATTACGACTCGAAATTTTCATCTGCTGGGCGGCAAGGGTAAAAAATCCCCTTCTATTGTAGAGCTGTGTTAATTCATCAATAATTGACATAGTATGAAGCTTCTCTTCCATTTGCTTCTTTTCGGTAATATCCACAAAACTCCCGAGAACTGCAGGTTTTCCTTTGAATTGAATCGAAGTTATTGACTGAAGAATCCACCTTGTCTCACCGGTCTTCCTCAATACCCTGACTTCATACGCCAACATTTTTTCGCCTTTTAACATCTCCAATACATGTTCTCTCGTAAGATTTCTGTCATCAGGTATAACCAGAATCATAGCGTCCTTATCTAACAACTCGCTCTCTTTATAACCGGTTATTCGCTCAAAATAGGGATTAACAAATTTAAACCTTCCGGTCTGGACAATATAAACTCCAACCGGTAAATTATGCGTAAGGGTTTTTAACAGTTCTTCCGCCTGCCTCCGCTCGGTAATGTCACGAACAATGGCATGAATAAATTTTCCGTTATCGATCTCGACTCTGTTGAGACTTACTTCTGCATCGAATAACGCTCCATCGTAACGAAGATGCTTCCATTCAAAAAATTGCGGCCTTCCATGCAATGCGGCTTGTATCTTTTTTCGGGCTTTCTCAGCCGAAGCACTCCCGTCAGGTTGAAAAAGAGGCGAAAATCGGTCAGGTGTCTGACCGATAATTTCATCCCTGGCGCACGCGAACATGTTGAGAGTTTTGGTATTACAATCCACAAAAACACCATCTTTTACAAGAAAAATGGCATCATTCGCATACTCAAAAAGGGCTTTATACCTCGATTCACTTTCGCTTAGTTTTGGCTTTTCTGCCTTATCTTTCATTTACCACAATACCCTTTTACTTTAAACTCGTTTCTGATAGTATAACACATTCATTAAAATATTCTTATCAGGGAGTGTTATTATGATTAAGTTAGATGAGGAAGAAAAACAAGTAAAAAACGATGATGAGCTCTTCAGGATTCCGGAAGACCATTTGAATATTCAAGATACTTTCGAGGAAAAGAGGGGTTTACTCTCGAAACTGAAAGATTTGTCGCCGCCCCTTTATATTGCTACCGGCCTGTTGGTTATTGTTGTTGGAATCATTGCGGTTCTGTCATGGATAAATATGTCCGCTCTCAGTGCAGAGATAACAGACCTTCGGGCAAAGATGAACAGCATCGATACGGCAGGTCTTAAATCACAATTGGCAACAATTGAATCAAGGCTTGACAATATGAAAAAAGAGGATGAAAAATTCAGGGCAGATGTCTCACAACTCAACAATGAAGTACGTACCGTGAAAGCTAAAATAGAAAAAGCAGAAGCGGTAATCCAAAAGCAGCAACCAGTGGCCAGGAAAAAACCGGCTGACAAGCCGCAGCCGCAGAAACCAAAGCCTATTCCCGGTCGCTGAAAGGGGGTAAAAATATGTCAGTTTTAATTGAATTTGCCATGTTTCCCACGGATAAAGGTGGTAGCGTAAGCACATATGTAAGCAGGATTATAAAGATGATTGATGCCGGTTATACCTCCTACAAACTGACCCCGATGGGCACAATCGTCGAGGTTGAAACGCTCTCGGAGGCATTGAACATTGTCAATATGGCTTATGGCGAACTCGAACCCGACTGCAGCAGGGTTTACTCAACAATAAAACTCGATATCAGAAAAGGTAGCAGCGGCAGAATCACTCAGAAAATAGAGTCAGTGGAGAAAAAGATCGGCAAGAAACTTTCCTGAATTTTGGATTTCGGATATC
>JAPLKD010000033.1 GCA_026388245.1 Pseudomonadota bacterium | reverse complement strand
TGAAGCAGAGCATTCACGCATAGCGTGATGATGTGCAGGTAAAAACATCTTCGGGTAGCCTCCGCCCTTGCACATCAAGCGATGCAAGCCCTACAATGGTCGGGAGAGTAGTGCGGAAGTGCGAGGGGATGTGTGCTCCCGTTCTCAAGCAATTCGGTTAGGGATGAAGGTTGGGAGGTTCTTTAAAAAGCAGGAAACTGCTTGGCGTTCCTCCTGGAAAAGCAAAAGGGGTCTTGCAATGACACATTTAGTAGGATTGTCCCGCCTTCGGCAGGATTAAACCGTACGGATTGCGGATTGCGGACTCTGCCCCTTCCACGCAGGTTAAAACCTGCGGTACTATTCACCATTCACCATTCACTGCCTTTATCCTTTCACACCTGAGGGGGCTTTTTCGTGACCGGCTTTTCCGGCGGCGGTTCCGGGAGGGACTGTCTGTACTTAACCATGCACTTTGACGTGTTGCACAGAGCCACTTGTTGGCATCAGTTTTTTTGGCGCAAGACGAACGACTTTGTGCTTGGTGGTAATTTGAACAGAACGGAGATCGGTACAGATTGCAGAAAGGTCACCTCGAAATCTCTGTGTATGCTCCATTCGATGCTTCCGCACTTCTTCAACAATAGGATCTTTCATGTATCGACCTCCATAAGTTCTTCAGGTGAGCAGATTTCTGGGCATACAAAACCCTCACCTTCGACGATCTGTCTAATCATTTTACGAGTGAATGGATTATTCAAGTGGGCAAAATTCCATGTGATAAGAACATCGATACCATTGACCGCAGCCAGGGCGATGTGGAGAGCGTCTTCCGGATATTCAGCAGGTATTGCTTTTTTGGCAATGAAATTCTCTGCAAGAGATCGTGCTTCGTCGTCTATGTCGAGTAACGGGAAAGGCTCAATCGCTGCAAGCCGCATTTTTGCCTGGTCTGGATCACCTTTTTTTGCTTCTTCAAATACGAGTGCTGAAATGTAGGCATCATATTTGGTCAAAAGCTCTGGCCAAAGTTCCCGAGTAGCCTCTTGATGACTGGCAATCATTATATCACGGCTTGGTTTGGCAGTGAGATAACTAACTACTGTTGTTTCAACATATATACGTTTTTCCATGATAAGATATTAACATAATTAATTATTATTCTCAAAGAGAGTATTATATTTTTTGGGGTCTTGCAATGACACATTTAGTAGCGATTGCGGATATAGGATTGCTGATTTCGGATTGCGAAAAACTGTTCAAGGTTCAACGTTTTCTGATTGCCATTCACTATTCACTGCCTTCATTTCGGATATCGGATATCGGAGAAATACAATCCCGGTTTTTATTCCGCAATCCGCAATCCGCATTCCGCCATCGAATTACACCTGAGGGGGCTTTTTCTTCTCCGGCGCCGGTTCCGGGGCAATCGGTATCCGCAGCTCCACTAAAGCACAGAAAACATGCAGCTCATCAAGAAGCGTCACAAGGTCAGGTTTTGTATATTTTGCGAAGCCCATCTCAATGCTTGACTCTACGGATCGCAAGTTGGCAATCTGTTTTGTCATAGGTATGAGCTTCGTTTTGCCCGGCTCCGGTTTGACCTTTTTATATGCTGTGAGCAGATTATTCAGCGTAGCATTGGTAACGGGTGTCTTCATAATGGCCTCAAAAATCTTATCGCGATCCGGACAATCGAGGTTCGAGGCAAAGAGGTAGCCCTGTGAAACAGGGAGATTTCCTGATCGGATTTCGGCTTGAATCTCAGGAGAAAGTTTTAAAAGTGAAATCGTGCGAAGCAGCGTCCTTGTTGACTTTCCGGAGATTTCTGAAATCGTTGACACTGTGTCAACGATTATTTTCAATAGGCTTTCCGGTTTCATTTCATATTTTACCAAGTCACTCATCACCCCGTCCACATCATAGTTTTTATCAGGTAATTTCGCCTGAATGAAAGCTAATACCCCTTTCGCCTGATCCATGGGATTCAGGTCTTCCCGTTGTAAGTTCTCTGTCAGTTGGAGGGCTATGGTCTCACCTGATTCCTTACCTGCTTCTATGACCCGCACCGGTACTAATTCATGTTCGAGTTGCCGGGCTGCTTCCAGACGTCTCTCCCCGCAGATGAGTGTGTATGAGTCGCCGATTGGTCCAGTTACAAGGAGAGGTTCTAAGATGCCCTTGTCTTTGATAGAGTGCATGAGTGACTTGAACGAGTCTGATTCAATGTTGATATTCGATCGTACCTGTTCCAGCACCACGATATTTGCTACGGGAATGTACAAGAACTCAGGATTTACACTCGTCTTCTTTGTTGCCATGTTGCCCCCCGGTGTTTTTTGTTGAAATTCTAACCCTGCAACACGGAAAATACAAATATTTTCTTATGTTCCCCTTCCTAATGTGCTTGACTTATACAACACCTTGAATGGTTCGGGAACTTCTGTTAGAATGGTCATGTAATAAACATCAAATAAAGGGAGAAGATTATGTTAGAAAAAACTATCACCAATATCGAAACAAAGATCAAAAAAGCGGGGTCAATCGGGGAAAAAGACAGAACTGATCTTTTGAAATTATTATCTACTTTAAAATCCGAGGTTACGGAGCTTTCCAAAACCCATGCAGAACATGCAGAGAGTATCACAGGTTTTGCTCAGGTTTCTACCCATGAGGCAATACGGGAGAAGAGGAATCCACACCTGGTAAAACTGTCACTAACAGCCCTGGCCACATCAGTAGATGAACTTAAGGGCACCCATCCAGAGCTTGTGAATACAGTAAACAAAGTCTCTCAGATATTGGCAAACATGGGCATATAAATTATTACCGGGGCTGTTAGATTGCAGAATGTTATTAATTCAGTATATTGAAGTAAGCCGGGATTCTCCGCTTGCATATCGGGCACATGGGCTCTATGAGGGTGAAGGTCTTACCGAAGACATCCACCTCTTTGAAAAAAACGCCCGGGGCATCGTAAAGTTCTTTTTCGTCATAGATCTTCCCGCATTGGCAAACGGGAATCTCCTGACGAATCGTATTTCCATGGAACGCCTGATCAGCATGTACCGTTATCAAATGTTTTTCTTCGTTTGTCATGATAACAGTATAAGACAGGAATAAAAGTTGTGCAACATGTATTATTGTTAAATTGCGGCAGGAGTTTTTAAACCTGTTTTATGGCCTTTCCCATCCTTCTGAGCGTCTCTTCCTTTCCCAGTACAGAGGCAACTTCAAATGCCCCCGGACTTGCCTTGCGACCCGTCAAAGAAACCCTGAATGGCCAGAGCACGCTTCCCACATTGAGTCCAGCCGATTTGATGTGGTTACCGATAACCTCCTCAAGGACAGCGGCATTCCATGAATCAACGGGAACCGCATCAAGGATTTTAAGCAGATTGTCAAGGTTTGTTCTTGCTTCCCCGGCAGTCATCTTTTTCCATATCAGCAGCTCCGGTGCATATTCGAGCTCATCAACAAAAAAGAAATCCACCGCGCCAACCACATCGGAGATTTTTTTAATCCGTTCCTGTTCTAAAGCAACAACGCCTTCAAGATAATTCCGTCCTACAACCTTTCCGCTCTTCACTATTTCGAAGCCGTCATCATTGACAGCCTTTATTAAGTCTGCATTGATAAGGTAAGGTAAACAAACCGATAACAGGTCGTTTGGCAACATGTGCCTGATATAATAACCGTTAAAGTAATCAAGCTTGTCCGTATCAAAAATCGCTGCGCTGGCGCCAATACTCTTCATATCGAAATTTCTCTCCAATTCATGGAAAGACAGTATTTCGTTATCGTCCTTCGGGTGCCAGCCCAGGAGGACACAAAAATTGACCAGCGCATCCGGGAGGTACCCCTTGTCGCGAAATTCCTCTACCATTACGTCTCCATGCCGCTTGCTCAGCTTCCCGCCCCCTTTGTTCAAAATCACCGGGTAGTGGACAAATTCGGGCATGTCCCATCCAAAGGCCCGGTACAGGAGAACGTTTTTCGGAAATGACGGGATCCACTCGTCGGCCCGCGTAACATGGGTAATCTCCATAAGATGATCGTCAACGACATTGGCAAACTGATAGGTTGGAATACCGTTTGATTTGACAAGAACATGATCGTCGAGATGAGAGGCATCAAAGCGTATTTCCCCCTGTATTCCATCATAAACAACGACATCGCCATCAAGAGGCATTTTCTGCCTTATTACAAAGGCTTCACCGGACTCCAGCCTCTCCGAAATTTCCGCATCCGTCAGATTACGGCACCTTCTGTCATACCTGGTCGGGAGTTTATTAATCCTCTGTTCCTCACGCATCTCCTTCAACCTTTCCGGTGTACAGAAACACCGGTAAGCGCCGTCCTTCTCGAGGAGAATCCGTGCATACTTGTCGTATATGTCAACCCGCTCTGTCTGGGTATAAGGTCCATAATTACCACCCACGTGAGGGCCCTCATCAAAAACAATCCCCACCCAGCGAAGAATCTCTATGAGACTCTCTACAGCGCCTTCCACTTCTCTTTCCTGATCAGTGTCTTCGATGCGCAGGATACACTTCCCCCCACCGCTTTTTGCAATAAGATACGTAAAAAGCGCTGTGCGTAAACTGCCGATATGGAGAAATCCCGTAGGACTTGGTGCAAAACGTACTCTTACAGACATAATTTTATTCCTTTCAGACGTTCGTATTTTTCATCATTATAACCTTTTTATATCTCTCGTAATATTGTAAAGCTGAGTATATTCCTGCTTGCAGCCCTCCTGTACTCGATGTTCCCTACCCCTTTCTTCATCATCTTTGTTGATGGAATCTGCCCCGGCTTTGCAAAATCTTCCGTTTCGGGGAAAGAACTTGCAATGAGCATGTTGAAAGGAGCCCCCGTGTCTATGATGTTTATGATAATCGCCCCGCTGTCATGAACGTTGCAGGATATTGTGATCTCGCCTTTTCCGTCACAACATGCAAAACGTACGATATTCCCGAGAGCCTCTTCAACGGCAAGATTGATTTGACGTATCTTTTCATCATCAAAACCAGCTTCCCATACGTGGTTAGAGACAAACTCAACGAGGGCAGGAATCACATCGGACTGTGCAGGTTTTGTGATCTCATCGGGTACACTTTCATTGTCGCTTCTTTTCACTGATTTCCTCTTACAAAGACAACGTAAAACAGGATAATTGCGTGAAGCTCCCCGCCTACAAGGCGGGGCATCCTGCGTGGCTTCGTGAAAGAAAATATAAAGACACCCAACAGGAGAGTCAAGATAAAAACCTATTCCCGGCGTCAGCAGCAATCTGACTTGCCGGAACATGCGCAGTCAGGGGCAGTGCCTTTCAGGGCTCCGCGAATAACGGCATAGGCACAACCCACACCGGCAGAAACGGTCAACGCTTCGAAAGGACAGTTACGGCTGCAGGCGCCACACTCGATGCAGGCATCCCGGTCAATTGTCTCCACCTTGCCGTTGCTCAACGTCAAAACAGTCCGCGGGCAGACCTCTGTACATCTGCCGCAGCCGGTACACTTTGTTTTGTCAAGGTTCAAAGTGACCACATTTTTAAGGTATCTCATAGAGTTGATCATAATAATCGCCATAAGCCGAAAATTTGCAACACAACCCCGAAAACCACTGAAATAACAATAAGCGGAAGGGCAACCTTCATCTCCTTTTTTACGCCTGAAAGCGACGTGTAAGGGGTAGCGCCGGTAAAATTAAGGGCAAAAAAGGAAGAGATTGCAGGCAGGATAAGCAGATACACAAGGTTTCCCGTCCATTGATGCCCGTAGATAAGGATATAGACAAAAGCAGACACAATGCCGGCAAGCCAGCCCTTAAAAGCCAAAGAGCGTCCGGGAATCCAGGGGAGCATGACGGGCACGAATATGCAGCCAATGAGAATTGCACCAGCATAGGGAAGAAATCCGAAAAAGACTGACCACGATATCGTATTGCCCCCGGCAAAAGCACAAAGGACATGAAACAGAAGGGCGGCGAGGGCAATTTTCCATGACTGGATAAGCTCAACAGGCATGACTGCAAGCCGTTCTTTGAGAGTAAATGACACGGCACGCATGCCAGGATCAGCCTTCAGACCATTGTTAAGGAAGCGGGGGATATCGGCCGCCCGGATGGGACCATAAACGACTTTAAAACCGGTCATCCGTGTAACGACGTGGGCGGCTACACCGGGTGCGCCGAGTTGCGGGAGGATCATCATCCGGTGGCTGACAACGGAAGAAAGATTAACGGCTGCAACCTGTCTGATGATCTCTTCAGTTCCAAATGTACCCTTCCCTGCAGCGCACCAGACATTTACCCCTTTCGTATCCAGAACCAGCACCCAGACACTTAGCCCTTCGAGGTTTTTTCTCAGGCTGTCAAAGGTTAATTTGTAATTTGCCGTGACCAGTACCAGTGAGTCCGCATCAGGCTTCCCAACGGCATAGAGTCCCGGGAGTATCCTGTAGCTCATCCTGCCAATCCCCCAGCGAACACAAACGCCGCCGAGGGTGTCTTCTAAAGAAAGCCTCGTACTGATTACCGGGACAAATCCCATTCCTGCAGCAACCCAACCCTTAATCCATCCTGGTCCTTTTTCTTTATCTTCCATCTTGCTCTACATTTTTTCTGTTCTTATTGTAATACATAACCTGGTTATAAGCAAATGAGGACTGCTGAACGAGAAAAATTGTGTTTCGCAGGTGTATTGTGTTTATTATATGGTAGCAAATCATTATGAAACTGAGCGAAGAAGAATTTGACAGAATTGTAAAGAGGGCTATCAGGCGGATACCCAAAGAGATCCGTCAGTACCTCGACAACATAATCATTTCTGTGCGGCAACAACCTACAAAGAAAATGCTGATAGAGATGGGATTACCTTCAGAAGGATTACTCCTTGGGCTTTATCGTGGAGTCCCATTGATTGAGCGTTCAGCCACAATGCCCCCCTTGTTTCCTGATACGATCCTCCTATTTCAGAAGCCGATTGAAGAGGTCTGCCACACAATGGAAAAGTTGGAAGAACAGATTGAGGTCACCGTGGTACACGAAATAGCACATTTTTTTGGAATAACAGAGGAAAGACTGAAGGAACTCGGGTACGGGTAATATCCCTCATCCTTGTTTTGGAACTTACTCAAATTCCTCGAATTCTTCTGCAGAATAGAAGAGATGCATCTCCTCTACCTTTGCTTTATCCAGATCATTGAATAGTATGGATTCCTCAGCCTTTTCTCTGAAAATCTTTGCAAGCCTTTCAAACTCATCAAGTTTTTCCAGAACCCCGTTTTCCTTTATGATTGCTTTGATAGTATGATAAAGGTTTTCGTTCCCGTAAAGCAATACACCTTCCTGGAGAATTTTGCAGGCAACCATATGTTTAAAGTTATTAAAGCGCGCCTGTTCTCTGACAAGTTTCAATCTTTTTATTTTGTAATCAACCTCTTCATTGACAGACGGGTCTATAAGCATTCTATATTTCTTCTGATATATAAGCTCATCAAGTCTGTTTATATGGGTATCAGGCAGGTTATCATCGACAACAGCAACAAGGTCGATATCCGAACCTCTGACAAGTCTTCCTGTGCTGCGTTCCGGTCGTGGCACATCGTGAGCCATATCGTAGACAATATCCCCTGCAATGACAAAACAGATTTGATGGTTTTTAGATGCCCCGTCCCCGAACTCGTTCATAATATCAGAAATCATCTGTCGGGCGAGCTCAAACTTAAGCCTGCTTATCTCATAAATCCGGTTGTTGACTTCTTTGCATCTCTTATCAAGCGGCCCCGGATCACCTGAAAGTCCGACAACTGAGTATGTAAAAAATTCTCTGAGAATAGAAGGCGAAAGGCGGGCTAAACCGTCAACGTGACGGTCAAGCCTCAGATACCTCTTGCCTGAAACACGCACCTGAAGTTCCCGGGAAGCCTTGCATGTCTTCCAGACAACCAGGTTGTCCGCATCGATGGCCTTCTTAATCTCAAGTCCTGTACACGGTCCTTCAACTCTGACCAGATTAATTATATCTTTTTCGACACCGGACATTTCTTTATTAGCTATGCCGATGCCCAATCCTCAACCTCTATCTTTTTCTCTTTAAGCTCCTCTCTCTTCGTAAGAAGCTTCCTGCCGGCCACTTTATCAAGTACATATATCAGATTACCACCCTTTTCTGCATATTTCTGTCCATAGGAAATCGGCACCTCAGGGGTCATTTTACTCAAAAGGGACTGGGTAACAGACTCCATCTTCCGTTCACCGTTTGCCAGAAGCACTACATTCCTCGCCTGATAGACAAGCTCGGCGCCCATAGATATCGCATAGTTTGGAGAGTCTTTTATTGAAGAAAAATGTCCATCCTTTACAGCATTGTTGATTGTATTACCATCCAGCTTTACAAGCATAACCGAGCTCCCCCTGAAGGGTATACCCGATTCGTGAAAGGCAACATGCCCGCGTCCTCCAACACCGATTACCTGGAGGTCGATCCCGCCTGCCTTTTTGATTTTCTGCGCATAGCCATCAAGGATATCCTTTTTAATCCACGCAAGATACTTTGATTTCGTTTTTTGTTTTATGGCAATGGATTTTCCCGCATCTGTACCCTTATATGTCCAATCATCATGATATTTTTCGAGTTCCCTTATCAAGGTCTTCTGGTCAATCAATGAACCAAAAGGCACATTTGTTTCAATAAATTTGTGTTTCAGAAGACCAAAATAATTCTGAATCATGAAATAGCAATAACTTTCAGGATGCACGACACGCTGCTGGATGTTTTCACCAGGCAATCCGACATACTCATCAAGATTAAAACTCCTGATACGGCTGCTGTCGAACTCACCGTTATTCGCTGCCTGTGCCAGATGCTTGTACATACCGGTCGGAGAATTTCCTGTAGCAAGCCCTAAAACAACCTCTTTTTTTCCTTTAAAGAGCGCAGCAATTTTTTCCTTCACTATATCTGCTGCAAGTTTACTCATGTGTTCAAAATCTTTTGTGATAAAAACCTTTATTCCCATCATTCCCTCCACATAGTCATTGAAAGTGCATAAGGCCGGCGGTTTTGTTCCGTATCAACCCAGCGCACTTTTTACGATATCGGCAATCTCTTTGCAGTATTTTTCCGTTACATCGTCGGATGGCCCTTCAACCATAACCCTGCACATATTCTGGGTACCGGAATACCTGACAAGGACACGGCCATTATCTCCCAGTTCCCTTTCAATCCTCTGGATCGTCTCCATAATCTGAGGTACTGTTGAGACGTCCGGCTTGCTCTTTACGTCCACATTGATGAGACTCTGAGGATAAATATCCATCATCTGCGCAAGTTCTGATAGCGGCTTGCCCGTTCTAACCATGGCGGCAATCAGTTGCATGGCAGTGACAATACCATCCCCGGTAGTATGATGATTGAGAAAAATCATGTGGCCCGATTCTTCTCCGCCGATTACGCTGCCCATCCGCACCATGTCTTCCAGAACGTAACGGTCTCCGACCTTGGAGGCATGATATTTGAATCCGTATTTTTTACATGCAACCCTCAATCCCAGATTGCTCATTACGGTGCTCACAAGGAGGTCATTCTTCAATTTATCCTGTTCTTTAAGCATCTTTGCACATATGAGCAGGATTTGATCGCCGGTTATTTCCTGCCCTTTTTCGTCTACGGCAATAAGACGGTCACCGTCACCATCAAAGGCAAGTCCAATGGCAGCGCCGCTTTCAATTACCTTTTTTCTCAAGTCCTGTGTATGCTGAGAACCGCATTTTTCATTAATGTTGATACCGTTGGGGGCATTATGGATGACCTCTATGTCTGCGCCCAGTTCCCAGAATGTATCCGGGGCAACTTTGTATGTAGCGCCATTGGCGGTATCTATAACGATCTTCATCCCTTCCATGGATAAATCCCTGGGAAAGGTATTCTTCAAAAAGACAATGTAACGGCCATGCACATCATCGAGACGGAATGCCTGTCCCATATCCTTAACCGGCGGCACTAAACCATGAAGCGTATTGCTCAGCATGAGATCCTCAATTGTCTCTTCCTGCTCATCTGACAACTTGAACCCCTCGCCGGAAAAAATCTTTATGCCGTTATCCTGGTAAGGGTTGTGAGAAGCTGAAATGACAATCCCTGCATCGGCGCGCATACTCTGCGCAATAAAAGCTATTCCGGGGGTCGGCAATACCCCGAGCAGATAGGGGTTTCCGCCCATGGAGGTTATCCCTGATTCAAGCGAACTCTCAAGCATGTAACCGGAAATACGTGTATCTTTCCCGATAACTATCCTCGTACGGTGATGTTCCTTTTTTAAAAGATAGACAACTGCCTGCCCTATGGCGAAAGCAATTTCAGCGTTCATCGGATAGCGATTCGCTTCTCCTCTTACCCCGTCGGTACCGAAGAGTTTACCCATAATACTTCCTCCTTATATTATATATTGAACATTTTTAGCGCCGGCGTTATAGTTTTCGCCTTTTTGCAAAAAGTATCAACAATCTTTTGAAGCCATA
>JAPLKD010000048.1 GCA_026388245.1 Pseudomonadota bacterium | reverse complement strand
ATACCCGCACTATTCCGCACACTTTTGCTTTTAAAAGTATTTCCCGGGATTCAAAGAACAATTGCCCTGGAAAACATAAAGCATGGTATAGCTGTTTTGTAATTATTATTTCTTGACAACTGTCAGAAATTGCAGGAAGATAAAAGGCAAAAAGGGGCGGGATCAGTACAAACCATCACCTCAGAGGGATGAACGATGAAAAAGAAGGTAGAATTTTTTAGCGCAGACTGGTTAAGCGTGGTAGGTGAACTATATCTGCCTTCGGGTTTAGACGAAAACGATAAATACCCTGCAATTGTGTTGTGTCAGGGTCTCTCAGGTGTAAAAGAAGATGTATTGCCTGAAGTAGCTGAGGCCTTCAGAGAGGCGGGATATATAGTACTTGCCTTTGATTACAGAGGCTCAGGCGAAAGTGACGATACACGAGGAAAGCCTTATCTCTTTCCCCTTGAAAGGGCTGAAGATGTTTTCTTTGCCATTTCATACGTAAAGTCATTGCCTTATGTAAATGAGAATAAAATAGGTCTCTATGCTATCAGTTACGGAGGCCCTGTTGCACTTTATGTGGCTGCTCTGGATAAAAACGTTAAATGCATAGTTGTTGTTTCCAGCCCCGGGGGTGGAGAGGCATTTATGTCATCACTCAGGAAACAAAAAACGTGGATCTCATTTCAGAAAGAGGTTGAAGATGATCGTCTGAGACGGCTTAAAACCGGCAAATCCCGCCTGGTACCCCTTGACAAAATCATCCCTTTTCCTGTTTCCTTTTGGGAAAAACATAATCAACCTGACAATGAAAAAGAAAGCGAATCGATTCCTGAAAACGATGATTCTCAAAACAAACCAATGCTTTCATTAGAAAGCGCTGAAGCCATGATACGATTTCGACCCGATTGCTTTGTTCACCTGGTGGCTCCCGCACCCCTTCTTTTTATCCATGGCGAGGCCGATGATGTTGCCCATGTCGAACTCACACGTGAAATGTATCAGAAGGCCGGCAAGCCAAAAAAGTTCGTCGTCCTTCCCGGCATGAATCATATTGACCTCGATACAGGAAAGGGGTTGAAAAAACAGATTCAATTATCGATTAAATGGTTTAATAAATATCTCTAATCCGGATCCCGGTCAATCGCAGGATCCAAGGGAGCCTTCTTCACATATCTTTCCATCAGTCCACACAGTACCGGTGAGTTCTGCGCCAAGCAGATTAGCACCAGTCAAGTCTGCCTTCGTGAGGTTTGCACCATTTAAATTGGCATTTTCCAGATTGGCATTTATGAGGTTTGCACCGGAAAGATCAGCGTTAGTCAACACGGCACTTGACAGGTTTGCACCCTTCAGATTTGCACGGGGTATTTGAATCAGAAACAGATCTGCCTCTGAAAGGTCACAGTTCGGACACTGACCTGTTGCCTGCAGGGCGTTAAGATGACGCTGATCGAATGATAATGCAGCATTCGTCATGAAAAACAGGCTTAGAAGCGCCATGCCGCAGCATATTAATATATTTTTACCGTTCATCAATACCTCTGCAATACCCTTTAAAAACCTGGTAATATCGTCGGTCAGTGGCTTCGACCCCATATAAAGGGCTGTTCAAATTGTATTGTTCACTTTTGTCTCATTAACTATAAGGATTCGTCAGACTTAAGTCAATAAGTCTTCTCACACACGTCAAGCGCCGCTTCCGTCGCGGGATATTTTCCTCCTATCCATAATCTCTGCCAGAACCGGCAAAAGCAAAAGGCCACCGGGGAGAAGAAAGAGAAACAGCGCCGGCACGTAAGCAGCTAAACGTTTCAGGTATTGTTTCAGTTCATGTTTTTCCGCCCCGGTCCACTTAATGCCCGTATTGTGATGCTTCATAAGAAGCTTCATGAAACCATTGATGTGTTTTGCTTCGTTCATTATCAGGTCACGGTTTTTGATAAGATGGGCGCGTATTAAAGGGGCTACTATAAACATAGGGATGGAAGAACATTACCATAGAAAGTCTCAAGCTATCAAAGAATAAATGTTGCTATAGTGATTTTAACAATACTTTGTGCTATAAGGGGAGAGAACAATATGGGACATGCAATAAATGCTAAAGACGGGATATACCTGGCGCTGGCTGAACGCCTGAACAGGAACCCCGTAGGTGCGCCGGTAAATGAAACCCTTATGGGAATACTTCATAGTCTTTACACGGAAACCGAAGCACTTGTGGGCAGTAAATTTCCCCTGATCCCCATGACGCTGGACAGGATCGCCTCCATTACCGGTATACAGGGAGAGGAACTGCAGGCAATTCTGGAAGGGATGGCCGGCAAGGGACTGCTTGTAGACATTCCCCGAAGGAACACCTGTTATTACATACTGGCCCCGATGGTAGTCGGATTTTTCGAATATACCTTTATGCGTACCCGGGATGAAGCCAACCTGAAAGAACTTGCAGAGCTCTTTGAAAAGTACTTTCACAGTCCCGAGGTTCTAAAAGAATTCTCCGGAACAGCAGATACGAAGCTTATGAGAACACTGGTTTATGAAAACCTCATACCGGTAGCTATAGATACGGAAGTGTTAAGCTATGAGAGGGCATCACAGATCATACAAGAATCAGGCGGCGGTGCAATTTCCTTCTGTGCATGCCGTCACAAAGCAGCCCATCTCGGTAAAGCCTGCGGCGCACCGCTTGAGGTGTGCACTTCTCTTGGCGCAGCCAGTGAATGGATAATCCGCCGGGAACTCGGTAAACAGGCCACTGTAGAAGATTTATTGGATGTTCTTGATAAAACGCAGGAGTTTGGTCTGGTTCACACCTGTGACAACGTACTGAATCAGCCGGCGTTCCTCTGTCATTGCTGCGGCTGCTGCTGCTCTCTCCTCCGTCCTGTCGTTGCAACGGGCAATAACAGGCTGGGTAACACCCACCCGAGCAACTTTGTGCCGGTCATGGATTTGGAACAGTGCACAAGCTGTGGTATCTGTGCCGACAGATGCCCCGTCCATGCCATCACTCTGTGCAACCAGGGGGATAACAAAGATGTGCCGGTGGTCAATGACAATGTCTGCATCGGTTGTGGTGTGTGCAGTTCTGTCTGTCCTGCCGGTTCGAGAACCATGTCCCGTAAATCTGCCCTGCATGTTCCTCCAAAGAACGGGCGGGAATTGTCCGCTCAGATTTCCAGGGAGAAGGGTAAGCATTAAACAACACATAAAAAAGAGGAGGTTGTGACAATGGGTGAAAACAAAAGCAAAGAGGAAACGTACAACGAAGCACGGATTCTGCATAAATCTCTCCATGAAAAATTGCAGACCCTTCAGGAAAAACCTTATCTGACGGAGGATGAGGAACTGGAGGTAAAACTCCTTAAAAAGAAAAAGCTTTATTTTAAGGATATGATGGAAAAGCTTAAAGAAGAACTGTAAGTTTTAAGTGCTTCAATGGCCTCAAGGAGTTCATCTGTCCTGTGCAATCTGATGGCCCTGTCACGGAGCAGTTTCATGCCCCGGAGCCCCCTTGTGTACCAGATAAAGAATTTGTGAAAGCTTGCCACACCCCTTCTTTCCCCCCAGTGTTGAACAGACAGGTTCAGATGGGTCTTCATCACAGCTATGCGTTCCTGCACATCCGGCATTTCACAATACGTGCCATCCTGAAAGAACCGGATTATTTCCCTGAATATCCAGGGATTTCCAAGAGAACCACGGGCAACGGCAACACCATCGCAGCCAGTCTCGTCAAACATCTTTTTAATAAGCGGCACTGATATGTTATCGCCGCTGGCAATGACAGGTATTTTCAAGGCATCCTTCACCTCTTTTATCACACGGTAATCTACTGTTCCGCTATACCCCTGGGTCTTTGTCCTCCCATGGATAAATAGTGCACTGATGCCGGCATCTTCGGCATATAGGGCAACTTCCCGTGCGTTCACCAAATCGGCATCCCATCCTGTCCTGATTTTTACAGTCACAGGGACTTTTGAATGGTCAACCATCACCTTGAGGAGTTCTCTCATTTTGCGGGGTTCTCTGAGGAGCGCTGCCCCTTTTCCTTTCCTAACAACCTTGGCTGCAGGGCATGCAGCATTAAAATCGAGAAGGTCAAACCCATGTCCACCAAGGACATCAAGGGCCTTCAAAATATGTTCTCCGTCGTTGCCTAACAACTGAATGCCCAGAGGCCGGTCATCAGGGGTTGAGGAGAGCATGTGGAGTGTCCTCTTATCCTTATGGCTCAAAGAATTTACGTCAATCATTTCCGTAAAAGCGAGGGGAGCACCAAAGGCACGGGCAATAAGGCGAAAAGGCAGATCACTCACCCCTGCCATAGGGGCAAGCATACAAGGGAATGATAGCGCAAGGTTACCGATCGTAAGCATACCCTATTTCAGCCCGCCCCGGCTATTTTCCTTCACTAAAATAATCACCGAGCAATCCTCTGCTATGTTCATCTTCGTGACAGTAGACGCAGAGGTTTTCCCAGTTAGAACCATCCTGCGGATTATTTTTGTGATTCCCATCCTTATGGTGAACAGTCAGAAGATGCCTGTCCTTGTGGTCAAACTCCCTTGCACACTTTGCACAGATAAGTCCATGGATCTGTAGTGACTGCTCTCTGTAATCATTTCGCGGAGCATTACCCTCTTTCAGTTCTCTCACAATCTCATCAACGGACTTTCCGCTCTCTTTCATCTTGGACCCTGCGCTTCTGCGCACCGCATATCCTTTATTTTTCATCTTCGCACCCCTGAAATAGCATCTCTGTTACATACAGTATAGCACAGCATAGAGGTTTTACTATACCTGTAACATACTGTTGACATAAAAAATTGCTTAGACTAAAATAAATAAAAAAACAGATGGAACAAACAAGGCCAGATGTAAAAGGCAGTAAAATGAGAAGGGTTTTTTCGACTCTAATTCTTGTTTCTACTACAATATCGCTTTCTATAGTCGCCATTATTCTATATCCCTTTGATCGCAAAGGCGAAAAAGTGAATAAAATAGGCCGGTTTTGGGCAATCGTAAATATCAAGGCATACGGCATCAAAGTTCACCAGGAGGGGTTCGAGAACATATCTGAACCCCCTTATATATTTATGTGCAACCACCAGAGCACACTTGATATATTTGCACTCCTCTCATCCCTTCGTCTGCCTTTTAAATGGATAGCTAAAAAAGAGCTCTTCTCTGTACCATTCCTCGGATGGGCGTTAAAGAGCGGGCGAAACATAAGCCTCGACAGGGAAAACCCGCGAAAGGCCCTGAAGGCGATGAACGAGGCAGCCAACAAAATAAAAGACGGTATGAGTGTCGTCATATTTCCGGAAGGGACATGGAGCACAGACGGCAATCTCCT
>JAPLKD010000007.1 GCA_026388245.1 Pseudomonadota bacterium | reverse complement strand
AACAAGATAATCCCCCATGCAGAACTGATGAAAGAAGTCATGGCTCTTGCCGAAAGTATAAAGGCCAATGGTCCTTTCTCTGTAAGGCTTGCCAAGGAATGTATCAATAAAAGCCTTTACCTTGGCATGGACGAAGCGCTTATGATAGAGGCAAAGGATTTTGGGCTATGTTTTGCCACAAAAGATCAGAAAGAAGGTATGACTGCATTTGTTGAAAAAAGGAAACCCACCTTTACAGGTGAATAATAAAAACTAAAAAGGAGGATACTGTGAAGATAGTAACATGCATAAAACAGGTTCCTGATACAGAAGCAGAAATCAAATGGGATATCCCAAAAGGAACTCTAAAAAGAGACGGTATGGATCCGATAATAAACCCCTTCGACGAATTTGCTCTTGAGGAAGCGCTTCTCACAAGAGAAAATTACGACGGAGACATTATTGCCATTTCCATGGGTCCGGAAAAGGCAAGTGATGTCCTGAGAAATGCCCTTGCACTCACCGTTAATGAAGTACACCGCCTGACAGATGAAGCCTTCGCAGGTTCAGACACATATGCAACTGCATGCGTCCTGGCCTCTGCAATTAAAAAGATCGGCGATGTGGATGTTGTATTCTGTGGAAAACAGTCTACTGACGGAAATACCGGCGTTGTCGGTGCAGAACTCGCTGCCATCCTAGGTTATAGCCAACTCACTTATGTATCAAAGGTGCGGCAGATCGATGCAGCAAACAAAAAGATCGTGATAGAAAGAGCTATTGAAGGAGGCATTGAAGTCATTGAGGCAAAACTCCCCGCCGTTGTTTCAGTTATAAAGGGTATCAATGAGCCACGGCTTCCAAACTTGATGGGTATCAGAAAGGCAGCAAAAATTGAAATACCTGCCTGGAATGCCGATGATTTAGGTATCGATAAAGCCAAAGTCGGTTACGAAGGCGCCTCTACAAAAGTAGTTGAAATTGCCGTACCGCCCCCAAGGGGAGCTGGTGAGATATTAAAGGGCGAGCTTGAAGATATTGCAAATATCGTGACAGACAAACTTATCGATTTGAAAGTTATAAAATAACCGGGAGGAGGGACATAATGGCTAACGATGTATGGGTATATATAGAACATAAAGACGGTAATGCATCACCAATGTCATTCGAGTTGCTTGGCATCGGCAAAGAACTTGCAGACAATCTCGGCTCCAGTGTGTGTGCATTTGTTGTCGGAGAAAATGTTGAAAATATTGCAAAAGAGGCATTCTCATATGGAGCCTCAAAGGTATATGCTGTTGAGGATGGCGTATTCAAAGGTTTTCGGGCAGAAGCTTACGCAAAGGCAGCAAGCTTCTTACTTGATAAATACAAACCGGAGATTACACTTTTCAGGGCAACGAGTCAGGGAACCGATGTATCAGCAGCAAGCGCCGCAAGCCTCGGATTCGGACTCTGCACTGACAGTATTGGCATTAAGGTGGATGGCGGCCAAATAAAACTTACAAGGGCAGCCTTCGGTGGAAACTACACAGTAACAGTGGTAAACGAAAAGGCAAAACCACAGATCACAACGGTAAGGCCAAAGGCATTTTCAATGCCGGAAAAGGATGCCTCAAAACAAGGAGAAATCATTAAAGAATCATTCTCAATTGCAGAGAGCGACTTAAACACCAAAGTGCTTGAGTTCATTAAGTCAGAAGTAGCGCTAAATCTTGTTGAGGCTGACATAATCGTATCTGGTGGAAGAGGCGTTGGTGGTGATGATGGTTTTAAAATGATGAAAGAACTGGCAGACGTACTGGGTGCTGCAGTCGGTGCCTCCCGTGCAGCAGTAGACTCCGGATGGATTTCCTACGAACACCAGGTAGGCCAGACCGGTAAAACAGTAAAACCAAAAATCTATATCGCATGCGGCATTTCAGGGGCTATTCAGCATCTCGCCGGAATGAGAACATCCGACTGTATTGTGGCAATCAACAAAGATCCTGATGCACCGATATTCAAGAATGCATCATATGGCATTGTTGGCGATTACAAACAGGTAGTCCCAAAGATAATTGAAAAATTCAAAACAAAACTGAACAAGTAGATAAAACTATAAAAAATAAAAGGGGGACCCGCAGGCTTCCCCTTTTATTACTAAATACGGGCATACTTATGCCAAATATTCATTTGCTTTAGCTTTTTACTTCTTTTAGAATAATATAATGAAATCTCTCGATATAAAAGGAATGTTCTTTTGAGGCCATGATTTATTTAGATAATGCAGCTACATCATTCCCAAAACCAAAAGAATCTATTCTATTTATGAATACCTTCATTCAGGACATCGGCGGAAATCCAGGGAGAAGCGGACATACACTCTCTGTTGATGCCGCCCGAATAATTTTTGAGACGCGAGAAAAATTAACAGGCTTTATCAATGGCGAAGATTCGGAAAGATTAATTTTTACTCAAAACGGAACGGAGTCCTTGAACCTCGCCATATTGGGATTACTCAAGGAAAAAAATCATGTCATCACAACTTCCCTGGAACATAACTCTGTAATGCGACCCCTCACCTTTTTACAAAAAGAAAAACACATTGATATTTCAATTATTCAGTGTTCTCCTGATGGAAAGATTGACATACAAAAAATAAAAAATTCTATTCAAAAAAACACAAAAGCAGTTATCATAAATCATGGGTCAAACGTTATCGGCATTGTGCAACCAATAAAAGAAATAAAAGGAATTATTGGCGACATACCCATCATTGTTGACGCATGCCAGACAATAGGTTCAACGTCTATTGATATACAACGTGACAACATCGATATCCTTTGCTTCTCTTGTCATAAGTCACTCTATGGTATACAGGGTCTCGGTGCTATTTATTTAAGAAACGGCATTGAACTCACACCACTCAAGTTCGGCGGCACTGGCAGCAAATCAGAATCGGTAGAGCATCCAGAATTCATGCCGGACAAATATGAGTGCGGTACACCCAATACCCCTGGAATTGCATCTCTCCTTGGAGGGCTTACATTCATCGAGAAAACAGGCTACAACAATATTCTTAAGAAAAAGATGTCGTTAATAAAAATATTCTTAAATAGAATTTCTGAAATCGATGGTATTATTTTTTATGGTAATCCTGAAAATGAAAATAGCATTCCAGTCATGTCAATCAATATAAAAAATAAGTTGCCATCAGAGGTTGGTTATGAATTAAATAAGAAAGAAATATATGTGAGAGTTGGTCTTCACTGTTCTCCTGCAGCACATCAAACGATAGGAACATTTCCCGAAGGCACAGTCAGAATCGCACCCGGATATTTTACAACCGAAGATGATATTGATATTTTCATAGAGGCGCTAAAAGACATTGCAAGAAAATAAAAATATTTACTATTTACTTTTCCATACCATTCACGATGTGCTAAAAACTGAAAAGTTGCTTAAAGCACATGGCTGTAATTTTGAACTTGTTCCTGTCCCCAGAAATCTCAGTTCTGACTGCGGTTCATGCATAAAGTTAAAAGGCAATATCGAAGATGTGTTGGAACAGGCAAACAAAATTGAGATTGATAGATGTTTTTTGTTTGATGGAAAAAGCTATACTACCCTTATTGCCCCTTCCGGGCACATTTCCTGACAGCAATAACATCGTATGCATTTTTTATAATCAAAAACCAGCGTTTCTTGAGATTCTGAAAGTGCACCTGCCGGGCACACCTTTATGCACACTTTGCAGTTCTTACAAATGTGAGAATTTATTTTTGGTTTTTTTATAAAGAAACTACTCAAAATTCTTTTAACAAGTTGAGGTAGGTTCCAATCGGTGTTCATGGTAGCGGGTAATTGAAAATCAGAGAATGTCTCCCTACCCCTATCCCCTCCCATTAAGGGAGAAGAAACATCATGGGTAACCTCATAGTCTCCTATCAATCGGTGCTGTGAAGCTAATGCACTAACAGGCAATAAATAGGGTAACCCAACCATCTTCTCAATTGCGTGATCAAGCATAAAGGCGTTTCTGCTGAGAGCCATAAACCCTAAATCTCGTACCCGGCCGCCTGAAGGACCATCTCCATCCATCCCCACAATTCCGTCGATAATAGTCAACGAGGGCTTGACAATGTTATGAATATCAATAAGAAGAGAAGCAAAAAGCATCCTGTCTCTGCCAGCCCTTAAATGCCATTTCGCCTTGTCGAAAGAGGGAATAAACCCAAATGTATTTTTAACACCCAGTGTCAACCCCATCATTGCGTGCGTTTTAAGTTTTGGAATATTTATAATAATGTCATAATCATCAGGATTTTCACCAAGCGTAAACTCTCTGTATGGGGATATTCCCTGCCACTTTTTTATCACTTTCTGGTTAAATGGTATTACTTTTAAACCATGACTCTTGACAACATCCATGATCCCGCTGTGCAAAAGCACCTTTCCGGTTGATTCAAAACCAGGACTATCCCCGATATAGACATCACAGGAGTAGTCCATAAGAATTTCAGAAATTGCCCTTATAAATTCTGGATGGGTTGTCACGGCCTTATCAGGGGGGTTGGCGCTTAAGAGATTGGGTTTTAATAGAACCTTTGATTTTACAATCTTAAAGTCTATTTCTTCAAAGCCTTTGTAAATAAAATTCTTGATTTTATCAGTGTCATAGGTTTTACATCTTCCTATTACTACTTTTCCGGCCATATTTTACTTACTTTTCGAATTTTGCTTCAAGAAAAGTTATACACATATTACCATCTTTTATTTCCCAGCAAATGCTATTGTCACCTCCACTATCTAACTCATACTTCACCTTATAAAGTCTTTTTTGAATGTACTTATTCCCCGTCTCTCCTCTTCTATAATCTTTTAAAACTAAGTCATCGATAAATTCGGAAAGTTTTATACCAAAATCTTGTTCGAATTCAGCCTCTTCGGAGGTAGATACTTCTTTTGTAACTAAAAGATATTTCTCCCCCTCTTTTTCCAGATGGATGACAGTATCCCCAAAAGGGCCATAGACATCTATGATAAGTTTATCGGGATATTCAAGTTTTAACGACATGGAACCGGAATATTTCGAATTTTTCCATGCCATATCAAGCTCACAAAACGCTTCTATATATTGAATGTTATCCGGCCATGCAATCTGAACAGTCTTTCGGGGCATTAATGCACATGCAGAAATAAGGAAAGAGATAAACATCAAAAGGGCTATCTTTTTCACTTTGCTTTATCTTCGATACCTTTTAATTTTTCTCCGATAGCCTTCTTTTTATCCTCATTTTTTTCTAATGTCAGAGATTTTTCGTAATACTCCTTTGCTTTACCATATTCTTTTAAACTTGCGTATATATCGCCAAGATGTTCGGCAATTGTGGGGTCTTCAGGCAATCTCTCGTAAGCCTTCTGCAACTCATTAAGAGCCTTATCGAAATCACCTTTTTTATAGTAGACCCACCCCATACTATCGATGATGTAGCCATCATCAGGCTTTTTGGCTAACGCCTTTTTTATCATCTCTTCGGCTTTGTCGAGATTGATACCTTTGTCAGCCCATGTATACCCGATAAAATTCAGGGCATTCGGGTACTCCGGGTCAATCTTCAAAACATCTTCCATATATGTTAGAGCCCTTTCTGTATCACCAGTTTTCTCGTACAACATACCTGTCTGATACAAAAGGTCCAGATTTTCAGGAATATTCCTTCTTGCCTGTTCAAGAACCTCTATCCCCTTAGGATAATCATTCTTTTCTTCATAAAGAGTGGCCAGCATCATATAGATATCTGCATCATCCTTCTTAATCTCAAGAAGTGCAGACAATTTCTTAATTCCTTCATCAATTAGCCCCGATTTCATATAGAGCAAGGTGAGACTTTTAATGGCAGTTTGAAATTCCTCTGATTTAGTGTCAATCTTTAAGAATTCATCAATAGCCCTTCGCGCATCACCCTTGCCCTTGAGCGCCAGAGCAAGGTACAACCTTACCGAATTGTTCTTAGGTTTTGTTGCAAGTAATATGTTAAATTCCCTTATTGCCTCATCGTATCTCTCCTGTTCAAGATGTAAAAGACCTATTTTTACCCTCACCGAAAGATCGTCCCTGTCAACATCAGACAACTTTTCAAATTCATTTATTGCCCTGTCGTACTGCCTCTGCTTGATAAATATATCGGCAATTTTCGATCTTGCCTTTTTATTAAGAGGGTCAAAAACAATGACTTTCTGGTAATACTCTATAGCCTGAGTGTAATTGCCCTCAATTTCGCAAATATTCCCCATATCCAGAAGAGCAGGCTCAAAGTTAGGTTTAATTTCTAATACTTTATTGTAATATTTCCTGGCTTCGCCATATTGCTTTAATTCTGCCTTTATTCGCCCGATATAATACAGCGTAATGAGGTTATCGCTATCGTAGGTAAGAATTTTATCATATGTCTTTATTGCTTCTTCATATTTTTTTTCCCCTATATAAATAGAACCGAGGTACAGGTATGCTTCTGTGTCCTCCTCATTCAAAACAATGCATTTCCCATACATGATTTTTGCTTTATCGAACTCACCCTTTGCAGAATAGATGCTTCCTAATAGGATAAGGGCACTGCGGCTGTTTTCGTTAAATTTGACTGCTTCCTGTAAAATCGGTTCAGCTTTATCGATTTCACCCTTCTTGATGTATGAAAAAGAAAGTTCACTTCTTATATCAGAAGATTTTGGATCAAAACGGAGCGCTGATTTGTAATGTTCAATAGCATCATCATATTTTCCCTGAACTTCGCTCCTGTAACCTTTCAAAAAAGAAAGTATAGAGGAAGAATAATCATTTGCAGTTGCACAAAGGGGAAGTAAAACGAAAATTACGCATGTTACGAGTCTTTTCATGGACGTAATACTACCATAACTCTTTTTTAAAATCTATCAACTGCATCTAAAACACGAAATAGCTCGATTCTGTATAGGGATGTTAGCGAATCAGTTTTCCTATCCTCGTCCATCTCACATAATTAAGAACATCATCCGATTTGTTGTTCCATGAGAAATACAATATGAGGGCTCTCCCGACAAGGTCTTCCTTCCTTACAAAACCCCAGAATCTGCTGTCAAGACTTCTGTCCCTGTTGTCACCCATGACAAAATAGGAGTCTTTGGGCACAGTAACGGGTCCCAGGTTATCTTTCGGTGATAAGTAAACCGGTATAACCCCGCTATCGCTATAATGTCCCCACCTATCGTTGATTTTTTTTCCATTTATATAAATAACTTTGTTTTTTATCTCAACAATGTCTCCTTCAATGGCAATAACCCTCTTGATAAAGTCCTTACTTCTGTCCACAGGATAACGGAATACAATTACATCCTCTCTTTTTGGGTCACCGAGGCCAAGAATTACAGTATCCGTAAAAGGTACTTTCATAACATAACTAAGCCTGTTTACAAGCAGATGGTCACCTATCAATAAAGTAGGTTCCATCGAGCTTGACGGTATTTTGAATGCCTGAATAAAAAACCCTCGCACAAAAAAGGCAATAATCGCAGCAATAACAAGCGATTCGATATATTCCCTGGTTTTACTCTTCTTTTTTTCCATCCCCTCTCCCAAGTTAATTACATCTTATCCGGTGCAGATACACCGAGAATATCCAGACCCTTTTTAATAACCTTTTGCAGCATAAAGAGGAGCAACAGTCTCGCCGTAGTTAGATTTACCTCGTTTTTCAACACCCTAGTTTTATTATAATAACTATGGAATTTCCCAACAAGGTCGATCAGATAAAATGTTAAACGATGTGGCTCAAGGTTTCTCGCGCAGCCTTCTATTACATCATAAAAATGATGGATGGCTTTAATTAAATCAATCTCATCTTTACTGGTTAAAAGGTCTATATTAATACTGCCTTCTGCTTTCTGCCTTCTGCTTTCTGCCATAAGGGTATCCACATCTATTCCATCTTCTTCTGCATTTCTGAAAATGCTCTGAATCCGTGCATTTGCATATTGAACATAAAACACAGGGTTTTCATTTGAAGTCTTTTTTGCAAGATCGAGATCAAATTCCAGGTGAGCATCACTCTTCCTCATAAGGAAGAAAAACCTCGCCGCATCTCTGCCAACCTCGCTCAAAACCTCTTTCAAAGTGGTAAACTGCCCTGCTCTGGTCGACATGCCAAAGGGTTTGCCATCTTTCAAGAGCGTAACAAACTGTATAAGAATCACCTTCAGACTGTCTTTTTGCTCGGCAAGGGCTTCCAGGGAGGCCTTTAACCTCGGAATATACCCATGATGGTCCGAACCCCATAAATCAACTAATAATTTAAAGCCTCTCTCTAATTTTTCCCTGTGATAGGCAATATCTGAGGCAAAATACGTCTTCTCACCATCTGATTTTATTAAAACTCTATCTTCATCCTTCTCAAATAGACTTGTCTTAAACCATAACGCATCATCTTTTTCGTAAGAAAAACCTCTCTGTCTCAGTAATTCAAGGGTATCATCAACAATACCATTTTCATATAGTGTGGATTCCTTATAATAGTTGTCAAAGAACACACCAAATTCTTCAAGGTCTTCCTGAATGCCCTTCATTACTTTACTACCCGAATAACCTGCCATAAATTTGATGGCCTCATCCTGATTAGCCGGGATGGGGACATTATGCTCTATCAGTTCTGCTGCAAGTTCTTTTACGTAATCCCCCTGATAGAAGTGTTGCGGATACTCAATATCTTCCCCTTTTAGTTCCCTCCAGCGCGCATAGGTTGATGCACCAAGGGTGGCTATTTGTTTCCCTGCATCATTAATATAATATTCCTTTGTCACATTATAGCCGGTATTCTTTAATATGTTTGCCAGGACATCGCCTACCGCTGCACCCCGCCCGTGACCTATATGCAGGGGACCCGTGGGATTGGCGCTCACAAATTCTATGAGGACTTTCTTTCCATTGCCCGCATCAGGCAAAAAGCCATCTATCCCTGATTCATAAATATCCATTAATGTTTGCTTCCATATTTCATCTTTTACATAAAAATTTATGAAACCCTTGCCGGCAGGCTCTACTTTCTCACACGTATCATTATAATTCATATTTTGAATAACTGTCTTTGCAATTTCCTGTGGATTTTTTCTCAGTTTAGGGGCAAGAAGAAAAGCGATATTTGTTGAATAATCTCCGAATTCTCCTTCTCTTGGTATCTCTACAATGGGGTCAATATTAATCTCGTAAGGAAAAACGCCTTTTTCCTTACAGTTGTCACATGCCTCCTTTATAATCTCCACTATCCTTTTTTTTATCATTACCTTTCTCCGAATGCTTTATAGATAAATCCTTCGTATAATCAGGACATCTCATGCTAACATCTTTGCCTCTTAAGAACTTCTTTTTACAGTTCTCCCGCCAGGCACACACTATACAAAGCGAAGGTTCGTTGCTCATTATCATTACTCCAGAATTTCTTTATATAGCGAAGGCCTCCTTTCTTTTATCAAAGGCCACTCCCTTCTCACTCTTTTCAAATATTCCAGATCAATATCTGCAAGAAGAACACTGTCGCCGCCACCTGTTGGCCCTCCGATTAATTCTCCTTCAGGACTCGCACAAAAACTCATTCCATAAAAATCCTGGGCAGGTTCACTCCCTACCCTGTTTACCCTCATGATAAAAACCCCATTCGTAATGGCATTTCCAGATATAACCGTTTGCCAGATATGCTGGGATTTGAATGCACATGCTGTGGGGGCAAACACAATATCAGCGCCTCTTAACGTGAGGATTCTTGTTCCTTCAGGGTAAAGGTTGTCCCACGAGATTTGAACACCAATCTTTCCAAATTTTGTTTCAAAAACAGGAAATCCTTTATCACCCTGAGAAAAATAATATTTTTCCTCCCAGAGAGGTATATCCGGAAGATGAATTTTCCTGTATCTCCCCAAAATTGTGCCATCGGAATCTATTACTATACAACAATTAAAATAGCGGGAACCACTTTTTTCAAAGAGAGGTAGCATAATCACTGCTTCGGATGATTTTGCCTTTTTTCTCATAATCTTGATGGTTTCGCTTCTCGTGTCTTCAGCTAAGCTGAATGCATTGGCGTCTCTATCTTTAGGAAACCATTGGAGGTTGAATAATTCCTGAAAGCAGATAATCTTAGCCCCTTCTTTTAGGGCAAGATCCATTATCTTCAACGCCTTTTCAACATTAGCGTTCCTGTCAACGGAACAAGCGAACTGAATACCTGCTATTTTCATGCTTAAAAAATCATTCTCCTTTTGGGGGTAATTCGTTTCAATGTGAAAGGTAACAGATGGTAAAGAGGTGTGTCAAGGGAAAAACCCACTTAAGAAATAAGGGGTCGGGGGTTCAAGGGGTCCAGTGGTTTAAAATCTTCCAAAACCCTCGAATCCTTAAACCCTCGAATCCTTAAGTTAATAATTCTCTGCCATCACCTCATAATATGCCGTGGGATGGGCACAGGCAGGGCATTCTTTCGGGGCTTCCTTTCCCTCGTGAACATAACCGCAATTCCTGCATCTCCATTTCACAACACCATCCTTCTTAAAAACCTTCTCATTCTTTATATTGTTCAGTAAGGCAAGGTATCTCTTTTCATGTCCCTGCTCAACGTGCGCAATGTACCTGAATATCCGGGCAACTTCGGGAAATCCCTCTTCATCGGCAATCTTTGCAGCTTCCGGATACAATACTATGTACTCAAGATTTTCACCGGCTGCTGCTGCCTGAAGGTTTTTAGAGGTTTTTCCTATTACCCCGGCAGGAAAAGTTGCAGTAATTTCAACCTCTCCTCCTTCAAGAAATTTAAAGAATTTCTTTGCATGCTCCTTCTCATTATCAGCAGTATCAGAAAAAAACCATGATATTTGCTCGTATCCTTCTTTCTTTGCCTGAGATGCAAAATATGTATATCTGTTCCTTGCCTGTGATTCTCCTGCAAAAGCAGTAAGAAGGTTTTTCTCGGTCTTTGTTCCTTTTAGGCTCTTCATGTATCATCCTCCTCCTCATCATCATTGGAATAGAAGATCAGCTCTTCCACAAGCCATGCAGCGTGCAATATTCTCTCGCCGTTACCTGTTCACCCTTTACCGGGAAAAATGCCTCTGGTGCTTCCCCGGGTTTCAAGAACTGAATGTAACTCTTGCCATCAAGAATAAGCTCAATCCAGACAATATAATGCTTTTCTTCCATCGGATGAGGAACACCGCCAACTTTTACCTTGATGCCATCTGCTGTCTTCTCAATTACCGGAACATGCTTCTCAAGGGATGCATCAACGGTATTCTCCTTCAAAAGCAACATGGGTTGATTGCAGCATACAAGCTGACCCTTTCCACCCTGCATTACCGCAACAATATTACCGCAAATACCACATTTGTAAACCTCTGATCTCTCTGCCATGATAAACCTCCTTTTTTTATTTTTGTGCCTTTGAAATAGCCCTGAACTTCTTCTATCTTATGTCCATCAATCCCCTGTTTCACTACAAAACCACATTGTACTTCCACATCAATAATACGACCGCACTCCTTACACAGTCAAGCATAATTATTTAAATCGACTCCCGACAGAATTTTTGTGTTTACTCTCTTCTTTCTGCCCTGTCTGCTATTCACTGTTTACTGTTCGCTATTAACTGTTTACGGGTTTTCATTTACCTCGCGATTTTTTTGTGATATTTTACATACATGTTTGGTGTCGGTCTTCCTGAGATACTTGTAATACTTGTTGTGGCTTTAATTGTTGTAGGCCCTTCAAGGCTACCCGAGCTTGCGAAATCGCTTGGTAAGGCATTCAATGAATTCAAGCGGATGGCAGATGAAGTAAAAGAAACAATACAGGAAGAGGTTATCAAAGAAGAACCTCCTAAAGAAACGGTTATAAGCCAGGATACCGTTCCGGAAACAGAAAAGAAGGAAGACAACAATGCTAAACCCGTCACGCGTGATGCGTAACGCGTAACGAGTTTTTATTTATGACAAAACAACCCCTGACAGATGAAAAGCAACCATTCTTCTCCCATTTAAAAGAGCTTCGAGACAGACTCATAGTCTGCTTCATCGCCCTTGCCATCGCCTTCGTTTTTGCCTACTATTTCAAAGAAAAGGTTTTTTCGTTTCTCATGCAACCTTTTATAAAGGTAATGCCGGAAAAAAGTTCTTTCATTTTTACCTATGTAACCGAGGCATTCATAACATACTTCAAAATATCTTTTGTTGTTGCCATCTTTATCTCATCCCCCATTATCCTCTATCAATTCTGGATGTTTATAGCGCCGGGGCTTTATGAAAAAGAGAAGAAATATGTCATTCCTTTTATCTTTTTTGGAAGTCTCTGCTTTGTTTCCGGAGCACTGTTCTGTTATTACATCATAATGCCGGTCATATATAAATTCTTTGTCAGTTACGCAGGGAATTTTATTATACCTATGCCAGATTTGAAAGGCTATATGAACCTCACCCTGAAGCTGCTGATAATATTCGGGTTAATATTCGAATTGCCTCTTGTTGCATTCTATCTTGGCAAGGCCGGTATCATTAACCACAGAATGCTTTCAACAAAAAGAAGGTATGCAATACTCGCGATATTCATACTGAGCGCAATCATTACACCCCCGGATATTTCAAGCCAGATATTAATGGCTTTACCGATGTGGGGGCTTTATGAATTAAGTATCATTATTACAAGATTTCTTGGGAAGAAGGTGCCAATCGATGAAAAAGCTTAATATTGTGATTCTCGCTGCAGGAAAAGGCGAGCGGATGTTGTCAAAAAAACCGAAAGTAATGCACGAGATTATGGGAAAACCCATGATAGGGTATGCAGTTGAGAGGGCAAAAGAGTTGGCCCCTGTAAGCATAACCGTCGTGACCGGATTTGGGAGGGAAAAGGTTGAGGCCTTTCTGGAAAGGTACAATGTCAATTTTTCCGTGCAAACCGAACAAAAAGGCACTGCACATGCAGTCCTCACGGCCAAACGGTTTATTCACGGAGGTGATATTCTCATTCTATATGGCGACGTGCCTCTCATGGAATACTCTACTCTGAATGATTTCATCTCCTTTTACAAAAAATCGGGGAATATCACATTTATGACAACCAGGGTAGATAACCCGTCAGGTTATGGAAGGGTGTTTATGGATGGTAATGTAATCAAAGATATTATCGAAGATGCCGATGCAACCCCTGAAGAGAAAGCAATACAGGAGATCAACACTGGGATATGTATTATCCCTGAAGAGCGTTTCGCCCTTCTCGGAGAGATCCAAAATGACAATAAAAAAGGTGAGTATTACCTTACCGATATATGCAAAGTGGCAAAAAGCAAAGGCCTCACCGTCAAGGGTTACCATTATGATAAATCATCAGAGGTACTGGGCGTTAACGGCAGGAAAGATTTATTAGAGGCCAATTTAACAATGAAAGATAGGGTTCTCGATGCCCACATAAAAAACGGCGTGACCTTGCTTGACAGGAATGTCTATATCGAAAGTACTGTAACAATTGAAAAAGATACCATCATTTTCCCGAACTCCTATATCATGGGAAACACCACAATCGGGGAAGATGTCGTTGTAGGTCCCAATACGATTATTAAAAATTCAACGATACACGACAATGTACACATCGAGGGGTTTTCCGTCATTGAAGAGGACGACATTAAAGAAGGTGCGGTAATTGGTCCATTTTCACGGATACGTCCAGCAACCGCGCTCTAATTCGGTAAAAATGTTAACGTTGGGACAGCAGCAATTACTTGTAACTATTACGAAATGGAAAAGCATAAAAGTTTATAGCAACAATGAACATTGGGCGGAGATCGCAAAGTAAAATCACAGGGGAGAATACATGTGTGGAATAGTTGGATATAAAGGAAAAGATGAAGCATGCGATATCCTCATCAACGCCTTGAAAAAGCTCGAATACAGGGGGTACGATTCTGCCGGTATTGCCATTTGGCACAATAACAAGATAGCGGTGGGAAGAAAAAAGGGGAAAGTAGATGATCTGAGAAAGGTCATCTCTAATGGGAACTTTAAAGGAACCATGGGGCTTGCCCATACCCGTTGGGCCACTCACGGAGAACCCTCGGAGCGGAACGCCCATCCACACAGGGTTAGAGATGTCGTTGTTGTTCATAACGGGATTATAGAAAATTATATAGAACTTAAAGAAAAATTACGAAATGAAGGTCACAAGTTTGCATCCGATACGGATACAGAGGTCATTCCCCACCTTATCATCAGCCATCTTGATAAAGGGAAAGATTTTATTGAAGCGGTAAGGCTTACCCTGAAAGAACTCCATGGCTCATATGCAGTGGGCATTATGCGTGAAAAAGAGCAGATAATGATTGCCGCCAGAAAGGAAAGTCCCCTCATCGTCGGTGTGGGCAACAAAGAATTTTTTATAGCAAGTGATGCCCCTGCCGTTATTGACAGGACAAACAGGTTTATCTTCCTTGAAGACAATGATATGGCTGTATTCCGGGATGATGAAATGTTTCTTATGAATACAGATGGTGAGAAGGTGGAAAGGAAAATCCATACCGTAAACTGGACTGGTGCCATGGCTGAAAAAGGCGGCTACAGGCATTTTATGTTAAAAGAAATCTTTGAACAGCCAAGGGCCATCTCAGAAACACTTTTGGGCAGGTTCAAAGAGGAGAAGGGACAGGTTGACTTCGAGGAATTGGCGCTCCCTGACCTCAAAAAGGTGAAGAAGATCTGGATGGTAGCATGCGGGACATCATACCATGCCTGTATGATCGGAAAACATATGTTTGAGGCAAACTTAAGAATCCCCGTGGAAACAGACATTGCTTCAGAATTTCGTTACAGAAATCCTATTTTAAGTGAAAACGATATTCTCATCCTCGTTTCCCAATCCGGCGAGACAGCTGACACCATAGCTGCTATGAAGGAAGGTAAGAGGAATGGCGTCTATACGTTGTCCATCTGTAACGTGCTCGGCAGTACGCTTGCCAGGGACGCAGATGGAGTAATATTCACTCATGCAGGGCCGGAGATCGGTGTTGCATCAACAAAGGCTTTCACAACACAGATTTCCGTGTTTTTTATGCTCATGCTTCACATGGCAAAAAAACTCGGCAAGATGGATACCGATGAAATACGCGATATGATAGCAGAGATAAAGAAGATACCGCACAAAATTCAGACAATACTCGATCACATCTCTCCCCTGGAGGAACTTGCAAGAAGATATATGACGTGTAAAGATTTTCTCTATATCGGGAGAGGCATTCATTATCCTACCGTTATGGAAGGTGCATTAAAACTTAAAGAAATATCCTATATCCATGCTGAGGCCTATGCTGCAGGCGAGATGAAGCATGGTCCCATTGCCCTTATCGACGAAAATTTACCTGTAGTAGTTGTTTCTCCCCGCGATCAAACCTACCAAAAAACCTGCGGGAATATTGAAGAAGTTCTGGCAAGAAGAGGCAGACTGATCCTCTTCACCGATGATCCCTCCCACGAAATGGCAGACAGGGTCGATGCTGTTTTCACTGTTCCGGAAACAATCTATGAACTTCTCCCCATCCTTTGCGTAGTCCCGCTGCAACTCATCGCATATTACATTGCAAACCTGCTTGGAACCGACGTTGACCAGCCGCGCAACCTGGCAAAAAGTGTCACAGTGGAGTAGTTAACAATCATATTACAGCAAATTGGTATAGCTACTGATTCACGGGAACCCAGGTGCTATGTGAAGGAATCCATATACCGTCTACCCACTGACCGGGCACTGTAATCCACTCTCCGGGAGGGTTCTCGCCCGTATATTGTCCTGTAAGCCGGGGATCCGGATAGGCATAAGCGGGCGGGGGATCGGTATACACAACAACAGGTGAGTAGGCGTATACAGGAGGGAGAACATACCATGGATTCACAAACGCTGCTCCTACATAAACTCCGGGACGATACCACCCATAGGGCCTGTATGGACCCCATCCACCACGATATCCGGCTCCAGTTCCCCATCCACCACGATATCCGGCTCCGCCTCCAGCGCTCCCTCTCCAGGCAAAACTTACAGTTGGCAGGATAAATGAAAGCCCTAATATAACAACTAAGGCCACTAACATCCTTCTTTTCATCTTCATCACCCTCCTTCGTCCTTATGGTATTGATAATTGCTTATTATGATGATAAATTCAACCTCTCTTTCATACATAAACAGGTTTGCAATAAACATACCAACTGGTAATAAACTACAACACACTGTATTTATTGTATTATTAAATGTAAACCATTGGGAAACAAGGAAAATAATGTCGAAAAGATATAGTGTGCTCGACAATAATGTCGCTATTGTTACAAATTACCTTCAAAAACAGCACTCTAAGCCAATATTATCGGGTTTCAACTCAAAACTTAACACTCAAAACTAAACACTGCTTTTAACACTTAGCTTGGTCCGACCCCAACCCGAATTCCAGGAATGCGAGATCGCTTGATCCACGACTACTTTGGCGTTGACTACGATCTTGTATGGGATGTGGTGGCGAACAAGATTCCCCGACTAAGGGAACAGGTTGAAGAGATACTGGGATTAGCAAGAGAAAACTGAAAATGTGAAGGGTTCCTTCCGTCCCCCACTTCGGCTACCTCCAAATTCTCCGCAACTGTTGCGGAGAATTAGTCATTTCCCTGTCTCTATTGGTTTTGGAAAGGCTTCGGTATTTTCAGCAACAGTTTCTGAAAATGTTTCAGAACATTTTCTCACAATTTGCAGTTCCGGAAACCGTTGCTGTGAATGAGGCGTCATGATAAGTGAAATAAGCGAAGAACATACCGATTATCACCCCTGATGAGCAAGGCGAATGAACGTCCTACGTCCCAGCGGAGCGGACATCCAACGTCCTACAGTTAAAACGGGCGGTTACCATCGAAAATCGCCTATGCCAGAGATTAAAAAAACTGATAATTCAAGACCTGACCCCACCCTTTTTCCTTAGCATACTCCAACCGGGGGGTAGCATACGGGAAACTCGGTCAGTACCAGCGGGCAATAGAGGATTACAACGAGGCTATCCGTCTCAAGCCGAACCTTGCCCAATCATACAAAAACCGGGGGAATGCATACTACGGCCTCGATCAGTACCAGCGGGCAATAGAGGATTATAATGAGGCTATCCGTCTCAAGCCGGACTATGCCGGGGCATACAGTAACCGGGGGGCAGCATATTTGAATATGGACAATAAAATCCGGGGGTGCAGTGATG
>JAPLKD010000073.1 GCA_026388245.1 Pseudomonadota bacterium | reverse complement strand
ACGATATCGGCATTCGTGGCTTTAATACCCGCCATCTTCTTGTCCGCTATCTTCTTTGTAAGATCATAGTGATAAACGCTAAAGGAACCGCCCATACCGCAGCACATATCGGCATTAGGCATTTCAACATATTTCAAACCTTTTAAAGCCTTCAGGATCATCCTTGGCTGGTCTTTAATGTTCTGATACCTTACAAGGTGGCACGGGTCATGCCATGTGGCCGTCTTACCTTCAAATTCCTTTTTCAGTTTGAATTCTTCCAGTGGTACCTTCATAACATCAATAATAAACTCGGTGCTGTCTTTTATCTTCTTTTCAAATTCTTCATATCTTTTTTGCTGATCTTCATTGTCCGGGAGGTACTTCTGATAATCCTTCAAAGTCGAGCTGCACGTAGCGCAACCTGTTACGATATAATCTACATCTTTAAATGCTTTAATGTTTTTTTCTGCAAGCATCCTGCCTGTCTCAAAATCACCGCTGAAGTAAATGGCAGCACCGCAGCAGTTCTGACTTTCGGGAACAACCACTTCAATGCCCTTTTTTGTCAAGAAATCAATAATCTTCAGCCCCAGCTCAGGGTATATAAAATCCATTGCACACCCCATAAAGAAGCCAACCTTCATTTTGGCTGCCTGACCGTTCTGTGGCTTATAGACAGGTTTAACCATATCACGTAGAAACTTGTCAGCAAGTGCAGGAATGTTCCTTCCCTGACCAAGCGCCTTCAAAAAATCGGGTAAGTGTCTGATATTGCCTTCTGTCTTTGGAAGCATCCACTGGAATGCCTTTGCTAATTTTACATATCTTCCAAAGGCCTTTCTATTTGACATGACCTTGCGAAAGGCGAAGTCCTTTACGAACCCCAACCCTTTCTTCTTGACCATCTCGGCCCTGGCCCCAACAACAACGCGGTCAATCTGCGTCTTCGACGGACAGTTGGCGACACACCTCTTGCAGAGAAGACACTTGCCGATGATGTCGCCCATTTCTTTGGTAAACTCCTGTCTGCCGGCCAGAATCTCCCTCACGAGGTAGTTCTTTCCTCTTGCCACGCCGGTCTCCATGTGCTCTTCCTGATAGACAGGACAGAAGAAACTGCAGAAGCCACACTTCATACACTGAGCGGCATATTGTTCTACTTTTTTCAGTTCTTTCAAGTTATCCAAAGCTTCCCCCTTATCCTACCAGATCTTGCCTGGATTCATGATATTGTTCGGATCAACAAGCTGTTTGATGCCCTTCATCAAATTGATTACGTTTGGATCGATGACCCGCCTGAAGAACTTCTGCTTTTCAAGGCCGATGCCGTGTTCCCCCGAGAGGACGCCGCCGAGCTCAACGGTAGACTCAATAATCTCATCCAGACCTTTGAGTGCCCTGTCGTAGGCCTCTTTATTGTTGACGTCCGTGAGAATGGAAGGATGGAGATTGCCATCGCCCGCATGGCCCAGAATAACAATTTCTATATCATATTTCTTCGCTATCGCTTTGCATTTCTTGATGAGATTCGGTATCTGGCCTCTTGGAACGGTGACATCTTCTGCCAGGACGGTAGGCGCCTTTCCGAAGACTGCGGCGAATCCTGCACGTCTCGCGAGCCAGTATTTGTCCGCCTCGGCCTGATCCTTGGCAACCCGTACGTCCACTGCACCATATTTCTTGGTGATCTCGACGATCTGCTCGGTTTCCTTCTCCACCGCCTCGGGGATGCCGTCACACTCGAAGAGAAGTACCGCGTCCGCATCCTTCGGAAGTCCCATGGGCATCATCTCCTCGATCCTGTTAATCACCCAGTTGTCGAGAAATTCAATCTTATCGGGAATAACACCGTTTTCGAGAACCCTGAAAACACTTTCCCCGGCCACGGCAACATCACTGTAGACTGCCATGATCGTTTTTTTAGCCTTGGGGAGGGGATTGAGCTTCAGCTCTGCCCGAGAAATAATACCGAGGGTCCCTTCGGAACTGATGAAAATATGAATGAGGTCATATCCGACCACATTTTTCAGGGTTCTTCCACCGAGATTGATAATGTCACCGTTGGCGAGCACTACCTCAAGGCCCAGAATGTACTGCTTAGTCACCCCGTATTTTACACAGGCAGGGCCTCCGGCATTTTCGGCGATGATCCCGCCCATCGTGGCGCCCAGGAAGCTCTGCGGATCAGGCGGAAAAAAAAGACCTTCCTTCATAAGCCTGAGTGTCAGGTCCTGGAGGACAACACCGGGCTCCACGGTGGCTGTTAGATTCTCTTTATCGATCTTCAATATCTTGTTCATCTTGGTGAAGCACATGACAATGCCTCCCTCGATTGGCACCGAGCCGCCGCTTACGTTTGTTCCACCTCTCAGAAATTTCTTTTGTGCTTGTAGGGAATATGACTACATCGGGCTCATGTATCCAACTTGTGGTCCCATCATAGGAATATGCCTTCAACGCCTCAGACGTCGTGAGGACATTTTCTTTACCTACAATCCTCTGAAATTTTTCAATCAAAAATTCTTTGATCATTTAAGTCCCCCTATCGTTAAAATGTTTTAAATGCTGGTTTTTGTCATACTTATTTTGTATCAGTCACTTCCTTAAATATTACCAGTATTCTTATATATTACCAGTATACTGACTGGTAGATATAATAAATACCATAATAGAACTTTTTGTCAAGAGATTTTTTACTAATTTGGGACATGCGATTTTTCAATGGCACCGGAACTGGATCTGCCCGGTCTTACAAAAGCGCTATATCATCTCAATCTCTGTAGTCCCGCCTATAGGAACATAAATACCTTTTATATGGGGGTATTCTTTCTTGATGATTTCCATGAATCTTTCCACTTTCTTGAATGTATCCTGGACGGGAAACTGTTTGAGAAACTCGCTATAACCTTCCGGATCAGCAGCATCAGAGACGTTTCTGGGGAAATCGTGGCAAGGTATCACATAGCTGCAGCCGGTTATATTGGCGGCATACGCAGCTTGCTCCGGCTCCATCATTAAAAAACCGATGGCGGGAAGGATCGAGATGTGCGGTTTATGATAATCTCCAACAACAAACTTCATATCCGCTGTTAATCCCGTATCGCCGCTTATATACACTTTCAGACCGTTCTCGAATTCGATGACATACCCGGCAGCGGTCCCGATAATCTCCGTTGTGCCGTCCGAAAACATTTCTGAATTCGTGTGAGAGGCGGGAACCATGGAGAATTTTATTCCCTGAAAATCAACGGTTGCGCCGAACGCAGTCGGAATTACATTCGTGATCCCGCGCCGCGGAAGGGAAAGGGCATATTCAAACTGGGCGATGAAAACAACCTTCTTGTTGTGCTGTGCAATCTCATTAATCCCTGCAACATGATCGAGGTGGGCGTGGGTGATGGCGATTACATCGATTTCCTTCAGTTTGTCCGGCGATCTTTCAGACAGCGGCCACAGGGGATCATTAGTTAACCAGGGGTCAACCACAACAATCTTTCCCGAAGGAGAATAAAACTTAAAGGTTGATGCACTCAATCTTTGGATCTTCATAATGTCTGCTCCTGAATGATTTTTTTTAATGAGCATTATCCGTAATAATAGCTCATGATACCGTATACCATATGTATCTACTGGTAAATATAGCGATGATTCTACATACATGCAAATTATTTGTCAAGATAAAATAGATCAACCATAACTTCTTCTTTCCCTCTGTAAAACCGGTGTCAAAAGAGAGAGTAGGGTCAAAGACCTGAACCCTTTCTTCTTACGGAGGGCAATGGAGAAAAAGATGAAAGTGCACGGGAATAAGTTTTTGACAAAAAAATGGTTGATTTATATACTTACTGGTTGGTATATTAATAACAAAGTTTGCGGAGGAGATGGGTAATGTCACAAGGAAAAGATGTAACGCCACAATATAAAAAGAGGAAAATTGAGATCATGCAAAAGGCAATGAAGTTGTTCATGATAAAGGGCTTCGATGCGACTTCAACCAACGATATCTGTCGGGCAGCCAAAATGACAAAACCCAGCTTGTATCACTATTTCAACAGCAAAAACCACCTCCTTTTTTCTGTCCATATGCACGTAATTGAGACTATTCTCCACCCTTACTTAGCAGAAATCGAGTCGATAAAAGAGCCACAAAAGCGCCTAGACGTAATGATCCGGGATTTCACAAAACTGGTGCTTTCTCACCCTGAACTCCGTTTTTTACTCCATGAATCACTCACAGTGAAGGATAAATACCACGGAGAGATTAAAAAGGAGTGGAGACATCTCTACAGTCTTTTTCGAACTACCATTAGCGACCTACAGTCAATTGGCAGAGTTGCTAAAGATCTCGAGTCGTCATGGGCAGCCCTTCTCTTGCTGGGCATGATCACATGGATGACTTTCTGGTTTGACTATAAGACCAAGGAACGCATCGATGAAATAGTTGAACTGACTGTTAGAATGGGTTTTCAGAGCCTCGGAGTTCCGAATTGAAGATTGAAATTCGCACCAATGTTCAGTTGCCCGAGATACCTTCCGTTATGGAGGTTGAGTCTGGCTCTACTCTACGCGATGTGCTTGCAGTAATTGCGCCTCAACTCATAGACCCGGAGACTGGTAACATGAAGTCGGACCAGGATATTTGGGGGATTCGCCTTAACGACGAATCCTACGGTCTCCTCAGAAACGGTCTAAGCACGCCAATGCGTGAAGGCGACATAATAGCACTATCCTTAATCCTTATGGCAGGCGGGTAGACGGACTTACCCGTAGGCTGACAACCTTTGTCTTTCAAATAGAGACCATAGCGTTCTGAACCCCATATTTCGCACTTTCCCATAAAGAAAAATTGGTATTTTCTCCCTATCTTCGGAATACACAGGATTGTACACCCCGTGTGGCCTGTAACTGTATTTGTTTTTCTGGTGATGGGGATAGGTCTATTTCTGGGGCTCACGCTTGTCCCCGTAAGGGGGTCGCCCCCTCCACAGGCAAAGCCCGCGGAGCCTCCCCCTCTCGCTCGAGGTACGAGCTAATTGAAACGATAACAGTATATCACATCTACCCGGATAAAAAAATGCCCCGGATTTTACTTGCCGGGGCATTTTATGAATGAAATAACTATGTAGGCGATATGCTTGATAATTCTTTTTTGAAAGACCAGTAATAGACTGCACCGATAAAAAGAAAACCTCCGACAATATTTCCTATCGTTACCGGTATAAGATTCCAGTAAATGAATTGACCCCAGGTGACTTTGGCGCCGATCATGATCCCTGCGGGAATAAAATACATATTTGCCACACTATGCTCAAAGCCTGACGAAACAAAGGCCATGATGGGAAACCAGATCCCGAAAAACTTACCGATCATGTTCTTCGAGGAAATAGCAAGCAGAATGGCAACATTCACGAGAAGGTTACAGGCAATACCCTTCATAAACGCAGACCATAGCCCTACACCTCCTGCTGCTATATATGGCAATACCTTTGCTTCTGCAATAGTGATTGCGTTCTGCCCGAATACAGTCACTTCGGGTGAACCACCCTTACTGAAAGGCCCGACAGACATGAGATAAGCCCAGAAAAGGGAACCTATGAAATTACCGATATATACCCAAAACCATGCGTTAAACACCTTCGCCCAGGTGGATTTTTTCTGAAACACCGCCATGGGGATAAGCATAGTGTCTCCGGTAAAGAGTGACATCCCGGTAAGCACGATGGCGATCAAGCCCACAGGGAAGACTGCCCCTGCAATTAAAGATTTGACACCCGGTATCGGCATCCCCGTGGAACAGACTGTTGCAAGCGCCCCTCCTACAGCGATAAAGAGACCTGCCATAAAGCTTCTCACAAGCCAATTGCCGGGTGTGAGATTTGCCTTATACTTCCCTGCGTCACCTGCAAGCTGGACAATTTCTACTGGTTTGTTAGCCATTTTCCCTCCTTAAATTTTATATAGCCAACCGCATCACCCATTATGGATTATGGCGGTCATCGCCCTTTGTAACATCGCCCTTTGTAAATTGATATTACAGTATAAAGCTATTCCCTGTTATTAAGGCTGAATCTTTTCTATTCTACTCGAGCATACCTTATATTCCGGTATTTTGCATAAGGGATCCAGCGCATCTATTGTCAAAACGTTCGCACATGCCTCAAAGAAATGGAAAGGTATGAACACTACATTCGGCTTTGTCTTTGCCGTTACCCTTGCTTTTATCCTGATACTTCCACGTCTCGACGATACCGATACAAGCTCTCCGTTTTTTATATTGAAGTTCTCTGCATCGTTTGGATTCAGTTCAACATACCCTTCCGGTACATTTTCATCGAGCACTTTTGAATTCCTTGTCATTGTACCGGTATGGAAGTGGTCAAGTATACGTCCGGTCGTTAATATCATAGGATATTCTGAGTCAGTACCTTCTGCCGGTGGAGTATATTCAATAGGTGTAAATAAACCAAGGCCTCTTGAAAACTTTTCCTTATGGAGATACTGAGTCCCCGGATGATCAACATTAGGACATGGCCATTGCAGTAGATTCCATTCAGCTCTGTCATAAGTTATACCCGCATATGACGGTGTAACATTTCTGATTTCTTCGAAAATATCCTCAGCTTTTGTATAGTTCCATTTTGCACCCATTCTGTTTGCAATCTGCATGACGATCCACCAGTCGTCCCGTACCTCACCCTGAGGCTGAAGCACTTTGTGCATCAACTGGACTCTTCTTTCTGTATTTGAAACAGAGCCTTCTTTCTCGAGGAAGGCGCAGGCCGGAAATACAACGTCTGCGTATTTGGCCGTTTCAGTTAGGAAAATATCCTGCGCCACAAAAAACTCAAGCGCTTCCAACGCCTCAATTATGTGATGCTGGTTTGGATCCGAACCTACCGGATTTTCACCCATAGTATACATGGCCTTCACATTCCCTGCAATGGCCTGATTGAACATTTCAAGCAGAGTAAGACCCGGTTTTGTAGACAATCCCGAGACGCCCCATGCAGCCTCAAATTTCGCCTTATTGTCCTCTGATGTAACCGGCTGATAAGCGGTATATACATTCGGCAGACAACCCATGTCGCAGGCGCCCTGAACATTATTCTGTCCTCTTAAGGGGTTTACTCCGCCGCCCTCGACACCCATGTTTCCAAGCAACATTTGAAGATTGGCTGTAGATTTTACCCCGTTAACGCCTGAAACAAATTGCGTAATGCCCATTGAATAATAGAGCGCCATCGGTTTCAATCCCGCCATGAGCCTTGCTGCGCTTACAATATCCTCCGGGTTATCGATACCGCAAATCTCTGCAACATATTCAGGCGTATATTTTTCAAGGGTTTTTGACAGCGCTTCAAAACCCTCGCATCTCGTTTCTACATAATTCTTATCGTATAGGCCTTCTTTCAGCAGAACATGCATAAACCCATTTAAAATTGCTATATTGGTGCCGGGATTTATCGCGAAATAGTAGTCTGCATATTTTGAAAGTTCAATTTTCCTGGGGTCGACCACAATAAGTTTCTTTCCATTGTTTATAACTTCCTTTTTTATCATTGAACCAAGAACAGGATGGTTCTCTGTTGTATTCGAACCAATCACCAGAAACCCCCGGGAAACCGTGGTCTCCCTTATAGAATTTGTCATTGCTCCGGAACCGAACACAGCCGCCAGACCGGCGACGGTTGAGCTGTGTCAAAGACGGGCGCAATGATCAATATTATTTGTCCCGATCACGGCGCGCATAAATTTTTGCATAAGATAGTTCTCTTCGTTGGTACATTTTGCCGAGGATAAAGAACCTATTGAGTCAGAACCATACTTTTCTTTTATCTCTGTTAGCCGGGTCGCAACAAGATCAAGCGCTTCATCCCAGCTTGCTTCCTCAAAAACACCATTTTTCTTGATAAGTGGCGTAGTCAATCTCTTATTGCTCTGAACAAAGTCAAAACCAAATCTCCCTTTTACACAGAGGTGTCCATTGTTGGGGCCGGTGTTGTTGCCCATAGCCTTCACAAGAACGCCTTCCCTGTTTTTGTAGAAATCGATCTTACACCCTACTCCGCAGTATATACAGATGCTCGGCGTGCTCGTTAATTCCCAGTTTGCGCCCTTTCCGGAAACTGTCTGGAAACTTAATGCGCCTGTGGGACATAGCTGCACGCAGGTTCCGCATTTTGCACAGCTCGAATCGCCTATATTTTTGTCGTCATCCGCAACAAGATGGGTTCCGCTGCCCCTTTCCGCAAAGCTCCATACGTTCATGACCTGGATTTCCTTACAGGCCTTCACGCATCTACCGCAGAGTATGCATCTGTTCTCATTTCTTCTTAAGGCATTGCTTGACTCATAATCTACCTCTTTGACAGTCCTCTGGCGGTCAGGCTTGACTTCGCCAATATTGTAGCGCTGGATCAGGGACTGGAATTCACATGCACCATTCGCCTCACAGTACAGGCAGTTGTGGTCGCCATCAGAGAGAAGCAGTTCTAATATCCATTTTCTTATTTTTACAATTTCCTCATCTTCAGTTATAACGTTCATCCCCTCAGTTATTGGCTCCACGCATGAGGCCTTAAGTATTGTCCCGTTAATTCTGACAAGGCACACCCGGCAAGCGCCTGTTTTGCTTATCTTTGGGTGGTAGCAGAGATGCGGTATTTTTATTCCGCTCTTTAATGCAACTTCCAGAACCGTTTGGCCCTTTTCTCCCCGTACCTCACGCCCATCGATTGTTAAGGTAATTTGATCCATATATACTCCTTTTATACTTTATTAGAAGATGACGACATAGTTTTAGTTTAAATTTAATATATTATTTACGGAAGTAATGTCAATGTTAAAAATGAGAAAAGCGTACTTTGCAAGAGTGCCAATATCAGGTAATATTCAGAAGCTGCAAAGGAAAAAATAACCCTTGCATAATAATTCATTTTTTTATATTTTATTTCAAGAACAAGTACCTTAAAAAAGGAGCACCATATGGAAAAAGTTGGAAAGATTTTAGAAAAGAAGGGCCGTGAAGTTTGGTCGATTTCGCCTGATACCATTGTATACCGTTCCCTGGAACTTATGCGTGAAAAGGGAGTCGGTGCACTGATGGTGGTAAATGATAAAGGAAGGGTCGAGGGCATAATTACTGAACGTGATTATGCACGACAAATAATCCTGAAAGGCAGATCTTCAAAAGAAACATACGTCAAAGAAATCATGACGACCGAGCTTTTTGCTGTCAACCCGACATCTTCGGTCGAAGAATGCATGGCCTTGATGACAGAAAAAAGGGTACGCCACCTGCCGGTCATGGATGGAGATAAGCTTGTTGGTATTATTTCCATAGGTGACGTCGTGATGGCGATTATCAAATCACAGGGAATCATGATCGAGCATCTCAACGACTATATCATGGGAAAATATGTATAGTTTGCCTGGGCTTTCATAAAACCGATAAAACGTGTAAGGTTTTACAATCTATCTAAAACTATAAATCTGTTTAAGCTGCGTAACAAAAGCAGCTTTCAAATGACGAGAAGGTGGGGACAACGATATGACTTTAAAAGAAGTACAAGATATCTTGAATGCTGAAGTGATCTGTGGAGAGCATCTACTGGACCGGGAAGTAAAGACAGCTTTCGCATGTGATCTTATCAGCGAAATGCTCTCCTTTGCCAGCTCTGATACCCTTCTCATTACTTCCCTTACAAACCCGCATGTAATTCATACAGCAGAGGTGATGGATGCCATAGGCGTGGTCTTCGTAGGTGGCAAAAAACCCTCAGAGGACATTATTAACAAGCTTGATCACGGAAATATTCCCCTTTTGTCAACCCCTTTGCTGATATTTAACGCCTGCGGTTTACTGTTTTCAAACGGGGTTGAGGGATGCATGAGAGGAAAGACGTGGTAAGCAGCCCTTGCCAACCGGCAGCAAACAAACCTCAATTAACATTGAGATTCAAAATAGATGAAAAAGATTTTCTCATAGCCGGAGAGTCGGCATCAAAGACAAAAAAGGCTCTTCAGCAGTTAGGATTAAAACAGGAAATTGTAAAAAATATTGCCATTATTGTTTATGAGGCGGCAATGAACATAGTTATTCATTCAAATCACGGAGAAATCAAGATCATTATCGCTCCAAACCAGGTGGTTGTTTTATCTGAAGATGTTGGAGAAGGCATTCCCGATATTGAATTGGCCATGAAAGAAGGATATTCGACAGCTCCCAATGAAGTTCGTGAAATGGGTTTCGGTGCGGGTATGGGTCTACCCAATATCAAGCAATGTTCTAATGAGCTGGATATTAAAACCACGGTAGGTTTAGGCACGACATTGAGGGCAACTATATATCTTAACCCTGCTGATACAAAACAGGTTGAAACAGGAACTATGTATGTATAACCAATTCCATGCAGTCCGTCTCGACTATGAAAAATGCAAAGGCTGTACGAATTGTATCAAGCGCTGTCCCATGGAGGCAATACGGGTGCACGATGGAAAGGCGCAGATTACTCAGGAACGGTGTATCGACTGCGGTGAATGCATACGGGTTTGTCAAAATCACGCAAAAATTGCCTTAACAGACACGATGGAAAGGCTTTCAACATACAAATACCGTATAGCCCTTCCTGCTCCTGCCTTTTTTGGTCAATTTAAAAACAACGAAAATATTGAAGATATCCTGAATTCCTTTTTTCATCTCGGTTTTGATGATGTCTTTGAGGTTGCTTTGGCGGCAGAGGTTGTTGCCTCTATTGTCCATAAATATCTCACAGCTTACAAAGGGGAAAAACCGGTTTTCTCATCTGCCTGTCCTGCTGTTTTGCGTCTCATGCAAATAAAATTTCCAGAGCTTTTAGGGCAGGTTGTGCCTATCCTTACCCCCATGGAGGTAGCAGCAAGAATGGCAAAGGAAGAAGCTCAGAAAAGGACAGGCCTTTCTCAAAAAGATATCGGCGCCTTCTTCATCTCTCCCTGCCCGGCCAAAGTGACGGAAACAAAAAACCCCATTTCTACGAAACAATCTGCCGTTGACGGGGTGATTGGTGCAAACCTCATCTATAAGGATATTGTGAAATACCTTGCAAAGAACCACCACGAAACGTCTCCCAGACTCAACAAGGCAACAAGTTCAGGTATAGGCTGGGGTTACATTACCGGGGAATCGAAAAGCATAGGGTATGGAACCTCACTCGCAGTAAGCGGTATCCATAATGTAATAAGCCTCCTCGAAGAGGTTGAACGCGGTGAACTCAAAGACGTTGATTTTATGGAGCTTCAGGCATGTACCGGCGGTTGTGTCGGCGGTCCCCTGAATATCCAGAATCTCTTCGTAGGAAGGGTAAGGCTGCGTCATCTTATCGAAAAACAGACCAACCAGACATCTTTTTATACGGATAAGGAACTGTCAGACATCTACGAAAAGGGTACTTTCAAATCCACCGAGCTCATTCAACCGCGTACCATTATGATGCTGGATGATGATGTTTCCAGGGCCCTTGAAAAAATGGAACGGATTGATCAGATCACAAACAATCTTCCGGGACTTGATTGCGGCGCCTGCGGTTCACCCAGTTGCCGTGCACTTGCGGAAGATATAGTGAGAGAGCTGGCCCTTGAGACGGATTGTGTCATTAAATTGAGAGAAAAGGTAAAGATGCTGGCGGAGGAAATACTCGATCTTGCCCGTATAATCCCTCCGTCCATGTCTGATACCTCGCCGAAGAAGGAAAAATAGCGGAAGGCTTCATAAATACCCGATCTGGAGGATACAATGAACCTGGGACAATTGGCGCATTTATTAAATTTTGAAATCCTGACAGGGGACATAAACCTTGAAAAAGTCATAAAAGGCGGCTATGTATCAGACCTCCTTTCTGATGTAATAGCCAATGCCGAAGAGGACTCTGTCTGGATTACCGTTCAGAGACATATCAATATTCTCGGTGTGGCAAAGCTCAAGGACATCGTTGGGATTATCATACCACGCAACCTGCACGTTGAAAATGAGATTATCGAAAAGGCAAAAACCGAAGGGATTGCCATCCTGAGAGACTCCCGCTCTTCCTTCGAAATTGCAGGGCTTGTCTATAATTCATTAACGAGAGATTGAGCTGATTGAAAATTTTTAAATGCGACCTCCACATCCACTCTACCCTTTCACCATGCGCAAGTCTCGAAATGTCTCCAAAAAATATCGTTATCAATGCACAGAAGGCCGGTCTGGATATTATCGCCATCACTGATCACAATATGGTTGAAAATGGTTTCTATGCCCATGAATTGGCTAAAGAAACCGGCACTGCTGTGTTATTCGGGATGGAACTGCAAACCCGGGAAGAAATACACCTCCTTATAATTTTTGACAATTATGAGACAGCATCAAGTTTTCATAGAAGAATTTATGATCTCCTCCCCGAGGTTGAAAATGATCCCTCTTATTTCGGTGATCAGGTGGTAGTCGATTGTGATGACAATATCGTTCGATTTGAAAAAAAACTCCTCCTCAATTCAGCGCAGATTTCTTTAAATGATGCCGTCTTTCTTGCAAAACAGATGGGAGCGCTGGTTATCTCTTCACATATAGACAGCCCCAATTTCAGTATTATCAGTCAACTGGGGTATGTACCTGAAGACCTCCCGCTGGATGCTCTCGAGGTAAGGAAGAAAGAAAATATTCCACATCTATTGCCATTTATTATGAATAAGGGCATCCCCTTTGTGACATTTTCGGATGCCCATTATATAGATGATATCGGAAAAAGGATTACAGCACTTTCTCTGAACGAGCCAAATGTTGAAGAAATAGCAAAGGCGTTGAAAGCAATGGAAAAAATGGTTCCTTCTAATGATGGATGATATTTGTGCTCACATTACCGACATAGTGGCCAATTCTCTCTCGGCAGGCGCAAAAAATGTCCTTGTTTCTATTGAGCTGAGTAAGACCAGGAATATATTATCTTTAAAAATATCTGATAATGGAAAGGGGATGGATAAAGAAACCGCTGCAAAGGTTGTTGATCCATTTTACTCTACGAAAACCGGAAGAAAAGTGGGTCTGGGTATTCCTCTCCTGAAAGGAACGGCAGAAACCTGCGGAGGGAGTTTTACACTAAGCAGCAATGCGGGGGTCGGCACTGAAATCGAGGTATCCTTCCTTTTGGACCACCCGGATCTGCCGCCTCTCGGCAAACTGAAAGATACGATCCTTATTTTATCTGTAAGCAATCCTGAAGTAAATTTTTCTTTTAAGATTAAAACCGATGAAAGGGATTTCTTTTTTGATACAGAAGAAATTAACAAAATACTTGATGGGTTACCCATTCACGACCCTGAGGTTATAAAATTCTTAACCAATTATCTTGACGAAAACTTAGAATTCATTTAAATTTTAGCGTTCTTAAAGAAGGAGGCACGCATATGAAATTAGAAGATTTGAAGAAAATAAGGGAAAAGGCTTCAAAAGAGATTGAATTAAGACAGAAACAGGCACGTGTCAAGATTGTCGTTGGCATGGGCACAAGTGGTATTGCAGCAGGCGCACGGGAGGTGCTTAAGACCCTCCTCGATGAGATCGCCACGCGTAACCTCACCGATGTTATGGTAACCCAGACAGGTGAAAAGGGACTCGCTTCCCACGAACCCATGATTGAAATTTATGAAGAAGGGAAGGAAGTGGTGGTTTATGGAAACATAGACGCGGAAAAGGCAAAAAGGATCATTGCTGAGCACATTGTAAACCACAAGCCCGTTTCTGAATATGTGATTGAAGTTTAATGAAAGAGGGGGTGATCTGTTTTGTATAGAGATGCGATACTGAAAAAATTTGATCCACGACTGGATAACATCCTTTTTATATTACATGAACTTCAGGATAATAATCCGCAGCATTATCTGGCAAATGCAGATATTGAAAAGTGCGCTGATTACCTCAATATCCCGTACAGCTACGTTCACGGTGTTGTGACCTTTTATTCCATGTTCAGCCTGAAACCCCGCGGACGCTACATCATAAGACTGTGTGATTCCCCTCCCTGTCATTTAATGGGTTCGGAATCATTGCTCGATTACCTCAAAAAGAAACTCAAGGTAGATGTGGGGAAAACAACTGCAGATGGCGTGTTTACCCTGGAGATTACAAGCTGTCTCGGCATATGCGGTGTGGCGCCCGCATTGATGATGAATGAGGAGATGATCGGCAATCTTACACCGGAAAGGGTTGATACCGTCCTGGAGGAGAGGAGACAAACATCATGAACATTGTACGAAACCACGTTTTGATAAGTATCGACGCCGGCACCCTTATGTCAGGTGCACGCGCCGTTGAAGATGCCCTTGTTAAAGAAATTGTAAAACAGGGCTTGGATAAAGAGGTATCGGTACTGGAAACCGGCAGTATAGGCATTACAGGCAGGGGTGTTATTCTCGTTGTTTATCCCGAAGGCATTTATTATGCAGATGTTACCCCGGATGATGTACCTGAACTGGTAGAAGAACACCTGCTTAAAGGAAGACCTCTAACGAGGCTTATCCTCACCGAAACCCCGAAAAGGACAATAATCACAAAAGAAAAGACGGGTCTTCTGAAAGAACAACCCCGTATCGTGCTGAAGAACTGTGGATTTATTGATCCGGAAAATATCGACGAATACATCGCTGCCGGTGGATACGAGGGAATTGCAAAGGTGCTTCAAACAATGACTTCCGAAGATGTTGTAGCTGAAATTAAGTCTTCCGGTTTGTTGGGAAGGGGCGGAGCCGGTTTTCCCACAGGCATGAAATGGGATTTTGCCATTAAAACCCCCGGTGATGAAAAGTTTGTTATCTGTAACGCCGATGAGGGCGAACCGGGAACATTTAAAGATAGATTAATACTTGAGGGTGACCCTCACAAACTCATCGAAGGCATGCTCATTGCGGGTTATGCAATCCACGGTACAAGGGGCTTTGTATATATCAGGGGCGAATACAGCCTCTCCATCGAGCGGATTGAAAAGGCCATTCTTGACGCAAGGGCATACGGGCTCCTGGGGAAAAATATCCTTGAAAGCAATTTCAGCTTCGACATCGTTGTCATGAAAGGTGCCGGCGCTTACGTATGCGGCGAGGAAACAGCACTTATCGAGTCTCTTGAGGGCAAAAGAGGACATCCACGGAACAAACCCCCGTTCCCGATAAATGCAGGACTCTGGGGCAAACCGACACTTGTTAATAACGTAGAAACACTGGCGAACATATCCGAAATCATCAGGAACGGTGCGGAATGGTACAAAGGCTATGGCACAGAGAAATGTAGCGGAACAAAGGTTTTTACCATCCTTGGTCATGTCGCAACGCCAGGACTTGTAGAAACAGAGATGGGCACCACCTTGAAAGATATCATTTTTGAGTACGGGGGCGGTATTAAAAACGGAAAAACCTTTAAGGGAGCGCTCGTCGGCGGAGCTGCGGGCGCCTTTCTCGGCCCTGACATGCTCAATGTGAAAATGGATTTCGTAAATCTGAAAGAATACAGCGCAGCCCTCGGTTCCGGTGCAATTCTCGTCATGAATGAAGACACCGACATGGTAGATATGCTGAAAAGCGTATTGCACTTCTTCAAACACGAATCCTGCGGCCATTGTGTCCCCTGTAGGCTTGGAACAGCAAGGTTGGTTGAGCTTATTGATGATATTGCTGCATCAAAAGCAAAGAAAGAAGATATTGATCAGCTCCTTGAAATCACCAGGGTTATGAAGGATTCCTCTTTCTGTCCTTTGGGGCAATCAGTAACCCTCCCTGTTTCGAGTGCCCTGAAATATTTCAAGAACGAATTCATGTCACGTGTCACTTCTTAGGCACATGTTAGATACATGACAAATTATTAAATAAGCAGGCGGCCATCATTGAATGCCATTAAAGCACAAATAAATCATATGGAGGTTGAAGTCCAGGAGGGAACAACGATCCTTGATGCTGCAAAAAAAGTGGGTTTCACAATACCCACCCTCTGTCACCACGCTGATTTAAAACCGCAGGGCTCGTGCGGAATCTGCGTAGTTGAAGTTGAAGGTTTTCCGGCTATGAAAAGGGCCTGTATGACTGAAATGGTAAATGGATGGAAGATCCATACCAATTCAGCCCGTGTTCGTGCTGTCAGAAAAACATTATTGGAACTGATACTTTCAAATCATGAAATGGATTGTCCCATCTGTATTAAAAATAATGCCTGCGAACTTCAAAGGTTGGCTGCCACACTCGGTATGACAACCCTCAAATATCCACAGAATTTTCAAAAGAAAAAGATTGATAATACAAGTGTCGCTATTGTGAGAAATCCCAATAAATGCATCCTCTGCGGAAGATGTGTTCAGGTTTGCACAGAGATACAGACTGTGAACGCCCTTGCGTTAAGCATGAGAGGTTTCAATACGGTCATCACCGATGCATTTGATGCCGGTCTCGGCAACAGCGTTTGTGTAAACTGCGGTCAGTGTATTGTTTACTGTCCCGTAGGTGCATTATACGAAAAAAGTTGTGTGGACAAAGTCTGGGAGGTTATCAATGATCCCGGCAAACACGTGGTGGTACAGGAAGCCCCTGCGGTAAGGGCAACGCTGGGAGAAGAATTCGGCATGGAACCGGGTTCTCTTGTGTCCGGAAAAATGCATGCAACCCTGAGACGGATGAGATTTGATGCTGTTTTTGATACAAATTTTGCCGCTGATCTTACAATCCTTGAAGAAGGTACGGAAATCGTAGACCGTGTAAAAAATGGCGGCAAATTACCGGTCATTACATCCTGCAGTCCAGGATGGATAAAGTTTATGGAAACCTTTTATCCACATTTGTCCGAATATGTCTCTACAGCAAAATCACCCCAACAGATGTTCGGCGCCCTCTCAAAGACATATTACTCCGAAATTAAAGGAATCCCGCCTGAAAAAATCGTCTCTGTTTCCGTTATGCCCTGTACTGCAAAAAAATTTGAATGTAACAGACCGGAGATGAACAGTAGCCGATATCAGGATGTTGATTATGTTCTTACTACCAGAGAGATTGCACGTATGATGAAAGAGGCAGGCATTGACCTGAAAGAAATGCCTGACGAACCGGCCGATGACCCCATGGGAGAATATTCGGGAGCAGCAACAATCTTTGGTGTAACCGGCGGGGTGATGGAGGCAGCGCTGCGTTCCGCCTATTTCCTTATTACCGGCAAAGAGCTTGAAGATTTAGATATCCTTCCCGTACGGGGTATGGAAGGCGTTAAAGAAGCAGAAATCGATGTGAATGGTCTGAAGCTAAAGGTTGCCGTTGCCCATGGTCTGGGAAACGCAAGAAAGATACTAGACAAAGTTTCCACACAATTAAAAAATGAAGGGAAGAGTGAATACCATATCATAGAAATCATGGCCTGCCCGGGTGGTTGCGTTGGCGGAGGAGGACAGCCCTGGGGCAGCAACATGGCAAGAAGGGCCCGCCGCGGCGAGACGCTTCTAAAAGAGGATAAATCATTGCCTTACCGCCGCTCGCATGAAAATCCCTCAATCAAGGCAATTTACGAGAAATATCTTGAACAACCCAACTCAAAAAAGGCACACCATCTGCTCCATACCCATTATTACAAACGGAGCAAAGTTGATGGTAAGGTGATACTTGATACATAAACATTTACGAAAAGAACCATTAAGGAGGAAAAATGTCAGCAAAAAATCACTGTAACTGTGCCCGGGTCGATGAAGAGGATCTATACCCGAAACTCGAGGAAATGATTGCCCAGCACAAAGGAAAACCAACAGAACTGATTATGGCGCTCCATAAAGCACAGAACCTCTTCGGTTACCTGCCGAAGAAGGCTCAGGAACTTATCTCGGAAAGGCTGAATGTTCCGATAAGTACCGTTTGTGGCGTTATATCGTTTTACAGTTTTTTCTCTACGGTCCCCAAGGGACGCCACACTGTAAAGGTATGTCTTGGAACGGCATGTTATGTCCGCGGTGGACAGCAAACACTTAAAAAAGTAGAGAAAGAGCTTAATACAAAGGTAGGCAGTACAACTGAAGATAGGCGGTATTCTGTAGACATTGTGCGCTGTATCGGGGCCTGCGGCTTAGCCCCTGCAGTACTTGTTGATAAAGACGTTTATGGACGGGTAAAATCTACCAAACTTATGGATATTCTCGGTAAATACGAGTAAGGAGGAAGCATGGCTACAGAGTTGTTTCGTGCACACCTGTTAGTGTGCGCAGGTGCTGCGTGTGTCTCTTCGGGTTGCCGTGAAATACGTGATGCCCTGGTTATAAAGATTCGCGAACATGGTTTGCAGGATGAAGTGAAAGTCATTGAAACTGGCTGCGTAGGATCATGTGACTTAGGTCCCCTGGCCCTCATCTACCCGGAAGGCGTTTTTTATCAGAAACTGAAACCTGAAGATGCCGAAGACATTGTATCAGAACACCTTTTGAAAGGAAGGCTTGTTGAACGGCTGCTTTACAAAGAACCAATCACAGCAAAGGCTATTCCATCCATGAAAAGTATTGATTTTTTCAAGTACCAGGAAAAGATTGTTCTTCGAAACTGCGGTATCATAAACCCCCTGAATATCGAAGAATATATAGCCAGAGACGGATATATGGCACTTGGTAAAGCGCTTACATCGATGACCCAGGATGAAGTTATCGATGAAGTATTAAGATCCGGCCTCAGGGGAAGGGGCGGCGGCGGTTTCCCCACTGGATTGAAATGGAAATTTGCGCGACAGGCAGAAGGTAATGTGAAGTATGTAGTCTGTAACGCAGATGAAGGCGACCCCGGTGCGTTTATGGACAGGAGTGTACTGGAAGGCGATCCCCATAGCGTTATTGAAGCCATGGCGATAGCCGGTTACGCAATAGGGGCTAATCAGGGTTACATATATGTGAGGGCGGAATACCCTCTGGCCATAGAGCGTTTAACCTGGGCTATCGGACAGGCAAGGGAATATAAATTC
>JAPLKD010000232.1 GCA_026388245.1 Pseudomonadota bacterium | reverse complement strand
TCCCATTGTCCCGCCTTCGGCAGGATTAAACCGTACGCCTGTCCACCAAGACACTCGCGGCGCAGGTGGGGATTGCGAAAGGCTGTTCAACGTTCAAAGTTCAATGTTTTCTGTATAGCTATATTATTCCCACCCTTTTTTCTAATTTCCGGTTTTATCAAAACCTTTGTTTTGCCGCCCGCCCCGGTGAAACAGATACATAATGTATTGCCCATCGGCTTAACACACAAAGGCTTGCATCAGGGTGATTCGTTACACCCTGGCCAAGAACTGCAACAACGCCTTAGCAGGGCAGGCAGGGCGGGCTTACGCTCGACAAATACGGACAAGAGCAAACGAATACCGGCGAATATATTAAATTTTCACTCTGCCCGAAGGGCATGGAGTATATCGGGTGCCAGGTCGGCAGCCGATATAAAATACTGTCCAGCTTTTGTCTGCGTCCGTCTGCGGCTAAATAAAAAAGGTTTTTCATATGTTTGTTGACATTAAATGTTTTTTGATTGCCATCAACTGAATTAGCTGAAAACTGGTGAAGCTTTTTAAAAAATATCTTCATAAAACCACAAGGTTAATGATAATATAAAGATATATGAAACCAAAACAGACAAAGGTCACAAAAACTGCCTTAAAACGCTCAATCAATTACCACATCAAATGCAAGCTCTGCAAAGAGTTATCCTCCTGTGACAACCATTGCATCTTTTTATCGACCGCCCTGTCATTAAGAGACAGACTGGTTGAAACCATGCTCAGTACGGAAAAGGAATACCGGAAAGAAGGCAGAAAAAGGGCCTATTACCTGTCAATGGAGTTTCTCATCGGAAGATTGCTGGGAAACAATCTCTATAACATGGGCATATTCGGCACCTGCAAAGAAGCTTTCATTGAAATGGGGTACGACATAGATGAAGTGAGGGAACAGGAAAAGGATGCGGGACTGGGAAATGGAGGTCTTGGAAGGCTGGCAGCCTGTTTTCTCGATTCCATGGCCACCCTCGGCATCCCCGGTTTTGGTTACGGGATACATTATGAATATGGTTTGTTCAAACAGGATATTGATAACGGGTACCAGAAAGAAAAACCGGACAACTGGCTTGCAGAGTTCAACCCCTGGGAGATTAAACGTCCTGACGAAAAATGTATTGTACCGATTTTCGGGCGTGTCGAGGATGGGCAGGACAGAGACGGCAATTATAACCCCATGTGGCTCGACTGGAAGACGCTTATCGGGATGCCATATGATATCCCCGTTGCAGGCTATGACGGGAAGACAGTAAACTGGTTGCGTCTCTATGAAGCAAATGCTTCAATGGATTTTGATATTCAGATATTCAATGAAGGTGACTACTTCCAGGCCGTTCATCAAAAGATTGCTTCTGAAACCGTCTCAAAAATTCTTTACCCATCCGATACGGCAAAGTTCGGCAAAGAACTCCGCCTTGTTCAGGAATACTTTCTTGTGGCCTGCTCATTGCGGGATATTGTCAGGCGTTACCTGAAAGACCACGATACCTTTAATGCATTCCACGAACATATTTCCATACAGATTAACGATACCCACCCCTCATTAACAATTGCCGAACTTATGAGGATTCTGGTGGACGAATACTCCCTGCCCTGGGATACGGCATGGGATATTACACAGAAAACGGTTTCCTATACCAACCACACAATCCTTCCTGAAGCCTTGGAAACGTGGGGCACAACCCTCATGGAAGAAGTCATTCCGCGTCATCTCCAGATCATCTACGAAATCAACCGCCGCTTCCTCCAGGAGGTATCGGTAAGGTGGCCCGGGGATACGGACAGGTTAAGCCGCATGTCATTGATAGAAGAAGGGGAACGGAAAAAGGTGCGGATGGCACATCTTGCCATAGTCGGATCTCACGGGACGAATGGCGTTGCCGAACTTCACACCAGAATACTGAAAGAAAAAATCTTCCCTGACTTTTATGAGATGTGGCCTGAACGTTTCATCAATATAACGAACGGCATAACGCAAAGACGCTGGCTGCTCAAATCAAACCCCCGCCTTGCACAGTTGATCAGCAATACTATAGGCGATTCATGGATCATTGATCTCTACCAGCTCAAAAGGCTTGAAGCGTTTGCATATGACAGCAATTTTCAGGCAGCCTTTATCAAGACAAAAAGGGCCTCAAAGGAAATATTCTCCAGAATCATCACAGATACAACCCGGGTCAGTATCGATCCCGGTTCATTATTTGATATCCAGGCAAAAAGAATGCATGAATATAAGCGGCAATTACTGAAGGTCATGCACATCATATACGAATACCTCTCTATCATCCGGGGACAAAAAAGACCTCTCGCTGCAAAAACATTCATCTTTGCAGGAAAGGCAGCCCCCGGCTATTGGGCGGCCAAACAGATCATAAAACTGATCAACAATGTCGCCATGATAATCAATGCCGATCCTGCAGTGAAAGATATCATGAAGGTTGTCTTCGTTCCCGATTACAGGGTTTCCCTTGCAGAGAAGATTATTCCCGCAGCAGATCTGAGTGAACAAATCTCCATGGCGGGCACAGAGGCATCAGGTACGGGCAATATGAAATTTTCGCTTAACGGGGCCCTCACAATCGGCACCCTGGACGGGGCAAACATTGAGATATGCGAAGAAGTGGGTGAAGAGAATATCTTTATTTTCGGACTTACTGCGGCAGAAATCCTCCGCATGAAACAGAATGGTTCCTATCACCCCCATGATTACTATGATATGTATCCCGAAATCAGGCTTGTTCTGGATGCCTTCCGTAACAACACCTTCTGCCCTGCCGAGCCCGGTCTCTTCCAGTGGATTTACAACAAACTTCTCTATGAGGGAGATCCGTATTTTCACCTTGCCGATTTCATCTCATATATAAAAACACTGGAAAAAGCAGATGAAGAGTTCAATAATCCGGCGCTCTGGGCACAAAAATCGATCCTGAATATTGCAAGGATGGGTAAGTTTTCGAGCGACAGATCAATCAGAGAGTATGCGAATAAGGTGTGGGAGGTGAAGACAGTGAAAGGTGAAAAGCAGGAAAAACAGAAGGTTAGGGGGTTAGGGGGTTAGCTAAACTTCCAATCATCCAAACATCTAATCATCTGTCAATAGCGGTGAACTGTGCTTGTCCCGGACGGTTTTTGTCCGGGGAACTGATTATTAGTAGACTTCGTCGTGGGCGCCGATGTCAATGAGGTGAATAGTGTCAGAGGTCAATTTAAAGATGATGCG
>JAPLKD010000267.1 GCA_026388245.1 Pseudomonadota bacterium | reverse complement strand
CGAGAACCCATCCTTGATCACGAATAGACAGGTTCAGATTTTGGCTGTCAATGAAAGCAAAGTTCTTTTCGCTCTTCTTAGGATTTTCCTTGCCTGCAAGGATCTTGGAGTTAGTTTCCATATTATTCCCCATCTCATTGTCCCGCCTTCGGCAGGATTAAACCGTACGGATTTCGGATTCCGCTCGCCCCTTCCACGCAGGCTGAAGCCTGCGGCTACCTTTCACCTTTCAGCATTCATTATTCACTGCCTTCATCACCGTTTCGCCGATACGCCGTCTCACCGGTTCGGTTCTTCTCGCCTGCTTATACCTGTGGAGGCTTTTTCTTCTCAGGCGGAGGTTCCGGGGCAATCGGTATCCGCAGTTCCACCAAAGCACAGAAAACCCGCAGTTCATCAAGAAGCGTTACAAGGTCGGGCTTTGTGTATTTTGCAATACCCATTTCAATGCGTGACTCTACGGACCGTAAGCTTTCAATCTGCTTCTTCATAGGTATGAGCCTTGTAACACCCGGGGCTGGCTTGACCTTTTTATAAGCTGTGAGCAGATTATTCAGGGTGGCATTGGTTACGGGTGCCTTCATGATGGCCTCAAAAATCTTATCACGATCAGGACATTCGAGGTTCGCGGCGAAGAGATACCCCTGAGAAACAGGTAGGTTTCCTGTCGAAACTGCCGTCTGGATCTCATCGGGAAGTTTTAATAGCGAGAGCCCGTTGAACAGCGTCATTATTGATTTTCCGACAATTTCGGCAATTGCTAAAACTGTTTTAGCAACTTCTCCCGGCAGGTCCTCGGGCCTCCGGGTACAGCTTACCAAGGCGCTCATCACTCCATCCAGTTCATACTCTTTATCGGGATGCCTCAACTGAATAAAAGAGAGTATTCCTTTTGCTTGGTCAATAGGATTCAGGTCTTCTCGCTGGAGGTTTTCTGTCAACTGCAAGGCGATAGTTTCACCTGATTCCTTACCTGCTTCTATGATCCGCACCGGTACAAGTTCAAGTTCGAGCTGTCTGGCTGCTTCCAGACGCCTCTCCCCGCAGATGAGGTTGTATGAGTCACCATCTCCTTTTGTTACAATGAGAGGCTCTAAGATGCCCTTGTCTTTAATTGATTGCACAAGTGACTTGAATGAGTCTGATTCTGTATTAATATTCGACCGTACCTGTTCCATCACCACGATATTCGCTATTGGAATGTACAAAAATTCAGGATTTACACTCGTCGCCTTTTTTGTCGCCATGTTGCCCCCCTGTTTTTTTTGTTGAAATTCTACTCCTGTAACATGGAAAATTCAAATATTTTCTTATGTTCTGCCATCTTAAAAGATAAAAGTGGACTCCAAAAAGGAACGGTGGAACCTTAATGCTATTATCAAAGGAGAAACAGGTGTCAATGGTTTAAATTTGTTTAAATTTGTTCATAAAGTTGATATGGTAACAGGTGTATTCTGAATGGAACGTTGGTCGGAGGAGGGAACCGAAATGAAATGTATCAATATCCATCATGTGGGCATGTGGGTAGATAACATCGATGAAGTAATCTCTTTTTTCACTGATATAATGGGATTTCGTTTGTTGACACGCGGGCCGCGTGGCAGTATAGGACCGGGGGAGCGAGCCCTCATTCATGCCGGCGATCAGCAGGTCCTGGAACTACTGACGGAACCGAACGTCTTGCCACGTCCCGATTTCCCTGTTCACCCGATAGGCCATGTAGTTGGGGTCCCTCATATGTGCTTGAGGGTAACGGACGTACCAGCTTGGCGGCAGAAGCTTCAAGTGCACGGATATGCTGTTTCGGAACAATTTCCCGAAGCAGGTTTTACGCATACCGAGTTGGGTTTGCTCCGGTTAATTTATTTTGTCGGCCCTGGAGGAATAGGGTTTGAATTATTCGAATTTGAGGAGGAATATCCCCTGCCCTGCCCGGTCCTTTACTCTTAACTTTTTCACCTTTCACAACCAAAAAATTATAACAACGATATAAAAAGACCGATGCCCTGGCCAAGAACTGCAACAACACCTTGGCAGGACAGGCCTGCGATAGAATTATCGCTGTAATCTTTTCTCTCCATCGCTGCAATCATGTTTCTCACTATTCACTGTTCACTGCCTCTAAGATCGGGGCAATCGAGGTTTGAAGCAAAGAGATATCCCTGGGAAACGGGGAGGTTTCCAGCCTGGATTGCCGCCTGAATTTCGGGAGATAGTTTTAAGAGCGAGAGCCCGTTGAACAGCGTCATTATTGATTTTCCGACAATTTCGGCAATTGCTAAAACTGTTTTAGCAACTTCTCCCGGCAGGTCCTCGGGCCTCCGGGTACAGCTTACCAGGGCGCTCATCACTCCATCCAGTTCATACCCTTTATCGGGATGCCTCAACTGAATAAAAGAGAGTATCCCTTTCGCCTGATCCATGGGAGGATGAGCGAAGAGCCCCCGCTACGCGAGGACAGGCGTAGAGCGGAGATCAGAGAGGGAAAGGTGAATGGTAAAAGGACATCATAAAACACAGTCTGGATGCTGGATGCTGGATTGCCGTGAACCGTGAACTGTGAACAGATTTTATTTTCACTTGAACCCTTTTTCCCCGAATTTAAGATGCCTCGTTCTTTATATGGATTCCATAAGGGCTTTAAAAGACTCCCCCTCTGCATTGATCCTTGAGCGAATCTGTTCTTCTACGATAATACTTTCGAGAGGCAGATATAAAAATTCCGGGTTTTCCACTGTTTCCTGTTCAGTCATATTTTATCCCCTCTTTATCTTAATGGTAGTATCAAAACCACATGCAAATTTTTCCTTCCTCTCGCCCACTCCCCTGCGCCGAATGCATCCGCAAAGCCCGGGCCAATTCTGCCACATTTTTCAGGTGGTTTTCAAGCTGCTGCCAGTTATTATCACCTTTATTATCACATTAAACGGTTATTATCACCTTTTCAGCCACTTAGCCCCACGACCTGTTCCCAACACTTCCAGCTTCCCTTCCGCACGAAGCGCCTCAAGTATGACCCGAATCATTGGACGGCTGACGCCTGAGCAGGACCTGACAAGCTCTCCCATGCTAAATTCCTCAGGAAGTTGTTCAATAGCCTCACGAATCCAGGCTGTTTTTGCCCCACGGCTCGAACGAATAATACCAACACGGTTTTCAAATTCTCTGTAAGCAGCAATTAAGATCCCAAGGCCATATTCCCACCATGGAATGATTGCATGCCTCCCCTCTTTCCAGTTTTCAGAAACACGATTCAGGACTTCGTAATAGCTCTCTTTGCTTTCCTCAATCAGCCGTTCAAGACTGATATACCGGCTCACGTCATAACCGCTCTGATGGAGCAACAGCACTGTAAGCAGGCGGGAGACCCGCCCGTTCCCGTCGGTAAAAGGATGGATACAGAGGAAATCAAGCACGAAGGCGTGAAGCAACAGGAGGCGATCTACCCGTCCCTCTTCCCACAGACGGTTAAAGCGGGTGCACAACTCCGACATATAGAACGGTGTCTCCTGGGCTGAGACAGGCACATATCGCGTGATCCACCGTCCGTCCGGGAGCCTTTCCTCAATCGTATTGTCTCGCCTTTTCCATTCACCGGCAGGAAGATCGGTTCGGCTGAGCATGTCACGATGGATTTTCAAGATCGTTTCCGGTGTTATTGAAAAACGTTCATAGGCAGTGTGAATGCGGGATAACACATCTTTATATCCCAGAACTTCAGCCTCCGACCGGTTTGCGGGGGTGGCTCCTTTTTCCAGAAGTGGCTTAAGACGTTTTTCATCAACAATGACCCCTTCGATCCGGTTCGACGATTCAACGCTTTGAATAATGGCAACCTGCCTGAGTGTGTTTAAGACCTGGGGCGTCTGTCGTGTATAGAGCTCCTGCTTTCCCCTGTATTCGCCCAATAGGCGCATGGTCCCGGCAAACTCCAGAGGAATTGCCTGTTGTTCAAGAAACTCACGATCCAATGACTTCATTTATTATACCTCCACAATACAACTGAATTATGCACACAACTTCAACCCGTGACAAAATGTCACGACTTCACTCATAACAGCATAGTCCAAACCGTTCGAGCCGCTCAAACTGCTCAAACCGTTTAAACCGCTAAAACCGCTAAAAATGCCATTACAACCGCTAAAAAAAGTCGTTTAAGCCGTTTAATTCTTTACAACCCCTTGAACTGTTTGAACCGTTTGAACGGTTTGAACCAATGTTTTATCGGTATACAATCAATGGTATTCCTTTGGATAAAAAAATACAATCATAAAATTGTTGTAACACAGGGGGGTGACAACGGTATGTCACCGGCAAGGGATTTAGTTGTTTTACTTTTTTCACGGTTCTGGTAAAATTGGAGAGCGACCTTTGAATGATAAGGAAGGATATGGATAAAGAAAAGGCACAATTACGGATAGATGAACTCAGGAGAGAGATAGACTATCACAACCACCGGTACTATGTACTGGATGATCCGGTAGTTTCGGACGCTGAATATGACAGGCTGATGCGCGAATTGATGGAATTAGAGGGGAACTATCCCGAACTCATCAGCCCCAACTCGCCGACCCAGAGGGTCGGAGCACAACCTCTGATAGAATTTTCAACAATAAAACATACGCTACCCATGCTGAGTCTTCAAAATGCGATGTCTGCCGATGAAGTAACAGACTTCGATAAACGGGTCAAAAAGCTACTTAACGTACAGGATGTGGAATATGTAATGGAGGTGAAGATAGACGGTCTCGCCGTTGAGCTGGTCTATGAAAATGGTGAATTCATATTGGGTTCAACAAGGGGCGATGGTTACACAGGCGAAGATATAACGCAAAACATCAGGACGATTAAGGCAATACCCATGAAAATCACCGACACCACAGACATTACAGTCCCGGAACTTCTTGAAGTAAGGGGCGAAATATATATCGGGAGGAAAGAATTTGAGGAATTGAACAAACGGCGCACATTGTCCGGCGAACCGCTCTTTGCAAACCCGAGAAACGCCGGTAGCGGCTCAGTGAGACAACTTGATCCGAAAATTACAGCCGGTCGTAAATTGAATATCTTCTGCTATGCCACCGGTGAGGTCAGAGGGGTAAATTTCGACACACATTTTCAATTCCTCGATTATCTGAAGAAATGCGGGTTCAGGGTAAATCCGTATGCAAAACTATGCAGGAATATCGAAGAACTTTTTGAGCATTATAATAAAATACATGATATGAGGGATCAGATTCCTTATGAGATTGACGGGACGGTTGTAAAGGTAAACAGACTCGATTACCAGAACATCCTGGGCGCTGTTTCCCGATCTCCACGGTGGGCAATCGCCTATAAATTTGAGGCCCATGAAGAGACAACAACAATTAAGCGAATCGACGTTCAAGTGGGAAGGACAGGCGCACTCACCCCTGTAGCCATACTTGAGCCCGTTATGGTGAGCGGGGTTGAGGTGTCGAGGGCAACCCTTCACAATGAGGACGAGATAAAACGAAAAGATATTATGATAGGTGACACTGTCATCGTATCACGGGCCGGAGATGTAATCCCCGAAGTGGTGAGGGTTTTAAAGGAAAAAAGGACTGGAGCCGAGAAGCTTTTTGAGATGCCTGAGAAATGCCCCGTCTGCAGCGAGGAGGTTGTCCGTCCGCCTGGTGAAGTTATAAGAAGGTGCATCAATATCAATTGTCCTGCCCAGATAAAAGGCAGCATTGAACACTTCGCCTCGAAAAGGGCAATGGACATCGACGGCCTTGGAGAAAAACTTGTAGAACAAATGGTTGACAAGGGTGTTATCGGGGATGTTTCCGATCTCTATTATCTAACAAAGGATACGCTGGCAAGCCTTGACCGCATGGCCGGCAAATCTGCTCAAAACATTGTCGATGCCGTTAATGCCGCAAAGAAGCGGTCTTTTGCGAGGTTTATCTATGCCCTGGGGATACGGAATGTGGGTGAGCATATTTCCGGCATCCTTGCAGAACGATTTAAGCATATTGAAGAATTAATGGAAGCAACCGAAGAACGACTCATCAATATCCCCGAAATAGGTCCTGAAGCATCAAGCAGCATAACCGCTTTTTTCAGGGACGGAAAAAACAGAGAAACAATCA
>JAPLKD010000064.1 GCA_026388245.1 Pseudomonadota bacterium | reverse complement strand
GAAGCCAAATTAAAATGTAATAATGCCGTTTCATTTGACATAACAGCGGCATGTTCAGGTTTTATTTTTGCCCTGCATGTAGCAGACAGGATGATCAGGTGCGGCGCAAATAAAAAGGCGCTTGTTGTGGCAGGTGAAATTATGAGCAGGGTGGTTAACTGGAAAGAGAGAGAAAGCTGTATCCTCTGGGGAGATGGAGCGGGGGCAGCGGTCATCACAGAAACTGCTGATGGCGCAGAGATTATGTCTACCCACATTCATACCGATGGGGCAAGCGGTGATACATTGCTCATGCCAGGTGGCGGCTCGAAGACAACCCCCATATCACATGAAAGTGTTGATAAAGGGCTTCATTTCCTGAAAATGATAGAGGCGAACAAGTCTTTCAAGGTTGCAGTGAGCAGATTTACCGAAGCCTGTGAAGAGGCGGTTGCAGCAAACGGTTGTGTCATTGACGATGTTGATGTGATTATTCCACATCAGGCAAATTTAAGGATTCTCCAGGGTATGGCCAAAAAGCTGAAAGTTCCTATGGATAAGCTCTATATGACGATTGAAAAATATGGTAATATATCATCTGCCACAGTGCCTATAGCGCTTGATGAAGCGGTGAGAGATGGAACAGTTGCTAAAGATAAATTAGTGCTTCTGACTGCTTTTGGCGGTGGCCTTACATGGGGCAGTTCTTTGATACGCTGGTAATAAAGACAGTTTTGAGTTTTAAGTTTTGAGCTTTAAGTTTTAAGTGTTAAGTGTTAAGTTCAACACCCTTGTGGTTGTAAAATTAAATCTGACAACTCATAACTCAGCACTCATAACTCAAAACTGTTTTATTCGGAGGGATGGCTGAGCGGCTGAAAGCGGCGGTCTTGAAAACCGTTGGACATGCAAGTGTCCCGTGGGTTCAAATCCTACTCCCTCCGCCATTTTTATTTAATGATTCCAAGCGCTCATCATATTTTATAAATCTATAAAATATAATTTTTTAATGAATCTTTTCGTATAGCACTTGCACTTGATATGCAATGCCATCTTTTCCCCTACCCATGTTCCTCCTTATGCACCCTCAGTTTCAGGGAAATCCCACACCACAATCAGGAATCACCCGATTCATAAAAAACTCCAAAGCGGTTATAACTATTGCATGGATAAGTTAATTCGTACACTACGGAGGATACAATGGATATAGGGCACCTTTTCAACTACACCATTAATATGGAATTTGCTGTTGCGCTTCTGAGCATTATGCTTGTCAATATTGTTCTTTCAGGAGACAACGCAGTAGTCATTGCTATGGCAGTACGATCCCTTCCGGATAAGCAGAGAAAACAGGGGATTCTCTATGGTACAGGCATTGCGGTGCTTTTGCGCATTGTGCTTACCTTTTTTGCGGCAAAGCTCCTTGATATTCCCTTTATGAAGCTTGCAGGCGGTATCCTTATTGCCTGGATTGCAGTAAAACTCTTCCTGGAAGAAGGCGCTGAGGAAAATGCAGAAAATAACGTAAAAAATGTCTGGAAAGCTATAACAACAGTTCTCATTGCCGACCTTGTCATGAGCGTAGACAATGTTCTCGCTGTGGCCGGGGCAAGCAGGGGAAACCTTACCCTTCTTGTTATCGGACTTGGCATGAGCATCCCCATTGTGATTCTTGCGAGCAGTTTCCTTTCACGGCTTATGGAAAGATTCCCGGTTATTACATGGATTGGAGCTGCTATTCTCGGTAAAGTTGCGGGCAGCATGATTATGGAAGACCCGATGGTGGAAAAGATATTCCATAATCCGGGTCAGCTTGTTGATTATAGTGTGCAGGCCTTCTTTGCCCTCGGTGTTGTTGTATCGGGAAGGTTCTGGATGAAATGGAGATCCTCACATATGAAGCCTGTTCAGATCCCATCAGACCAGTTTAATCCATTCTATGTGAACGACTGGGATATGAAGTAAAATATTCATTTCTTAAAATCCTAAAACAGAATAAATATGCTATACTCAGGTATAGAGACACGTGATGGGCTATGAAGATAAGACAAAAGAACAGCTTATATGTGAGATAAAACAGCTTGGCCTTGAGCAAAAAAGTGTAATAGATTCGCTGAGGGAGTTAGAAGAGAGATACAGTGGTGTCATCGACAATATAGGCGTAGGTGTTGCACTCATCAGCCCACACATGGAAATCCTCTCCCTGAATAACCAGATGAAAAGATGGTTCCCCGGTATCGATACCTCAAAAAAACCGGTTTGTTATAAGGCATTTAATAATCCACCGAGAGATACCATTTGTTCTTACTGTCCGACGTATAAAACGCTTCTGGACGGGCAGGTCTACGAGTCAGTTACCGATACCCCTGCGGGAAAAGAAAGCATACATTACAGGATTGTTTCATCCCCCCTTAAAGATAATGATGGCAATATCGTTGCAGCGATTGAGATGGTCGATGATATTACTGAAAAGAAGAGGCTGGACATACTTCTCCAGAAGGAAAGAAAAACCTTTTTCTCGATCCTGCAAAAGGCGCCATATGGTGTTGTAATGATGGATAAGGATGGAAGATATCTTTACATGAATGAGGAATTCACGAGGATTACAGGTTATACGTTTGAAGATGTCCCCACAGGGCGTGACTGGTTCTACAGGGCTTATCCGGACGAAGATTACAGAAAAAATGCTATCAGGGCATGGAAGAGCGATATTACCAGAAAAGGTGTTTCACAGGTATTTACTATTGTCTGTAAGAGCGGGAAGAGAAAAGAGGTTGAATTCAGGCCATATTACCTGGATGAAAACAGATATATCCTGATGCTGTCCGATATTACAAAACAAAAACGTGCAGAAATGGCGCTTAAGAAAGCCCATGGCGAACTGGAAAGGAGGGTCAGGGAAAGAACGGCAGAACTGGAAACATTAAATGAGAAACTCGGGAAACATATCAAAGAAACCGAAACTATCAATCAGGAATTGAGAACCTTTAACTACTCTGTATCTCATGACCTGAAGACGCCTGTAATTGCAATCGAAGGCCTGTCCCGCAGATTGCTCAGGCAATATACCAGCATTCTGGATACAAAAGGACAGCAATCCCTCGCAATGATAAACAAAAGTTCGATACAAATGAGAGAGCTTATTGAGGACCTGCTTGCTTTTTTCAGCCTGGGGCGTAAAAATATCGTGATTTCGTCTGTTGATATGGATAAAATTGTAAGAGAGGTTTTTGAACAGCTCAAGGTGATATACACAGAATGTGAAATGGAGCTGAATATAAAACCATTATCAAAGGCACATGCGGATGGTACAATGGTGAGACAGGTTGTTTTCAACCTTTTAAGCAATGCTATCAAATACAGTAAACCCAAGGGTAAAATATTCATAGAGGTGGGGGGACGGGTTGAACCTGAAAAGCACGTTTATTATGTCAAAGACAACGGAGTCGGTTTTCTAATGGATAATGCCCACAAGATATTTGAAGTTTTTGAGCGGCTCCACAACTCTGACGAGTTTGAAGGGACTGGTATTGGATTGGCAATTGTAAAACGAGTTATCAATCGACATGGCGGAGAGGTGTGGGCTGAGGCGAAGGTAAACGCCGGTGCAACGTTTTATTTCACATTGCCACAATGAAAGGCAGGGTTCAAGGATTCAAGGGGTCGAGGGTTCATAATGTCCGAGGTTACGAGGCTCCGAAGTTGCGCAACTTCGTAATTTCCCAACTTCGTAACTTCGGTTCTTTTGGTAGTTAACATTACTGATGATATTTCAGGGAGGAGATAAGATGGTCAGATGCGGGAAAATTGTTTCACTTTCAAGAATTGTTTTACTGGTTTTAATGGTATCGCTCTTTTTTACGAGTGTTGTATATGCACAGTGGGTATTTTTAGGAAGAAAAGCTATGGGAAAAATATCGCAGCTTGCCAGCCAGGTCCAGAACAATAACAATGATGTTGCAACTGTTTTACTGGAGGCCAAGGCAGATAATGTATATAACACGGCTGTCACACTCCTGAAAGGCAATGAGAACGCCAGGATTACCCGCAGGGACGATGCAGCCCGTACCATCGATTTTACCTATGGTCAACATACGGCAAGCATGAAAATTGCCAGTCTCCAGGATAACGTAAGCCAGCTCATCATAAGTTCTACTGTGGCTTCCGGAAAGCCTGGAGATACATCCTTTGTGGTGGATAGCGTATTTCGGGTATGCAGAGAGATGGGCGTAGAGTGTGGTCTTGCTAAAGATTAGTCGGAAAGTTTGCTTTTATTCTCTTTTTTGGGTTTTCTTAAGCTAAGCCAGCATGTAATAATTGTAGCAATGACAGCGCCGATTAAAACGGAAAGAAAAGTGACTATTGCCAGAGAGGCCTGAAATTTCCAGAAAAGAAGAGAGATTGTGACTGGCGCTGCATTCTGGACTGAAAAAGCAGCAACCAAAACTATTATTATCAACGCCAGTATGAGTAAGCCCATATAACCCTCCTTCATTTGGTCTATTACAGGAACACCCGCAAGCGGGTACCCGGTCGCCCCCTCCGGCAGCCAAGCCACGACCCGCAAGCGGGTGCCCCGGCCTCCCCCTCTCGCTTGAGGTACTCGCTGGGTAGATTCCCGCGGGCAAGCCCGTGGGAATCTACCTTTTTTATTCTCGTGATAAAAGGCACGATTGTCAATAAAATAATTTACATGTAGGGTTCAAGGGGTCAAGGTTGTTCGTAATTCGTAATTCGTAATTGGTGATTCGTAATTGGTTTGACTAATCACAAATCACGATTCACGCAGGCTGAAGCCTGCGGCTACCAACTGTGAACCGTGAACTATTTCCTTCCCTGCCTTTACCGTGAACTGTGAACCGTGAACCGTGAACCACCTTCCTGCCTTTTCCGCTATTAGCTATTCACTATTCACTATTATTTATGATATGATGAAGCAAAGACACACTTGTGGGGGTTTTGTATGGGGAATTTTGTTGGAAAATTAAAAATTAAATACAAGCTCTGGCTGATCGTTGGAATATCATTGCTCAGTCTTGTATTGACGGATTTTGTATTTCTGGTTTCCCTGAAAAATGATCTTCTCGAAGAGAAAAAATCACGAACACGAAGCGTTGTGGAAACAGCGTATGACATGATCCAGTATTACTATGATGCCACCAGGGACGGAAAGATGCCGGAGCAGGAAGCCCAGCAGAAGGCAAAGGATTTAATCAAAACCCTGCGGTACGAAGGTACTGAATATTTCTGGATAAATGACATGAATAATTTTATGGTTGCACATCCGTATTTTGAATTGGAAGGCAAAGACCAATCAGGCCTGATTGATGTTAATGGGAAGAAGATTGTCGTAGCTTTTGTAGAAAAGGTTAAAAACCAGAAGTCCGGTTTTGTAGACTATGTATGGAAAAGACCAGGCTCGGAAAAGGCTACCCCCAAATTGGCTTATGTGAAATCCTTTGAGCCATGGGGTTGGGTTGTTGGCTCTGGTATTTATATTGATGATGTTCAGAAGAATTTCTGGAATAAAGCAGTTAAACTGGCTGTTCTCTTTATCGTAATATCCTTTGTGATTATTTTAATCTCATGGATTTTTGCCAGGAGCATTACGCAGCCCCTGTCAGTAGTAAAAGAGAGGCTCCAGAATATGGCCAAGGGTGACCTCCGGGTAAAAGACGAAGAGGCGGACATGGTAGATTTGTCACAGAGCACGAATGAAACCGGTCAACTGTTGAATGCCCTTCACAACATGAGGGAAAGCCTCCATTCCCTTATCGGTCAGGTTCAGCTTTCCGGGATCCAGGTTACCTCATCCACTACGGAAATAGCAGCATCGGCGAGGCAGCTTGAGGCAACGGTTGCCGAACAGGCGGCATCAATCCGGGAAGTTACTGCAACAAACAAAGAGATTACAGCCACGTCCGAAGACCTTATGCAAACTATGGGCGGGGTAAGCAAAACAGTCTCAGATACCGCTTCCATGGCTGAGACCGGACGTGATAAGTTGAGCCGCATGCAGTCATCAATGCGCGAATTCATTGAAGCTACCAGTTACATTTCATCAAAATTAGGTGTTATTAATGAAAAGGCAAACAAGATTTCAGGTATTGTCACGACTATTAATAAGATTTCGGATCAGACAAACCTTTTATCCCTGAATGCCGCTATTGAAGCAGAAAAGGCAGGGGAATACGGAAAAGGGTTTTCGGTGGTTGCCAGGGAGATTACCCGTCTTTCTGATCAAACAGCAATAGCCACAAAGGACATAGAATATATGGTCAAGGAAATGCAGTCTTCTGTATCCTCAGGGGTGATGGAGATGGATAAATTTGCCGAGGGGGTAAGGCGCGGGGTGGTTTCTATAGAAACAATCGGTGATCAACTCGGTCAGATTATTGACCAGGTAAAAACCCTGAGCCCCCGGTTCGAGGTTGTGAATAAGGGGATGCATATGCAGGTGGAAGGCGCACAGCAGATCAGTGAAGCTATGAGCCAGTTATTGACCGCGGCTGACCAGACAAAAGATTCCCTGTCAGAGTATAAACGGGTAACGGAACAGCTTAATACAGCGGTTCAGGTTTTACAGAATGAAGTCTCCCGTTTTAAATTAAATCGTGGGTAATTATGAAAAAATATTTTAACAGACTTAAAATATTACATAAAATAATCATCAGCGGTCTTATTTTTGCCTTGCCGATTTGCATTCTCCTCTATTATATGATTTCAGGTTTTAATAATAATATTGATTTTGCCCGCATGGAGATCTGGGGAAGCAGGCTTTTAACCCCGTTGACGAGGCTTGCAGAATTGATTCCTGAACATCAATTGCTCGTAAGGCTTTATCTCCAGGGCGATACTTTTGCCCAGGAGAAAATTGACGTTTCAACAAAAAAAATAGACGAATCATTTGCCATTTTGATTGCAGAAGGAAAGAAATATGAGAAAGTCCTCAGAATTGATGAAAAGAGCCTGAAAGCGAGAGAAATGGAAAAAATCCATTATTCGAAGGTGTATAAAATTTGGCAGGAGTTAAATAAAAATTGTAAAAACAACTCCACTGTGCAGAACGACATAGAACACGAAATGGTCCTTCAGCCAATACAGGCATTGATTAAAAGGTTAGGGGATACATCGAATATGGTTCTCGACCCTGACCTTGATTCGCTTTATATGATGGATGTTGCTATTGTCACAATGCCAAAGACCCTGGGGAAGCTGTCAGAATTTCTGCTTTTTGGAGAATCTGTCATTTTCAAAGGGTTTCGTTCCCGTGAAGATATAGTCAAATTTTCAGTCTTTGCTGCAATGATGGAAGAGGATCTGGAGCGCGTACGCCAGAACATTGCTACTGCATTGCGGGAAGATAAAAATTATTACGGTTCCAGCAATTCTCTCCAGGCTAATATGCCACCCTCTTTGAGTCAGTATGAATCATTCGTTACACCTTTTCTCGTTGTGTTAAAGAGGTTTGCCAACGACCCTGACTCCAGAATTTCCGTTGCAGAGTTTCTGGAGCCTGCAAGAACACTCCTTGAAGCCGGTGCGCAATTACGGGAAGTATCTTTGCAGGAACTGCAAATCCTTTTGAGCAAGAGGATTGACAATTTTTCGAACAAGAAGCTCATTGCACTTTCTCTAAGTTTAATCGCATTAATTTTAGCAGCAATAATAATTCTTATCATTTCCCGCGGGATAACCCGTTCCCTTGGAAAGGTGATTGATATTGCCGGAGAGATTGCCGCAGGTAATCTCCAGCAAGCCGTGGAAAGCCTGGAAACAATGGGCAAAAGCGGGTTTAATCTGAGCAATAAAGCGGAACACCATACAGGGCAGAATAAAAACGAAATTGTTCAGCTCTTTCAGGCAATATCAACCATGACGTCGGGTCTTGATGCCTTGCTTACTCAGGTACGTAAATCAGGCATTCAGGTTACTTCCTCTTCAACCCAGATTGCAGCGGCAGCGCGACAGCTTGAGGCAACAGTGGCTGAGCAGGCATCGTCTATCAATGAAGTGAGTGCAACAAGTAAAGAGATTTCTGCTACTGCACAGGAGTTTGCGAAAACCATGAACAGAGTGGCAGAAATGTCTTCCAGGGCCGCTGATCTGGCAAGCGCCAGTATGACCAGCCTTTCCGATATTAATGCTACTATGAAGATATTACTGGAAAATACAACGGAAAGCTTCGGAAAGCTAAGAACAGTTGATGAAAAGATGGGTAACATTACCCAGGTCATTACAACCATTACAAAGGTGGCAAATCAGATTAATCTCCTATCTCTTAATGCTGCAATTGAAGCAGAGAAGGCCGGTGAATACGGCACCGGTTTTTCGGTGGTTGCCAGGGAAATACGCCGCCTTGCAGACCAGACTGCTGTGGCTGCCATAGATATAGAGGTTTTGATCATCGAAACGCAGGGAGCAATGAAAGAAGGCATGTCGGCTGTTGAGACATACACAGACCAGACAATGACAAGTACGGAAAAGATTGCAGAAATCAGTGTGGATTTATTGATGGCCATTGAACATACCCAGGAGCTGGCGCCGCAATTTGAGTCTGCAAATCAGGGGATGCAGGTGCAATCCCAAAGTGCTGCCCAGATCAGCGAAGCCATGGGGCAACTCAACGAATCTGCCAAACAGACCAGGGATTCCCTGGTTGAATTTAAGGGGGTTACGGAGCAGCTCAACGAGGCAGTAAGAGATTTGCAGAATGAAGTAGCACGTTTCTCTATAAGTTCGTAGGTATATATGCTTTTTCTTGTTTTTGAGATAGGAGATGAGCGGTATTGTTTGGAAGTCTCCCGTATTATCGAAATTACACCCATGGTTATTTTCAAAAAAATCCCTCATGCCCCCGCATATGTCTCGGGACTATTCAATTACAGGGGAACTATAGTACCTGTTATTGACCTCTCAATCCTGATTGCCGGGAAGCCTTCCAGGCCCCTTTTCAGCACTCGTATTATTTTGGTTGACTATGTGAGTGAGGACAAAGTCCACCATATCCTCGGTCTTTTAGCTGAGAGGGCTACAGAGACAATTTCATGCAGGGAGGAGGACTTTCAACCTCCCGGAATAGAGGTTGATGAGGCTCAATACCTTGGCGATGTTGTCTTCGATGAGAGCGGCATGATTCAGAGGGTAAGGATAGAAAAGCTGCCTCCGGAAAACATACGGGATTATCAACAGGAATATGAATTCGTTGCACTTAAGGAAAACAATGACTTCTTACCGTGACATTGAAAAATTCCTGTCGGAAACATTCGGGTTTGACCCTGAATCCATAGGAAGGAAGAATATTGCAGATGCAGTAAATTCGCGAATGCGCACACCCATTGTGCATGATATGCATCATTACCTGAAGATGCTTGAATCTGACCCTGAAGAGCTCGAAAAATTAGTTGAGCAGGTAGTTGTCCCTGAGACGTGGTTTTTCCGCGACAGGGAATCCTTCAACTTCTTAAAAAAGCATATAGAAAAAACAAGACACTTTTCATACCCGGTAAAAACGCTCAGGATTCTTTCTGTGCCATGTTCTACAGGAGAAGAGCCTTATTCGATAGCAATGGCTTTGCTGGAAGCAGGATTATCGCCGGAACGTTTTCACATCGATGCAATAGATATCAGTCGGAAGGCAATCGGGATTGCCAGGCGGGCCGTTTACGGAAAAGGATCTTTCCGGGGGGAAAATAAGGATTATCGGGACCGTTATTTTACATCTGTGGAAGAAGGGTTTCAATTAGACCCGGTTATAACAGGATTGGTGCATTTTTATCGGGATAATTTCGTACAACCTCATGCCCTCCGGAACCATGAACCGTATCAGTGTGTTTTTTGTAAGAATCTCCTCATATATCTTACCGACGATGCAAGGAAGAAGGTATTTGCCAACCTTGACCGTCTGCTTGTTCCGGAAGGTGTTGTTTTTACCGGACATGCTGAAATGATGTCTTTTTTACAGTACGGATACAACGCTGTCAAGTATTCAAGGTCATTTGCATGCAGGAAAGCCGATAATGCTGAGAAAATCGAATCCGGCATATCTATCCCGTCCTTGTCTACTGTCACTGCGAATGTTACTGCACCTACTGTCACTGCGAGCCCTGCCAAAACAGGACATGGCAGCCCCGCTCACCGTCATCGCGAGGAGGCAGCCCCTGAATCTGTTTTGACCCGGGTGCGTGCCCTTGCAGACAGAGGTAACCTCAGGGAAGCCTTAAAGTTGTGCGGGCAATTTCTGAAAGAGCACAGCGATAATAAGGAGGCTTATTATCTGATGGGTCTTATTAATCTGGCATTAGACTCCTTTTCCAGGGCGGAAGATTTTTTCCAGAAGGCCCTGTACTTAGATCCGGGTTATTACGAGGCGTTATTGCATATGAGGCTTTTATATGAAAAAAAGGATGACCAGGCAAGGGCTTTGATCATCGAAGAAAGAATAAAGAGGCATTCGGGATTAGGGATTAAGGATTAGGATTAGCTGTTAGCTTTTAGCTTATAAGACGTATGTTTCTTTAGTTTCTTTAGTTTCTCTTGTTTTTCTTGTTATTGAACAAAAGAAACTAAAGAAACAATATAAACCAGAGAAACAACATTACCGTGAACCGTGAACTGAAAGGATTATTATGAATCAGAGAAGCCGGGGAAGCAATGTTGAACTATTTAGATGCTGGAAACAGATCGGAATCTTCGGGGATTTTTCCTGTCCTAAGCTTGCGGAGATAGTTCATTGCAGGAATTGTAATGAATATAATAGAGCGGGCAGGAGTCTCTTTGACCGGGAGATTTCCGATGAATTTCTGAAAGAATGGACAGAAAATCTTACCGGCATTAAAGAGAGCGAGGCGCTGGATTCTATATCAGTGATTGTGTTCAGGATAAAGAATGAATGGTTAGCCTATAAGGCATTGTATTTACAGGAAACTACAAATATCCGTTCTGTTCACCGTGTACCCTTACGCACAAACAATGCCTTCAAAGGGGTTGTAAATATAAACGGAGAGCTGCTTCTCTGTGTTTCAATGGCGGATTTCCTCGAATTTGCCCCGGAAGAAGACAAGGAAAAAACTGATCTGATGATTTATAAGCGTATGGTGGTAATCAATAAAATGGGCGAACGGTATGTCTTTCCGGTGGACGAAATCCTCGGTATTTACCGCATAGCGTTATGCGATTTAAAAGAACCCCCGATAACATTATCCAAATCTCCGACAACCCTTATTGAAGGCGTTTTTAATCTTAATGAAAAGAAGGTAGGTTTGTTAGGCGAAGATAAACTTATACATGCTTTAAAAAGGAGTCTGGGGAGTTGAAAGACCAGGATAATACTGATATTGCTGACCTTTCCATGCTCGACCTTTTTCGCATAGAACTGGAAAATTATACAAAACTCCTGGAAACAGGCCTTGTAGAGATTGAACAGAACCAGACCTCCGAAAAAGTTGAGCCGCTCATGCGGGCTGCTCACTCGATTAAAGGTGCAGCCCGCATTGTAGGGTTAGACCTTGTTGTTACCCTTGCCCATGCCATGGAGGATATTCTCTCTGCAGCCCAGCACGATAAAATGAATCTCACATCCGATCATATTGATATACTTTTACAGGGCAACGATATCTTTCTTCACCTTACCACAGTCGATATCCCTGAAATCCCTGACTGGCTGGAAAAAGAATCTGAAGCAATCAATTCGTTAAGCCAGAGTATCAGAGGGATTCTTATCCAGGATATAGCAGCGCCACAGATTTCTTCACAAGCCCCTAAAACGCCGGATAAGAAGGATGAGGCGCTGAAGGCCAAACCTTTGGAGAAAGAAGAAGACAGCTTCGTCCGTGTTGTTTCTGAAAGTTTGAACCGCCTCATGGGGTTTGCCGGTGAATGTCTTGTACAGGCAAGGTCGACAAAACCGTTCTCTGTATCCCTCTTAAAAATGAAAGACTGGCACCTGGAACTGGGCAGCGCCCTGGAAAATATATTTCAATTTACGGAAAACACATCTATCCCCAAGGAGGTCAGAGAAAAATTCGGTGAATCACTGAAACAATTAGATCAAATTCGTGACCTTCTCATTACGCAAATAATAGATTTTGAGCTTTTTTCGCGCAATCTTGAGCACCTTGCCGACCAGTTGTATGGTGAGGTTGTGGCAATCAGGATGAGGCCTTTTTCTGATGGTTTACCCGGATTTCCCCGTATGGTGCGTGATCTTGCAAAAAACATGGGCAAAAAGGTCAATTTCAAGGTTTTTGGAGAAACAACCAAAATAGACAGGGACATACTTGAAAAACTTGAAGCGCCGCTGACCCATCTTTTGCGTAATGCCATAGACCATGGGTTGGAAACACCTGAAGAGCGGCTTGCTGCACAAAAACCTGTTGAAGGCACTTTAATTCTGGAAGCACGGCACAGCTCCGGGATGTTACATGTCAGGATTACAGATGACGGAAAGGGGATAGATATAGAAAAACTCCGGCAGAAGGTCGTAGAGAGAGGCCATATATCGAAAGAAATGGCAGCTAATCTTGCTGAGGGAGAGCTTTTAGATTTTCTTTTTCTGCCGGGCTTTTCCACAGCCGCACAGGTTACAGAAGTATCCGGCCGCGGAGTAGGCCTTGATGTGGTTATGTCTATGGCTCAGGAGGTAGGCGGTTCTGTTCGGGTAGATACAAAACCGGGGAAGGGTGCGTCTTTTTATTTACAACTTCCGCTGACCCTGTCTGTTCTCAGGACCCTTCTTGTAGATATCGGCGGAGAGCCATATGCAATACCTCTAAGCCGTATTGATCATATCCTGAAATCCAGCCCTGACAGATTAAAGATATTAGAAGACAAACAATTTTACACATTCGAAAATGAGCATATCGGTATAGTTGATGCGCACCAGGTGCTTCAAATTCCTGTTTCTGCTGATAAGGGTTCAGGATTATATATTGTAGTTGTCAGCGACCGTTTGAACCGTTATGGACTTGTCGTGGACAATTTTGTAGGTGAGCGTGAACTGGTAGTTGTACCCCTTGATACACGTCTCGGGAGAATACCCAATGTCAGCGCAGGGGCAATTCTGGAGGATGGTTCCCCTGTTCTCATTCTGGATGTTGATGATCTTGTCCGTTCCATTGATAATCTTCTTTCATATGGCAGGCTTCACAAGGTTGGTGACAGAAAGGAAATTACGGAGACTTCCAGAAGGCGTATTCTTGTTGTTGATGATTCATTGACAGTGCGTGAAGTAGAGCGCAGGCTTCTGGAGAACAGTGGCTATGAGGTTACTGTAGCTGTAGATGGAATGGATGGCTGGAATACCCTCCAGCTTAAAAAATTCGATCTTGTTATCTCCGATGTTGATATGCCCCGAATGAATGGTATAGAGCTCATAAAAAAGATAAAGGGTGATCCCAATCTTAAAGACCTGCCCGTAATCATTGTTTCTTACAAGGACAGAGAAGAAGACAGAATAAGGGGTCTTGAGGCGGGCGCCAATTATTATCTGACGAAGAGCAGCTTTCAGGATAAAAGCCTGAATAATGCTGTGAGAGATATGATAGGAGAACCTTAAAGACGGTTCACAGTTCACGGTAAAGGCAGGAGAGAAAGACAGTGAAAGGGGCAGGCAGTTGAGTAAGTTGAGTGAGTTGAGTAGGGGAAAGGCAGGAAAAACAGATGGTTAGAAGGGCTGTGAATGGCGGTGAATAGCGTAGAGCAATCAATAGCATAGAGCGACAAAAAATGAAGACTAACATTGAGAAATATACATACCGGATTGAGTGGTCGGAGGATGACCATTGTCATATGGCCAGATGCCTGGAGTTTCCTTCCCTGGCAGCCCACGGGGATACGATTGAAGAAGCGCTAAAGGAAATTGAGTATGTCGTTGCAGAGTCCATCAAGTGGATGCAGGAAGAAGATGAAGCAGTGCCAGAGCCGTTAGGGCTCAAGAGATTCAAGGGACATCTCACCTTGAGAATTCCCCCTGAAAAACACCGGGAGTTGGCTATCCGTTGTGCCGAGGAAGGGGTTTCGCTTAACCGGTTTATACTGAGCCGACTTTCTACATGAAGATGCAGTTTTATTGCACTACCATTTCTATTTTCCATGTTGCAGGGTTAGAATTTCAACAAAAACACAGGGGGTAATATGGCGACAAAAAAGACAAGTGTAAATCCTGAATTTCTCTATGTTCCTATTGGGAATATCGTGGTGCTGGAACAGGTCAGATCGAATATCAGTATTGAATCAGACTCATTCAAATCGCTTGTACAATCTATCAAAGAGAAAGGCATCTTAGAACCTCTCCTTGTAACAAAAGGAGACGGTGACTCGTATACGCTCATCTGCGGGGAAAGGCGTCTGGAAGCAGCCCGGCAACTCAAACTTGAATTTGTACCGGTGCGTATCATAGAAACATGTAAGGAATCAGGTGAAACCATAGCCCTTCAACTCACCGAGAACCTCCAGAGAGAAGACTTGAATCCCATGGATCAGGCCAAGGGGATATTGGCATTCATTCAGGCGAAACTCCCGGATAAGGGGTATGATGTGAATGGATTAATGAACGAGTTGATACTCTACAAGCGGAGGCCTGATGACCTATCGGATCAATTTGTACCAACCGTTGGTACAATAATTGAGATCACTGGAAAGTCAATAACTACGCTGTATAACGGCATTTCACTATTAAAGCTGTCTCCTGAGATTCAGGAAGCAATTTCGGCGGGAACGCTCCAAGTTTCCCAAGGATATCTCTTCGCTGCGAACCTCGATTGCCCCGACCTTATGCAGATATTTGCCAACATAATGAAGACGCCAGTGACCAACCCAGTCCTGAATAATCTTCTCACAGCATACAAGAAGGTCAAGCCGGTCGCAGGTGTTACAAAGCCCATACCCATGACGAAGCAGATTGCCAACTTACGATCAGTAGAGTCAAGCATTGAGAT
>JAPLKD010000284.1 GCA_026388245.1 Pseudomonadota bacterium | reverse complement strand
AGCGGAGCCAGGCAGGAGGCAGGGATGGATGGTTACTCCAAAAAAGACTGAATGTGGCGGATGATCATATGCTATATTTACAAGAAGTAAAGTACTATGAGAGAGAAGAAAACATACAAAAGGAAAACAGGGTGTAAGTAACTAATATTAAGAGAGAAAGCAGGATATGTTACGTATAGCTTCCTGTAATTGTTAGCCTGAAACATTTTTGAAACATGCACCATTTCAAACGGCATTGAGTAATTCTGTAATATTGAAATGGCATGCTAATGAAAAAAAAAGAAGGACAGTGATCAACTTCAATAAATGTGTCATTGCAAGACCTCTTTTACTTTTCCAAAAGGAACGCCAGACAGTTTCCTACTTTATAGTATGACTCTCTTGTCCCTAAAGACAACAACGACACTATTATGTGAAAATGCCCCCGAGAAAGCCAAAAAACCATTATCCCTGGGCATGAGTGGTGCTGATAGGGATGAGAAGATGCGATTATGCATTGTAAAAGGGTATGCGGAGGGTGTAAGCTTATGGAGAAAAAGGACTTTTATACAGGCTTTTTTACTAAAGAGAGAAATATAATTATACAAAAAGGTAATCTTTAAACATAAAAGAGTGGAACGTGAAATCTAAAACCCCTTCATCAATTTCCATGGATATATTCCAGACAATCGCGATTTTTATACTTGCGCTTTTTATAGTGTCGTGCGGATCGGATGTGCAAGTGACGGAGGGACCACCTTTTTCCACAGTCATGATCGTTACCAATCCACTTCAAGGGACAACACCGCAAGGCTCGTTGACAACTGATGGCGGCATAATCTTTGGAAGGGCTCATGGCGGCGGGATATATAATGGTGGTGTTTCCTTCAGTATGCTGCCTGATGGCTCCAACTATAATGTTATTCATGATTTTGGCAGCGCTGGAGATAGTACGGGTCCACGCCATGATTCTATGATGGTTATGGGGAATGAGCTTTATGGGATGACAATGGGAGATGGTGGAAGCGATCTTGGTGCTATTTTCAGCCACACCACAAGCGGTAGTGATTACAGGATTTTGCATAGTTTTCAGAGTAGTGCCACTGACGGCAGCACTCCACATAGTTGTCCGAGACTCAATCCTCTTGATGGTTTTTTATATGGGCTCACTGAGCTCGGTGGGACATCTAATGATGGAACTCTCTTTAAAATTAGCACTGACGGGAACATTTTCAACATACTCCATTCCTTTTCTTCTGCTACGGATGGTTCGCACACACACGGTTCTGTCACTTTTAATGGCACCACACTCTATGGGATGAATCTCGAAGGTGGCGCCCATAACAAGGGAACTATATTTTCTTACAACACTGCAAACGATACATTTACAGTATTGCATTCTTTCACCGGCCTTTCAGATGATGGTGCTCTGCCGATACATTGCAATGTCGTTGTGGTCAACAATATATTGTACGGAACAACAACATTTGGCGGAACTCATAACGATGGCACTATCTGGTCGATGAACTTGGATGGCACAAGCTTCAGTATAATATATTCATTTACAGGATCAAGTGACGGGAGTTGTCCCGAAGGATCCCTGATGTACGACAGCAATACTGCCAAGTTTTATGGAATGACATCGGGGTTAAAAGGGTGCGGCTCCACACTATTTTCGATAACTACATCCGGTACTTTTGCTGCACTTCATAATTTTGAAACCGGTTTGACATGCGAGGATAACGTTATCCTGTTGAATGGACGCCTGTGGGGTATGGCGCTCAACAGCAATCCTGCAGGCTCGTGGATACTCTTTTCATATCGACTGCCGGGCAATTAATGATAAGTCAGCGAGTCATCATAATTTAAGCCCGTCCACCGCTATGCCGATAGTTCGTGTATAGTAGGTCATCGCTGATAAAATGGAAAAAAGGAGCACTCAGGATGGGAATTCAGAAATGAGGCGAGGTGGCAATGGAGCGAAACAAAAAGAGCTTGGTGCTTGTCCTGCCTTTCCGAATGACGGGACACACACTTTGAAACGCATTTCATATATTAATAGATAGTACGCCCGTTTATGTACAGAGAGACGTTGTTTTCGTTGCGTTGTTGCCCATAGAGCGCATTTCTTTTCGCGCAACCACCCGGGGAAGGACATATACTCGACTGGTGTTTTCGGTGAGTGCTCCTTCCTGTACTAAATAAATCAACTCATAATTTTGTATACTTTCTTTCAAATACAAGTCAAGCATATGGCATTTTGACTGTGATCGTGGATTACGAAAAGAAATGTTGATTATAAACAGCATCATGGGTGCAAAAAACAAGACACCAATGCTTTTTCAAATTGTCCCAAAAAAACAGCACTTTAAGCCCTGAAATTGGCCATTTCCATACATAAAATGCTTTATTTCAATGGGTTAGTTTGGTTCGACCCCAAACTGTCAAGATTTCTCTCCCGTTCCTCTTTATATTATTTTTCATTTAGATCTCTAAAGCCAAGCTCGCGTGAAATAGCCTTTGATGTCTCTTTCATTTCCTGGATGACTTGTTGGATCTTGTCTGCTTTTGCCTTGATTTCATGCAGACATACGCCGAGGGCTGCAACCATTGTTCCCTCGCGACCAATCATCGGTACGCCGATTCCCACTACGCCCTCAATGAATTCGCCGGCTTCGACATAATAACCATTGTCTCTTGCTTCGTCAAGCCGTATCACCACATCCTTCGTTTCTACTATCGTCTTTTGGGTGAATTGCTTGGGAGGATGCAACTTCAGTAACCTCGCTCGCTCGCTTTTCTCAAAAAAAGCGAGCAATGTCATTCCGAGAAAAGTATCAGTTGGCCGGTGCTCGAAACCAAGGTACGCTGGTATCCTCAGCAGGCTCTCATATTCGCGCTTAAATATATACACAAACCGATCCCGCACTATTACGCCTACGAGTACCGTGGTTTTTAACTTCCGCGCCAGCTCTTCAAGCAATGGAGTGGCTGCCTTCCTCACGGTAGTGGAGTCATACACGATTTCTCCCAGTTCGAGAAACCGCAGACCTAACCGATACGTGCCATTAGCCTTGTAGAAGCGGACAAAGCCGAGCTTCGCCAAGGTCTTCAAAATTCTAAAAACAACCGGTTTTGAAAGATTTACTCGTCTCGCGATCTCAACAAGGGTAAACACGTTCTCTTGACGATTGAAGACTTCCAGGATTTTTGCCGCTTTTTCCAGGACCTTTATCATGTATTTCTCGTCCTGCTGTTCACCGGGTATAACACCCCCAAACACATTTTCCATACCATTCTTTAAATCAGGATCTTTATTCATAATGCTCCACTCAGTATACTTTATGGGCTGTTGAACAGGGCAGCCCATTTCACTTCTTAAAACGCTGTTTCATATTCGTATATATAACAGATTTCCTTGTGTGTCAAGATCATCGATTTCTATCACACTTTGTCGTGTATCGTCGGAATACAGTTATTGTCGCCTCTCGACTTCTTTTATCTGAGATTGCCATAGAGACTCTCTACTTTTCAAGAGTGGAGCACAAACTCCTAATATCAGCGCGCACGGTTTTCCCGGATGGGAATATCGGCAACAAAAGAAGTTCAAATTTCTGCAATTTTAACTTTTTTTATTTTTGCTCATTTTTCGCTTGACATAATACTTTTTGATCTTTTACAATACACGATAGCATTACACTATGTGCAATTCTATTACACATAGTGTAACATATTATAAAGCTAAGGAGGCAGCAATGGGTGAGTTATTTAAGTGGGATTACACAGATTATCCGGGCTACAAAAAATACCCTCATCTCTTCAAGCCTATTCAGATTGGGAAGCTGACAATCCCCAATCGCATCAAGTATGCGGCCACAGAGGACAATCTGAATGATAAAGATGGGTTCATCACAGATGCAGATGTTTCCTACATGCGGGAAAGGGCTAAAGGGGTGGTAGGCGGTATTGCCTGCATGCAAGGGGTCTACATGGATAAGAAAAGGCACGGTCAGGGTTACGTTGGCCAGGCTGCGTGCTGGGATGACAAATATATCCCGGGCTTAAAGAGGATTGCTGATGCGATCAAGGAGGAAGGGGCAATATCTGCCAGTCAGTTGATGCACTGCGGTCGTGTAGGCGCCGTTGAAGTTGAGTATTGCCAGGGGCCCTCACCGGTACCTCAGCGGTTGAGAATATTCAGGCCCGTCGAAGTGATGTCAAAAGACGATATAAAACGCTGTATTGATGAACATATTGAAGCAGCAGACAGGTTATGTCAGGCCGGTTTTGAGATTATTGAGATATCAGGGATCGTCGGCTATCTCATTTCCAATTTTATCTCAAGCTATACAAACAGAAGGACGGATGAGTACGGCGGGGACATTCGGGGAAGAATGAAGATGGTTATGGAGACGATTCAGGGGGTAAAAAAGGTGATCGGCGACCGCCCCCTGGGTATACGGCTCTGTTCCGATGAGTTATTAGACGACGTCCGTGGCAACACCCCGGAAGAGTCGATGATTACCTATCAGATGGCTGAAGAGGCAGGAGCGGATTATATGAGCGTTACAGCAGGCTGGCAGGAAGCCATCTATCCCGTCATCAGCAGGGACATCCCCCAGGGCAGTTGGCTCTTCTTGGCGAAACGGGCCAAAGAACATATCAAGATTCCTGTCCAGATGGCATACAGACTCTTTGATCCTGCGATTCCGAACAAGGCCATCGGGGACGGCATCCTCGATATCTGGGAGATGTGCCGGCCCATGATCGCCGATCCCCATCTGCCGAAGAAGGTCCTTGAAGGACGAGAGGATGAGATCAGACCCTGTGTGGCATGTAACGTCTGTCTGGCAAGACTCTTCCGCGATGCCCCCATGACGTGCTATATCAATCCTGTATGTGCCCATGACCACGATCCGAAGTTCCACATAACCCCGGCAGAGACGATGAAGAAGGTGATGATCGTAGGGGCAGGGGCAGCCGGTCTTGAATGTGCCTGGGTTGCGGCAGAGAGAGGGCACGAGGTCCACGTATACGATAAGTTAAGGGAAGTAGGCGGCACCCTCCTTGAGGCCCGGAAGGCACCGTACGGCGATGAGGAACTCTACTATCAGATAAACTTTGCAAAGGTAAAATCCGACAAGGCGGGCGTGCAGTTCCATCTGGAGACAGAAGTTACCACTGATCTCGTTGATGAAGAGATGCCCGACACAGTTGTGCTCGCAGTGGGACCGAAATATATAAAAGGGATTGCCCCCGGCTTTGATAGGGCGAATGTCGTTGGAGTCCTGGATGTCTTAGCCGGAAAAGCCGCGGTAGGAGATAACGTTGTTGTCTGGGGGAACAAAAAACCAGGCGTCGGCGTTGCCCTCTTTCTCGCGAAACAGAAAAAGAAGGTTACCATCGTCGGAAAAAACAAGGATTTTGCCATTGACATCAACCCTTCCTTCAGGTGGCGTTACAATGCGTACCTGAGACAGAATGGTGTGACCGTGTACAACGATTGTGATATTGCAGAGATTACCGACAACGGTGTCACCGTAATGACCTATGACGGGTATATGATCCCGGTGAAGGCGGATACGGTTGTGTGCACTGAACGTGCTCCAAATCAGGATCTGAAAAATGCGATAAAAGAACTCGGTGTCGAGATATTTGAGATAGGAGATATGGTGATACCTCGTAACCTGTCAAGTGCAGTGCATGACGGGTACAAAGTAGGCCTCAGGATATAAAACTATTAAGGAGGGAAACATGCCAGTCGATGCAGAAAAGGAAATAAGCCGTCTATGGAGAGGATTGCACGGTGCCCAGGATAGCACAATAAAAACATTTTACCAGTGGCGTAAAGCTGCCATAGGGCTCGTTCCCGATGCGAATCCATCAGAAATTGCGTTAAAAGGCTGGGAGGCTATGGCCCAGGATATGGGAAAATTATTTCTCCCGAGACTAAGCTTTTCGAAGGGTGAAGAGGCCTTTTTGAAACAGGTTGCAGGACTTTACGTAAATACTTGGCAGGGGTATGGCGCCGTGGTCAAGGTTGAGCCAGGCACCAGCCCCATGGAAGTCTTTATTAAATGGGAAAGATGCCCATGGCCGGCATTTGCAAAGGATTTCAATGCGCCTCTGAAGGAAGATGTAGCAGGATGCGACCTTGTCCTTCAGATAACCATCGATATGGTGAATGCCTTTATGAATACCAATTTCAAGATTGAAACCCAGAAGGCTATTCCCCGCGGTGAGGGGATATGTCTCAGAAGACTATACAAACCATAGAGGAGGATACATATGGCTGCACAGGTAGATCCGCAAAAATGTACAAAATGTGGGGGGGTAGTACAGCCCCTTTGTGTAGAAGTCTGTCCGGATGAAGCAATCAGGGTCCAGGAAGACAGGATAGTGGTGACCGAGTTTCTCTGTGAAGACTGCAATGAATGCGGCTTTGTCTGTCCTGACCGCGCTATCAGTATTCCAGTTGATAAAGTGACTTTTTAGACGGGAGAACCATATGAAAGTTAAAAAGATAGACCATATCTGTATTGCTGTAAAGAACCTGGAGGAGGCAAAGAAGGTCTGGGAACCTATCCTGGGAAAAACAAAGCCCGATGATGCCTATGTGGATGAGCCGGAAAAAATTCGCGTGGCAAGATACTGGGTAGGTGAAATAGGGTTTGAGCTGATGGAATCAACAACACCCGATGGCGACGTGGCCAAGTTTATTGACAAACATGGCGAGGGGCCTATGATAATCAGCCTCAACGTGGACAATACAAGAGAGTCCATGAGTGAGCTGAAAAGCAAAGATTATCCGTTTATAGGGGGAGCAAGACCGTTCCGTGACTGCGAATTTGCCTTTATTCATCCAAAAAAGGTAAACGGGGTATTGTTGGAGCTGATTGATTATAAGTGGACCGAATTCGAAAAGTAAGACGCATACGGGCGCAGGGACGTAGGCGTATTTCGGCTACATAATCCCCTAAACCACCTTTGCCCGTTATATGTTCCATAGGGGTGTACAGTATCGTCGTAGAGAATAGTCTTGAATGATGGAGTTGACTATGCCCGATGCAATTCTCGTTATAGGTGGTGGTGTGGCAGGAATACATGTTGCGCTCAATGCAGCAGAGTACGGCTCCAAGGTCTATCTCACGGATGATACACCCAGCATCGGCGGTATCATGGCGAGATTGGACAAGACATTCCCCACCAACGACTGTTCAATCTGTATCGAAGCGCCGAGAATGTATGAGGTTGACAACCATGAGAATATAGAGATCCTCACCAATACGGAAGTGCGCCGTGTAAGCAGGAAAAATGGTGGCTTTACTGTTCGGCTTCTCAAGAAAGCAAAATTCATTGATGAGGAGAAGTGTACCGGCTGTGGCACCTGTATACAGGCGTGTCCCATAAGCGTCCCTGATGAACTCGATGGCAAGATCGGCGGTACCCGTAAACTCGTCTACATGCCTTTTCCCCAGGCCGTTCCCAGCGCCAGCGTGATCGACACGCGGTGCCGCGCAGGTAAGATGCGTGGAGAAGGAGCCTGTATCGGTGGATGTGTGGTCGATTGCAGCCAGTGCCGGGAGTGTCCCATTGCCCTATGCGTAAAAGCCTGCCAGAAGGAAGGGAAAAATGCGGTGCTTCTTTGGCAGTCCGACAAACCCATGGACATTGAGGTCAAAAGCATTGTCGTCGCAACGGGTCTTAAACCCGATGATCCCGAGACAGGCCTATACGGCTACAACGTCTACGAGAACGTCATCACCAATGTCCAGTTCGAGCGTCTCATGAATGCAGGCGGCCCCACAGGGGGAGACATCATCCGTCCCTCCGATAAGACACATCCCCACAAGATAGGCTGGGTCCAGTGCGCAGGCCGGGGACTCAAAGAGGGTGGATTGCCCTACTGCTCGAAGGTCTGCTGCATGATTGCGGCAAAGCAGACGATCATCACCAAGGAGCACAGACCCGATGTGGATACCGTGGTTTTTCACAATGACCTGAAGGCATACGGCAAGGGCTTCTGGGGGTTCTACAAAAAGGCGGTGGAACACGGTGTGCGATACGTGCGGGCACACCCCTACGATGTGTGTGAAGACCCCGAGACAAAAAATCTGATCGTCAAGTACGAAGACTTGGATACCGGGGAGATACACCTGGAGGAATTTGAGCTACTCGTCCTCTCCATGGGTCTTGTGCCCGGGGAGAGGAACAAGAAGCTCGCCAAGGCGCTCGGCATAGAACTTGATGGATACGGGTTCTTCAAAGAGAAAGACCCTCTCCTGCATCCCCTTGAAACCCATGTGGAAGGCATTTACCTCTGCGGGGGCGCAACAGGCCCCATAGACATTTCTGAATCCGTGATCCAGGCATCTGCTGCAGGTCTTAAAGCAGTATCGAGAAACTCAGAGGTAGTACGATGAGCGAAGACGATATCAGGGTAGGTGTATTTGTGTGTAACTGTGGATCGAATATCGGCGGCATTGTCAATGTACCGGAGGTAGTGGAGTACACCAAGGGTCTCAAAAACGTGGTATTTGCCGATGAGAGTAAATGGTCATGTTCCGTGGATGCCTTAGCCCAACTCCAGAATTCCATCAAAGAACATAACATCAACAGGGTGGTAATCGCTGCCTGCACCCCGAGAACCCACGAACCTTTGTTCAAGAGGACAGTGAAGGCTGTGGGCTTGAACCCGTACCTCCTCGAGTTCGTGAGTATCAGGGAGCAATCCTCCTGGGTCCATATGAATAACCCGCAGGTGGCTGCAGAAAAGGCAAAAGACCTCATCAAGATGGGCGTTGCCAAGGCAGCGTTCCTTGAAGAGGGGGAAGAGATCAAGCTTCCCGTGAAAACAGACTGCCTCGTTATCGGTGGAGGCGTAGCCGGCATGACCGCCGCGCAGAACCTGGCAATCCAGGGTTTCAATGTAACCGTTGTGGAAAGGGAGGCCAAACTTGGCGGTCTTTTGAACAGGGTAGGGGAGATTTCAAGCGATGACAGGGAGATACCTTCGCAAGAGATTATAAAGGCAAAAATGGAACAATTAGCGAAGTATCCCAATATCAAGGTATATACAAACACAACCATAAAAGATGTGAGCGGATACATCGGGAATTATAAGGTAACGGTGCAGTCAAACGGGACAGAAGAGACATTCGACGCATCCACGGTGATTGTGGCTACGGGCATGCAGGAGGTTGAACCCGTCGGTCAATTCTGTTACGGCGAAAATCCCCGTGTGGTCACCCAGCTCCAATTAGAAGACCTCCTGAAACAAAACACCCTCGACAATATAGAGCACATAGTCATGATCAACTGTGTAAACTCCATGAATGAGACCAGGGGATGCTGCAATATCGGCTGTCACGTGTCCATTAAGAATGCTCTTGCGTTAAGAGAGAGGTTCGCTCACGCGAAGATCTACATCCTTTTCAGGACCCTCTGCCTGGTAAAAGAAGAGCGAAGGATCGTAGAGAGGGCAAAGGACGCAGGGATAAAATTCATCCGTTTCCCTGATGACAGATACCCTGAAGTGCAGAGCGAGAACAATCACTTGTTGGTAAAGGTCTATGACACACTCCTGGGCAGAGAATTTCGCATGCCCGCTGACCTGCTTGTGTTAACCACTGCCTTTGAGGGGGATAAGAGCGTGGACGAGGTGAAGGGCCAGCTCAAGGTCTCCTCCAACGCGGAGGGGTTTTTCCAGGAGGCCCACATCAAGCTCGGGCCCCTCGATTTTCCGGCAGATGGTCTGTTTCTCTGTGGAGGCGCCAGGTCCCCGAAGAATGTGAAGGACACCACCGAAGAGGCACTAGGGGCCGCCATGAGGGCGTCAATACCAATGAAGCGGGGGTATATTGAGGCTGACGGCATTGTCGCAGATATCAACCTTGCTGAGTGCAGCGGCTGTGGCATATGTGTGGATAATTGCCCCTACGGTGCGATCAAATGGGCTGCAGAGAAAGAGCCTGTCGTGATTAAAGCTCTCTGCAAGGGATGCGGACTCTGCGCGGCAGACTGCCCGAAGAATACGATAAGCATCGTCCACTTCTCTGACAGACAGCTCCTTGCCATGGTAGAAGCCGCTCTTGAGGAAAATCCATCGCAGAAGATCATCGGTTTTATCTGTCACTGGTGCTGCCATGGTGCAGTGGATATGGCCGGTGTGGGGAGGATGCAGTATCCCCCCAACGTGCGCCTTATCAGGGTCATGTGCTCTGCACGGGTATCGGCGAAACATGTGCTCCGTGCCTTTGAACTCGGGGCAGCAGGGGTCTTTGTTGGAGGTTGCGAATTCCCGACATGTCATTATATTGTAGGGAATTACAAGGCAGAAAAGAGGATGGATCGCGTGAAGAAAAACATGCCTAAGAAAGGGTTTGATCCGGAGAAACTTTGGGTCGGATGGTGTTCCGCGGCGGATGGTCCCAAGTTCGCCAACATCATGAGAGATATGGCAAAAAAGCTTAATCTGGGATGAGATGATGGAGTTTGCAAGAAAGACAACAGATGCTGCGAGGATGGAATTGGCGGAAAAAGTGTACGATTCCTCTATGTTTAAAGTTTGCGAGCAGTGCGGCTCATGCAGTTCCGCATGTCCTCTTACGGGGACGAACGATTTCAACATCAGACGCATTATCCGGCATCTGGAACTTGACATGGAGGACGAGGTTGCCGATTCACCGCTACCATGGTTCTGCACGACATGCGGCAGGTGTGAAGATGCCTGTCCCAACGGAATAAAGATCCTCGACATCGTGCGGTATTTGAGAAGGCTGGGACCGGACGAACGGATGCCTGCTGCGGCTACCTGTGTGCTTGCATGTCCTGTCCATATTAATATCCCAGAATACGTCAGGCTTGCAGCAGAGGGAAAGATCAACGAGGCCTATGAGCTTATCCGTGAGAAAGTGCCATTCCCCGGCATCTTGGGCCGGGTATGCACACGCTTCTGTGAAGAAAAGTGCAGACGTGCCGACGTAAACGGCCCTGTGCCCATATGTGCGCTGAAGCGCTACATTGCGGATAGTGAAAATGGTACGTCCAGAGCAAAACTCCTCCATACGGCAAATGATACGGGCCGGAAGGTTGCCGTTATCGGTGCTGGTCCGGCCGGACTTACGGTGGCATTCTATCTGAGGAAGAAAGGCCACCGGATCGCTATTTTTGAAGAAAGACCAGAAGCCGGCGGGATGCTCAGGAGCACCATACCTGCATACCGGCTTCCGGAGGAGATTGTGCGGAAGGAGATTGATGATGTCCTCGCGGTGGGAATTGAACTCAAAACCGGACAGAAATTAGGGAGAGACTTTGACCTCAATGGGCTCAAAGCAGAGGGTTACGATGCCATCTTTGTCGCCATAGGCGGACAGCTAAGCCGGAAGATTGAGCTCGAAGGGGCCGACCTGGAAGGAGTTTTGTGGGGCGTTGATTTCCTCTACGATGTGAAGGAAGGCAGGATTGCCACGATAAAGGACCAGGTAACGGTAATAGGGGGCGGCAACGTAGCAATCGATGTGGCGCTCACTGCGCTTCGCCTCGGCGCCAATGAAGTTACACTTGCCTGCCTCGAGAAAACCGAAGAAATGCCGGCAAACAGATGGGAGATCGAACAGGCAGTCAGGGAAGGGGTGAACCTCATGACATCATGGGGTCCCGTCAGAATACTCGGAGAAGATGGCAAAGTTACAGGGATAGATCTGCGCCGTTGTACATCCGTCTTCGACGCGGAAGGGATATTTAGTCCGGCTTACGACGAAGCAGAAAAGACAATGGCGCCTGCCGATACAGTGATTCTCGCCATCGGGCAGGCAGTTGATCTATCCTTCATTAAGGCAGTCACAGACGGTCAGTCGCTTAAAACTGGACGGGGGCTCATCGTGGTGGACGAAGCATCACAGCAGACAAACATCCCCGGTGTATTCGCGGGAGGGGACGCGACAAAAGCCCCGGGTACCGTTATAGATGCCATCGCGCAGGGAAGAGTTGCTGCGTCGAAAATTGACAGGTTCCTGGGCGGAGACGGTATGATTGTGGAAACCTTTGTGAAGGTCCCCCAGGACCGGGCTATAACTGAAAGAAGAGAAAAGGGTTTTGCCGATCTCAAGAGGTCCGAACCTTTGACAATCAACGTTGACGAGAGAAAAAACAACTTCAGGGAAGTGGAAAGCGCATATGACGGCGAACAGGCTGCGCGGGAGGCACAACGATGCTTCAGCTGCGACCTTGAGATTACATATTGCAAGAAAACTTAATAGATTATGGCGAAGCAAATATGAGACCGTTCATCGAAAAAGAATTGTGCGGCAATTGTGGGTTATGCGTAAAGGTTTGCCGTTATGATGTATTCGTTGAGAACGAGGGTGAAATCGTAGTGCTGACCCCTGAAGGATGTATCGAATGTGCCTGTTGTGCTGACGAATGCCCTAATCAGGCAATATCCATTCGTGAATGATGGTGCTTTTATCCGGGGTTATGCTAAGATATCAATCAGCATACATCTCGTTAATACAGATGGATGCAGAAAAGTTCAAAAGGGGAGGTTATGACGTCATTATATGATGAGCCATTAATCAGCGGATTTGAGCGGGCCTGCGAGAAATACCCCGATCATCCGGCCATTATCTATATCGGTGAAAGGATCTCCTATAAGGAACTGAAAGAGCTGATCGATCGCTTCGCCACTGCCCTGCATAAGCTGGGTGTGAAAAAAAACGATAAGGTCATGCTCTACATCCCGAACTGCCCCCAATTCCTCATCGGTTATTTCGGCGCACAGAAAATCGGCGCCATCCCTGTACCAGTATCTCCCATCTATACGCCCCACGAGATCAGTTATCTCATCAATGATTCAGGGGCTGAAACGGTCTTATGCCAGGATACAAATTTCAGATACATTGAAGAGGTATTCCCCAAAACCTGCCTGAAGAGGGCCATTGTCACAAATCTTGTTGATTTACTGCCCTGGTACAAGAAAGTAATTGGCGCCATGTTTGATAAAGTTCCCCACGGCGAGGTGAAACGAAGAAGCAACATATACTCCTTCACAAAGGTCATCCATGACAATCCACCCCAACCACCTCAGGTCAACATAATTCCTAGAGAAGACCTCTGCTATATTCTCTATACCGGGGGCACCACAGGTTTCCCCAAGGGATGCCCTTCCACTCATAGCGGCATGGTCTCCTTCGTTGAGGAGGTGCGTGACTTGTGGAAAAACCACATATCGGAGGGGAATGATGTATTTGTTATGGTAAACCCTCTCTTTCACCAGCTGGCACAGGGGATTATCCTTGGGGCGGTTTTGACCAAAGGGAATGCGGCCATACTTGTGCCTTTTCCTCAGGTCGATGGGATCCTGGAAGATATAGAGAGAAATAAGGCCACCCTTTTTCTTGGAGCCCCCACCCTCTACCGTATGATTCTTGAAAATGACAGACTCAAGTTCTACAACCTGTCATCTCTGAAATACTGCTGGAGTGGCGGGGATGTCCTTCCTTCCGAGATATATAACAGGTGGAAGCAAAAATTCGGTCTCCCGATCCGTCAGATTTACGGTTCAACAGAAGTGGGTTTCGTGACGGTGAGTCCTCTGGAAAGTGAGCCTGTACAAGGCAGTCTCGGTTTTCCATTGCCCTCAAGGGAGGTGAGGATCGTTGACCCTGATACCCTGGAGGATGTTTCGCCGGAGACCCCGGGCGAACTCCTGGTGACCTCCGACTACATCCCTAAGCAATACTGGAATAATCCTGACGAAACAGCAACTGCCTATGTAGAGCTTGGTGGGAAAATTTGGTATCGCATGAAGGATTTTGTTCGTATGGACGGGGATGGACAAATCTATTATATGGATAGAAGTGCCGATGTCATCAAACATAAAGGCTTCAGGGTTTCCTGTTCTGAGATTGAGGCGGTACTCCAGGACCACCCTGCAGTGATCGGGGCCTGCGTCATCGGTGTCCCTGACCGGAAGGTAGGAGAACGAATAAAGGCAGTTGTCGTGCTCAAGCAGGATGCGAGAGGTGTAGGCGGAACAGAGCTCACCAGGTTCTGCCGTGACAGGCTCGCTGCGTACAAGATTCCGAGCTACATCGAGTTCAGGGACATGCTACCCAAATCCAAGGTGGGCAAGCTCCTCCGGCGGGAGATCAGAGACGAAGAGAGGCGAAAGATCGCTAAAGGAGACAAGGCGATCAAGGTGTAAGAAACCGTGTTAGGAACAGGAAGTATGTTGGCACGGTATAAGAGAGGTTTTTGATGCACTTATCAAAATAAAAGGGAGGTAAATTATGGATGAATCAAGACGTGATTTTTTAAAGACCGTTGGGATAACTGCTGTGGGAGTAGGGGCCTTGATGTCCGGTTTCGACAAGGCTTTTGCCCAGGCCAAGCCTATTGTGGTGGGATGTCCCGTTCCCCGCGCCAGTGCCTACGGACAAAATGGAGAGAGGGGCCTCATCCTTGCGTCCGAGGAGATTAGCGCTGCCGGAGGGGTGAAGGTGGCAGGTACGATGCGTCCCCTGAAACTTGAAATCATCGATACCCGCGATGAGGAACCAGGGGTGCCGACGAGCGAAGTGCTCCTGGCCATCGAGAAGCTGATTCTCCAAAAAAAGGCGGACGTCATCGTAGGAGGTCCGTGCATGTCGGAGTGCAGCGTCGCAGCCATGGACCTCTACGCGAGACACAAGATCGTCGATATCGTCTCCATCGGGTCCTATACCCCCACCTGGGATCAGAAAGTGGCAAAAGATCCGGAGAAGTACAAATACTCGTTTCGCGCAAGCGGGAGCGTCAAGTGGTATATCAAGGAAGCAATAGACCTTCTTCACAGCATTAAAGAGAAGCAAGGATTTGACAAGATGTTCATCTCCATTGATGACAGCCTGATGTGTCGTAAAGCAGCGGAGATTGTGCAAGATCTTGCAGTCAAAGATGGCTGGAAGATAACAGGGTTTGATAAGCACCCTATCGCGGCCACCGATTTCTCTGTAGCCTTGAATGACTGCAAGAAGTCCGGCGCCCAGATTCTATTTATATGGGCCTACGCACCTGAGAGCTCCATCCTGCTGAGACAATGGGCCGATATGGAAGTGCCTGCCCTGCCAATCGGTTTTATCGGGGCAGCGGAGGACCCTGGCTTCTGGAAGCAGACAAAAGGAAAAGGTGCATACACGATTGCCACGTTATCGGAAACGGGCTGTACGCCCTCAAATGTCACCCCATTGACAAGAAAATACTACGATGCCTTTCTGAAACGGTGGGGAGTAGCCCCCAGGAGCACCGGATGCGTGAGCGCCTATGAGTCGGTATACATACTCAAAGATGCTATTGAGCGTGCCGGCAAGCTTGAGGCGGATGCGCTTATTGCGGCCCTTGAGAAAACGAATCTGCCCGCTGTCCGCGGTACGGTACGGTTCGATAAAAACCACCAGATTATTTACGGGTATAACCCGAAGGAAAGCGTTCTGGGCAACTGGATCCAGTGGCAGGATGGCAACAGGGTTACCGTATTTCCAAAGGAAGGGGCGACAGGAACGCTCAAGATGCCGCCATGGATGAAGAAGGCGTAAAAGGCAGGTACCGTGAACATTACAAGGCAAGGTGAAAGAATATGATGGACATCCTCATCTATGGAACAGTCAATAGTGTTACCTTTTCCCTCATCGCGGTAGGATTCACGTTGGTCTACGGGGTGAGCAGGCTCCCGAACTTCGCCCACGGCGCCCTCTATGTGCTCGTCGGTTTTATGACCTGGAGCTTTGTCAATGATCTCAACCTCTACTACCCATTGGCCATCATTATTTCGCTCTGTATCGCATCCCTGTTGGGAGCCCTTATCTATCGTCTGGTCCTCATACGGCTGAGGGGTCTGCCTACCTCGGAGATCATCGCTTCATTTGCCTTTGGATTAATCATTCTGGAAGGCTTGCGTTTACAGGGGATCGGTGGATTCAAGGGATTCATCGGTCCCTTCTATGTCCTGCCCGCCTTTGTCGACGCAAAGTTTAGAATTGCCGGGGTCCTCATTGATGCCCAGCGGCTTATAATAATAGGAGGAGGGCTGGCCGTGGTTATCCTGCTCTGGCTCTTCACCCATTACTCAAAGATAGGGCTATCCCTCCGGGCAATCGCACAGGATGAACAGGCCGCCATGATGCTGGGTGTAGATTCAGACCGGGTGGCAATGATCTCTCTTGCCCTTGGAGCAGCTTTATCCGGTTTCGCCGCTGTGGTCATTCTTCCCCTGGGCAACGTCACCGCCGAGGCCGGATACAGGGTGCTGATCTACGCTCTGGCGGTATGTATCATAGGGGGGCTGGGGAGTTGGGGAGGGGCCATACTTGCCTCATTTGTGCTCGGCTTTGCCATGATTCTGAGCACATCTTTTTTCGGAGCAGTGTGGGAGTCTGTGGTGCTCGTCGGTACGATCATCCTCATCCTGATCTTCAAGCCCTCAGGTCTCTTGGGCAAACAGAAAGAATTGGAAGAGAGGGTATAGAAAGATGACGACGAATACACCGATAGCAGCGAAAGAAGAAAGACAGGAGAGATTGGACCGGGGCATCAAGGTCCGCACTGAAGGGCTATATGCGCTCACCTCCTGGAGGGAGATGTCATATCTGCTGGCGCCGAGGGCCCTTCTCATTTTCGGACTACTCTTTCTCCCTCTTCTCATGGATCCTTACTGGCAAAGGGTTGTCTGCGTGGCGGCAGTCTATGCACTCCTTGCCTTGAGCTTTGACTTCCTGGCGGAATATGTGGGGCTCGTCTGCTTGGGTGGCGCCTTTTTTATCGGCTGTGGCGGATATATCTCGGGTCTGTTGAACCACCACCTGGGCTGGTCGCCCTTTATCACCATCCCCATTGCCACCATTGCCGGAGCAATGGTAAGCACCTTGATCCTCCTGCCCTGTCTCAGGTTGCGGGGGGTATATTTTGCGATTGTGAGCTTCATGTTCCCCATGTTAACGGTAAACATCATAGTTGCACTGAATGTATTCGGAGGCACAGAGGGGATCAGCGCCCTTGCCACCCTTCCCAATATCTGGTTCGATCAATATATCGTGATAGCGGTTTTGATCATAGCCCTTTTTGTAATGAGGAGACTTGTTAATGAAGACATCGGGTTGATTTTCCGCTCCATTAAGGACAATGATCAGGCCGTGAGAGCCTCGGGGATAAGTATCACCCTCTATAAGATCAAGGCGGTCTTCATCGCCGCCCTCATGGGCTGTTTTGGCGGCGCATACATGAGTCATCAGTATGGTTGGGTGGGCATATCCCTCTTTGCCATGGACTTTTCAATACTCCCCATAGCCGCAACAGTTATGGGCGGAGGAGGAACGCTTGTAGGTCCTGTATTAGGCGCCCTCCTCTTAACCCCTCTATCGGAGGCACTACGCGGTTTCGGACAACTCAGGGTAGTTCTTTACTGCCTCATCTTAATGGGTTTTATCGTCTACAAACCAGAAGGAATGATGAATTACCTTCAGCGAAAATACCATCAGTTTGAGCACTGGAGGAAGGTGTGAGCATGGGCGAAGAGGCTCTTATTCGTGTTCAGAATCTAAGCAAGTCTTTTGGCGGTGTGAAGGCAACAAATGATGTCAGCTTTGAAATAAAAAGAGGTGAGATTCTTGGAGTGATCGGGCCAAACGGTTCAGGAAAGACCACACTGGTTAACCTGATCACAGGTTTTGTAAAACCTGATGCAGGCAATGTTTATTTTGGAAACAAAAAGATCACGGGATTAGATCCCGCCAAAATTGCGGACCTCGGTATTGTCCGTACGTTTCAAATCGTGAGGCCCTACCATAGTCTGCCGGCTTATAAAAATTTGATCGTTCCCCTGAACTCACCCCGGATTAAGAGGACAAAGGGTGGTAAATCGGGAGACAGGGATGCTGTGGCAATCGACATACTCGAGGAGATCGGGTTTGAGCGTGATGCCTTTGTACCTTATAAGATTGCATCCACCCTTCCGTTAGGCTATCTCAAACGCCTTGAACTTGCCCGATGTTTGGCGTTAAAACCGGAGGTCATCCTCTGTGACGAGGTATTTTCGGGCTTAAGTGCGTCGGAGATTATGTCTATGGTTCCCGTCATTGAAAGGCTTCAGATGGAGGGTATCACCATTCTCATGATTGAGCACAGACTGAGGGAGCTTTTCCGGTTGGTCAATCGTGTAGTTGTCCTAACATTTGGAGAAAAACTGATGGAAGGCACCCCCGAAGAGGTGGTGTCAAACCAGAAGGTCAGGGAGGCCTATCTGGGGGTAGAGACGGAAGAGCTGGAGGAAGAAGAAGAGGAGGAGGAGGAAGAAGAATGTTAGAGGTAAAAAACCTGATGGTCTTCTATGAAAATGCCATAGCAGTGAACAATATCAGTATGACTGTTACAGAGGGAAAAATAACGGGTGTCTTCGGTGCCAACAGCGCCGGTAAGTCCACCCTCATGCGCACGATCTCGGGCATCATACTGGATCAAAAAAAGAAGCAGGAAATGAAAGGAGGAGAGAGAATCACCGTACTTGGTAGTATCACCTTTGCCGGGGAGGACATCATCCATATGAAGCCCAGTGACAGGGCGAGGAAAGGCATTATTCTCTGCCCCGAAAGACGGAGGATATTTGCCGAAAGTAGTGTAATGGAGAATCTTAAGATAGGTGGCATTCTGGCCACAAGATCCCAGGCAAAAAAGACTCTTGACTACGTATTTACAGTCTTTCCGGCTCTGAAAGAGTTGAAGAAGAGAGAGGGGGGATTTCTGAGCGGAGGGGAGCAGCAGATGCTCGCCATAGGAAGGGCTTTGATGGCGCAGCCTAAACTTCTTCTTCTGGATGAACCCCTGCTTGGATTAAGCCCTTTAATGGAACAGATGCTCGTCAAGGCCATGCACGGTATCAACAAACAGACGGGAATTACCACGATCATTGCCGAACAGTACGCCCGTCCCATCCTGCCTATTGTTCATTACGGATACGTACTTGAAAACGGGGGCGCAGTCGTCGAGGGGACTTCCAGGGAGCTGATGAAAAACCCCGATGTAAAGTCAGCCTATTTCGGTTTGTAGAAACCGTTATTATTCTTACCGGAAAGATCGGTGGGAAAGATTCGGTGTGAACATCCTGTATTCCTCCTGTCAAGCCAGCAACATAATTGGGGTCGGACCAAGTTAACCCATTGAAATAAGTCGCTTTATGTATGGAAAATGGCCAATTTCAGGGCTTAAAGTGCTGTTTTTGCCTATCAAAAGATAAAATATATTCGAACGTAAGGGCTGAGAATTTTGGCCCGCCATTTGTCGGCGGGGCAAATAATTAATATTTTTTCTGCTTTTGTCCCGCATTTGTCGAGCGACAGCGGGCGGCAAAAAATTCCCTGAAACTGAACTGGCATGATACAGGCTGAAGTTATAACCGGAGACCCGAAGACCTATCCAAGGAAATTGCCGACACATTGTCGGCAATTTCTGAAATCTCCGTAAAGTCAACAAGAACAACGCTTCGCACGATTTCACTTCTAAAACTTTTTTTTGAGGAAAATCAATAATGACACTGGGAATCCCTTTTTTTAGATCGCCACCCCCACGCTTCGCTCAGGGCTTCGACTTACCCACGGAGGTCGCTCGTAATGACAGGTAAAGGGGAGACCCGAAGACCGGAGAACCAATTTTATAAAGGTCCGCGAAACTGTTTCGCGGATTGTAGAAATCTCCGGAAAGTCAACACGGACAATGCTTCGCACGATTTCACGAAGCCACGCAGGATGCCCCGCCTTGTAGGCGGGGAGGAATGCGAAGGGGGTGGCAAGGAGGGGGTGAAACCCCATCCTAAAGAACTATCCTTTTGGTTCATAGCAGATGTTGAAGAAATGAAAATATGGGTATA
>JAPLKD010000268.1 GCA_026388245.1 Pseudomonadota bacterium | reverse complement strand
CTTCCCTTTCTGAAGAATCCCATCTGGCTGGGAAGGTGAAAAAGGAACAGCCGATTCTCGTGATAATGGGTAATCCGCCATATTCCTATCATTCTTTAAATACAGGCAAATGGATTTCAGAAGAGATCAGAGCCTATTATCACATTGACGGGAAACCTCTCGGCGAAAAGAACCCGAAAGGGCTTCAGGACGATTATGTAAAGTTTATCAGATTTGCCCAGTGGAAGATTGATAAGGCAGGAGAAGGGGTGCTGGGATTTATCACAAATCACGGTTATCTTGATAATCCAACCTTCAGGGGCATGCGCCAGTCTTTGATGGCAAGCTTCAACGAGATGTACCTCCTTGACCTGCACGGGAACAGCCTGAAAAAGGAGAAATGCCCCGACGGCTCCAAGGATGAAAATGTCTTTGATATTATGCAGGGGGTAGCAATTGCGATTTTTGTGAAAATAAAAGGTGAAAGAACAGAATGCAAAGTACACCATTCCGAAATATGGGGGTTAAGAGAAGTTAAATATAATTGGCTTTTGAAGAACGATATAAAAACAACGAAATGGAATAAGCTCTCGCCAAAATCAGAATTTTATCTTTTTATTTCGAGGGATGAGAAGCTTTTGGAGGGTTACAAGAAATACCCGAAGATAACCGAAATATTTCCTGTAAATGGCGTAGGTATCGCAACGGCAAGGGACGATTTTGTAATAGATCCTGACAAGGAAGCGCTAAAACGACGGATTAGGATGTTCTGCGACGAAAAAATACCCGATGAACTTATACGAGACACGTTTCATCTGAGAGATAAGCAAAACTGGAGGCTGAAAAAAGCTCGCGAAAGGGTTAGGCAAGACAAGGATTGGGAAAACGCAATTACCCGGATTTTGTATAGACCCTTTGATGTTCAATGGGTCTTTTATAATGAGGACCTGATAGAGCGTTCACGAAAAGAAGTTATGCGTCATATGATACATGAAAATTTGGGATTAATCAGTAATCGCCAGGTAAACCGGGAATTCAGGCATGTTTTTTGCTCGAATATAATAATTAATGACTGTACCATATCCTTAGAAACAAGGGAAAGGTCTTATCTCTTCCCTTTATACCTCTATCCCGAAACAGACAAACCAACAACCCCAAAAAAACGCTCCCTTGGGGCCATGGCGATGCTCTTTGAACCATCCGGTGAATATACCGCAAAAAAGTCAAACCTTAATCCTGTCATTGTGGAGCAGCTTGCAATGGACTTTGGAAAATCACCGACCCCTGAGGAGATTTTCTACTATATTTACGCTATCCTCTATTCTAATACCTACCGCACAATGTATGCCGAATTTTTGAAGATTGACTTTCCGAGAATCCCCTTTACAAAGGATTATGGCCTGTTCAGAAGGATGGCTGAGTACGGGCAAAGGCTTGTGGAACTGCATCTTCTTAATGCGCCCGAGCTTGACCCTCCTCTTTCAAAATGTCAGGGTAAGGGTGATTTTAAGGTCGAAAAGGTGAAATATTACGAGAACGAAGGGTTACCAGCACTTTGAAGGTATTGCAAAAGAGGTCTGGGAATATCAGATTGGCGGCTATCAGGTGTGCGATAAGTGGCTGAAAGACAGGAAAGGAAGAACATTATCCCTTGAAGATATACAGCATTACTGCAAGATTGTTACATCTATCGGGAAAACGATTGAAATTCAAAAGGTAATTGACGAAAAAGGCAGTGAAATGTGAAATGTGAAAGGGGAAAGGCAGGCTGAAGGCAGTGAAGCGTGAGTGGTTTTTTCTATTTATAAACAGATTTTCCTTTAATTTTAATTCGATAAATTACAACTGTTTTCATTTCATCGTCTATAGTATAAAGAATGCGATAATTTCCCACTCGAATACGATAACCCTCTTTCTCCGTAAGCTTTTTACAATTATAAGGTCTTGGTTCAGCCGCAAGGGATGCGATTGTTTTATCAAGCGCAGAGCGATATCTGCCAGGGATGCTGTCCGCTTCTTTTCGGGCTCTTCTTTCAATGATTATACGGTATTTCAACCTTTGACCCAGGTCTCGCGGAATTCATCATACGGCATAAATGAAGTTGCCTCCCGTTCAGCCCTCAACAAGTCGTTGGCATCCTCAAGGTCTTCTATTGATGCGAGGATATTTTCATATTCTTTAAGGCTTAAGACAACAGCCTTTTTATTGCCTTTTGTGTTAACAATGTATTCAGGATTTATTTTTTCAACAGTGTTTTGCATATTAACCTCTCAATATTACATGATTTTTTTGTTTATACCATAAAGGAACGCCTATGTCTAACGAAATTTTAATAGCGGATGTATATAAATTGCCGATTTTTGATTTGCGATTTTTGATTGCAAAGCGGGTAGCCGCAGGCCTGAAAGGAGCGGAGAGTGGAGAGGGAAGAACCGAAACGGCGTATCGGCGAGACGGCGTATCGGCGATGAAGACAGAAGGCAGAGGGTTAGAGGGTTAGCTAAACTTCCAATCATCCAATCATCTAATCATCTGTGAAAGGCGATGAAGACAGAGGGTTAGAGGGTTAGAGGGTTAGAGGGTTTGCTAAACTTCCAATCATCCAAACATCTAATCATCTGTGAAAGGCGATGAAGACAGAAGGTTAGAGGGTTAGAGGGTTTGCTAAACTTCCAATCATCCAAACATCTAATCATCTGTGAAAGGTGGGAAACGGCGATCTTAGTTGGGAATTGACTTTTTCTCTATTAGAACCTATAATAAAGGCTATTACAGGGACTAATATAAGACCTTATGGAGGTGCTAAAATATGCAACAGGCAAAAATAAGCATTAAAGACGAGCAGGTTAAATTTCTTGAAAATCATAAGTTATATGGATACAAGGACAAGAGTTCCATGGTAAGGGAAGCCTTAAAATGCCTGAAGGAAGAAGTAGAGCGAAAAATCCTCAGACAATCTGCGGACCTTTACGCAGAGATATATAAAAATGATTCCGAACTCAAAGAGTTGACAGAATCAGCCATCAGCGGGTGGCCGGAATGATTCCATTAGCGAGAGGTATGGTTATTGATGTAAACCTTGATCCAACCACAGGTTCAGAAACAGGGAAAATCCGTCCATGTGTCATTGTGACAAACAATATCTACAATGAAAGGGTGCCTGTTATTCAGGTGGTTCCCATAACATCGTGGAGTGAGCAGAAGGCCCGGATAAAGACAAACATAGAAATCCTCCCCTCTCCGAAAAATGGTCTTACAATGAAGGCGATTGGAGACTGCCTCCAGACACGCCCCATAGACCATCGTTTCAGAATGGTAAAGGTACGGGGTACATTATCCGGGGAGACAATAGAGCGTATAGATAAAGCATTAAGGGCGGTGTTTGATATATGATGTCGGATTTCGGATTTCGGATTGTGGATTGTGGATTTCGGATGTCGGATACCTTTCACCTTTTACTGAATTTGAAGGTATGAAATGAAATTGCTCTCTTCCTTGTCTATTCGGAAAAAATTGCTGTGCCTGATATTTGTCGCTGTCTTGCCAGCACTGGGAATAATCTTGTTTTCAGGTATAAAACAACGGGAACAGGATATCGTCTCGACAAAGCGGGACATCATGCATCTGGTGCAAAGTCTGGCAGCACAACAAGAGCAGATTGCAGCCGGCACAAGGCAGATGCTCCAGACCCTGGCGCAACTGCCGGAAGTTCAAGGAATTGACGGCAAGGCCTGCAACAGAATATTCAGGGATATACAAGAACAAAACCCGATCTATGCCATCCTATCGGCAGAAACACCGGACGGCA
>JAPLKD010000229.1 GCA_026388245.1 Pseudomonadota bacterium | reverse complement strand
TCGTGCCAACATCTTTGGGCCTATTTCTTCACGATCATGGAATGCAAAAACGTAATCGGGCCAATTGGGACGTACAAGAACACGATGAGAAGTGCCGTGCTAACGCTTGATTGTCCAACCAATGTGAAGCAAGGCAGCGAGAACTCGTTGAGCTTTTGTTGATGGCCATCGGCTCATGCTGAGGCCGCGAATACCTCTTTAAGTTCCGGAATCTCTTCTTCCTGTTCCAGTCGGTCAGCCAGGACTCGCAAGGCCAATGCTTCTGCCTTTGAAATGGCCTGGTTACGAGTATCTCCGTAAACCATGACTCCGGGAAGCTCCGGGATTTCAGCAATCCAACGGCCATCTTCTTCTCTTTCGATTTCGATCTTCATAAATTACCCCGGCAATATGATACCTCACTCGAAGGAACATGTGCAAGCTTTTCCCGGTTTTTCCTTCTAATAGGTTTAATCCCGACAGCGTAAGGGACAATTGCTGTCCGAATCTCATCGGGAAACTTTAAGAGTAAAAGCGTACTAAACAATGTGGGATAAGACTTTCCTGCGATTTGAGCAATTGCATTCAATGTGAATACAATCTCCTTGGATAGGTCTTCGGGCTTTTCACTTTACCTGTTATTGCGAGCGACCTCTCCCTTACCTGCCATTACACCCATCGCGAGGGCTTTAGCCCGTGGCAATCTCAAAGAATGGAATTTCCGGCGTGGTTATTTACTTTCCAGATATTTCAGCGATGACGGAAACAGTTTCCGTCATTTCATCCGGCAAGTCCTTAATGTAATAAAAAATGGATAAGGGAAAACATGGTGTAAGTAACTAATATTAAGAGAGAAAGCAAGATATGTTACGTATAGCACCTACTACTGTTTAGGTTTGACAATAAACCCGGGTACGCTATTGCCACTTAAAATCAATGTTTATTTGGGTTAAATTCCTCAAAACCTTATATCCCACCATGACGGTAGGCCTTGATAATGGGCTTGCTCAGGGCAAAACCGATAAGCGCACCTAGGCCTGAGCCTACAACTCCCTGTAATGTCTGTATCGAAATATACCAGGGTGCATAATGGATATGCCAAATATACGGCGCAGAGACAAGGTAGAAGTAAAGATACATGACAAGCCCTCTCAGACAGCCGGCAAAAAGAGCATTCAATCTGCTCTCCAGGTAACTCCCTGTTATGACAAAGTACATTTCCAACACAAAACCGGCAAGTAAGGCATAGGGCCACCAGAGAGGATTGATACCCCGTGATATGAGCTGGGACAGTAAGCTGTGTCCGAAAATGATCAATGTGGCTGTGCCCATTTTCGGGACAATCCGTATTCCTATCAAGAGGACCGCAGTGAAAGGAATAGAATAGGCAAAGGCATGGATAAAGGGCACCCTGCTTAACCCGAATTTGAATGGAAGTCCTGCCACGTAGAGAAGGCTGCAAAACAATGCAATTGTTATCAGGTCATGCGTATTGAGGCCGTGGATTAGTCTGTGCTTTAAGCCTACGCAAAAAACCACTACACCAAATATAAATATGAGAACCATTGAAATTAAAAAGGCATTCATAGGCTAAACCGGTATTTAATCGCTGCCCCAAGTATCACAATTGCTGCCAGTAGAAGTGCACAATCGAGTCGTGTAAATTTGAGCTCTCTGACCTCTGTCCTCTTGCCTGTATATCCCCGTACCTCTGCAGCAAGGGCGATCCTCCTTGCCTGCCGCAGGCTGTCTATTATCAAAGGTATGATAAGATAACGGAACCCTTTAAAATTCCCCCTCATCCCTTTTAATCTCAATCCCCGCAATCTCTGGGCGATCATTATTCTTTTTGCTTCTTCTGTCAGGACCGGGAGAAACCGGATACTTACCGTAAGCATAAAGCCGATCTTTTCGGGTATCCCGAGTTTCTTTAAGCCCAGCACGAGATCTGATGGATATGTACTCATAACAACAACCATGCTTATGAGGGTCGCAGAAAAAAGCCTCATGGACTGTATCATTCCGTAGGTCAAACCTTCTTTGTAAAGAGATATCCCTCCGGTAAACCTGCCTATGGGGCCCGAATCTTTATTCAGCAGTACCAGCAAGGGTGTCCTTGGCTCGAAGTAATAGAAGAATCCCTGAGAAATCATCGTGGCCAGGAAAGCTATTGCCATGATCTTAAGGGCAGCTTTTATATACGATACAGACGGTCCCATAGCGAGGAAGCAGGCAAAAGTCGCAAGAAAGAGCAGAAAGAGGTTCAAGGGTGAATCGAGTATGACAATCATGCATGCGTACCCTATACTAAGAAGGATTTTTGTCCGGGGGTCAAGACGGTGGAAGACCGTTATTTTATCGAGATATTTCACTGCCTGCAACCCTGCCCCGGTCAATGGTTATCAGCCTATCTGCATACTTCTTTGCCTTCTCGTGGTGTGTTGTAAAGAGCACTGTTTTTCCGCTATTTGACAATTCACGGAGAATGCCGAAGAGATTGTGCCAGCTTTCATCATCCAGCCCGGTTGTGGGCTCGTCAAGAAGCACTACCTGCGGTTCCATTGCCAGTACAGAAAAAACGGCAAGGAGTTGCCTTTGTCCCCGGGACAGGCTTTGCGGGTGCCTTTTCCTCGCTTCAGCAAGATTTGTTTTACCGAGGTACTGTTCCACATCAATGTTCTTCTCTAATTGCCTGGGGCCAAACATGAGTTCTTCTTCAACAGAATCATTGAAGAGTTGTTCATCAGGGTTTTGAAAGAGGAAACCAACCTTACCCACAACATCCTCTATGCGGGGATTGTCACACCCCGAAACTCTAACGCTCCCGTTGTCGGATCTTAGAACGCCTGCCATGATTTTCAATAGCGTTGTTTTTCCGGAACCGTTATCGCCGCAGACTGCAACTAACTCACCCTTTTTAACGGCTATATTAATGCCTTCCAGGACCTTTCTTCCCCCTTTCTTGTCATAAGAGAAAGTGACGTCTTTCAGTTCTACCTCAAGGGTGGTATCCATATCGCAGGTTTTTTGTTTCATTTCTTGATTGAAAGGGTTGACTGCTTTCACTCCACGAAAGATCTGTCCCTTATCAAAGGCAATTATCTTGTTAGCAAAGGGCAGGAGGTCTTCATAGCGGTGTTCTGCAACCAATATGGTATGTCCTCTTCGTTTTAATTTACTGACAATTTCGATGAATTCACTTCTTCCCTTTACATCAAGATCAGCGGTGGGTTCATCAAAGAGAAAGACCTTCGGACCCATTGCGTATATGGAACTGATGGCCAGCCTCTGTTTCATCCCGCCCGAAAGGGTCTGTGTACTTTCATGTCTCACATCCACAAGCCCCATATCCATCATGGCAGTGTCCCTTCTCGCTATCACATCCTCTCTGGGCATCATAAGGTTTTCACAACCGAAGGCGACATCATCCTCAATCCTTAGCATAAATATCTGGCTTTCCGGATTCTGAAACACGGTACCCACGTTCTTCGCCATGTCCGCCACCGATGTTTCTTTGGGCGAAAATCCGTTTACCCTGATTTCACCACGTATATCACCTGCAAAAATATGGGGTATGAGTCCGTTAAGACAATAGAGAAATGTTGATTTGCCTGAACCGGTTGGGCCGATGAGTAAAACGAGTTCGCCTTCCCTGATATCAAGGCTGATGTTTTCAAGGGCGGGGTTGTCGGCTTCCGGGTATGAATATGTGAGGCCTCTAATCTCGATCATCGTTTCAGATTGTTGGTAAAAAGATCGGTGATGCCCGTATAGTCCTGCTCTTTCGGGTCTGAAAAAACCACATTTTTCAGATTGCCATTGATTGAGCCTGCCGCATCCTTTATCTCCTCATAGTCGGGTTTTCGGTACGGAAGCCCGTCTACCGGCATGTAACCGATGATCCTGTAAGGGATGTCTCTGTCCACGCTTCCGATAAACTGCCCGATCTTTCTTATTTCTTGCTTATCTATGACGTCCGGGATAAATACGCTGGATGATGAAAGCCCGATGCCGTTTTCGTAAAGATATCGAAAATTCTTCAAGAGTGTCGCGTTGGACCTGCCCGTGTATTGTTTATGGAGATCATCATTGAATGCCTTGATTGAAAGGGACACATGGGACAATCCTTCAAGACCCGGTAAAACATGTCCGTTCGTCATGAAGCGTACCTCACACTGGAATTCATCATAAAGCGTTTTCGGAAGCACAGAAAACTCGTAATTCTCGATAGGATCACCGCTGATAATAGTAACCTTTTCAGGCGCAGCAGGCCTGAGTATCTCCATGACCTCTTTCAGATTTAACAATTTTAATTCCTTGAGATTAACGTTTGGATAGATCTTTTTCCAGTAACACCCGGTGCAACGGAAATTGCACCCTATAAAATAGAGGCTGCATGAATGTGTCTGTGGATTATAGGTTACACGATGAATATTCACTTGAGCACCTCCATAACGCTTCTTATCTCAGAATTTCAAAGTCATTTCGCCGTACCATTTTCTGCCTGGGGCCTGGTACGACGAAAAGTAGTCCTTGTCGAACATGTTATCAACGGCAAGGGACACCGTGGCAAATGCTGTAACTGCATACGAGACCTTTGCATCGGCAACAAAATACGGATCGTACGAAAGATACACCCCGTTTATCCTGTCTATGTTCGTGTCGTCACTGTATCTCTTGCCCACGTATCTCCCCACGCAATGTGCCTTAAATGGACCACGCTCCACGTCAAAACCGATATTAAACATCTCACCGGGGACATAGGTTAACCGCTTTCCTTCTGTTGCCGGTTTTATATCGTTGTCTCTCATCTTTGCGTTATTATAGGTATAGTTAGCGAATACCATTATGCCGACATCAAACTTCTGCGACCCCTCTATTTCAAAACCCTTTATATCTGCCTTCCCCGCATTGATCTTATCCTGAAAGGTCGGGGTAAGGGTTCTGCTGTAGATAAGATCGTCAATGTAGGTTTCAAAATAAGTGCCCTTAAACTGGAACCCTTCCCATAATTTTTGTTCTGCACTGACATCCCAGGAAAGGGATTTTTCGGGTTTCAGATTGGGGTTACCGGCATATGTAACCGCGGATATGGAAGTCCATGTCCTGTAAAGTTCATAAAGAGTCGGCGGCCTGAATGCCTTTCCAACAGATGTCCTGAGGGTAGTCTCTTTGAACGGCGTGTATACGAGTGCCCCTTTGGGGCTTATTGAAGAGCTGTCCGCAGGCCCGTAATGCTGCGGATATCCCGCAAAACCGACGGAGTTTGCATACCCGTCGAAGGTCTTCCACCAGTCCTGCCTGAGCCCGAGATAGGCGGTAAGGTTATCACGAAGTGCTATCTCGTCCTGGACAAAAAGGGCAAACGTTCTGTCCTTCCCTCTTGATTGATAGGTCAGGTTTGTTGTGGAATCTTCATTCTTCCAGTTTGGCGCAGTCCGTTCTTCCGTATCCGACCAGGCATATCGGTACGAACCTCCAACAATGAGGGTATGAATTTTATAAGCCGGTATAGTGAATTGCAGATCTGTAGAATATGCGCGGGACGGACTGGAAGACACCGTTCCCGGTCCTCCGGAAAGGGTCGTTGCGGCTGTCGTGCCCGGGGTTACATACCAGCTTTTTTGCAATTCATTGAGATTCACAGAGGCCTTTGCCTTGACAGATGAGAATTCTGTTTCGTAACTTGCATTATATATGTTTTGTGTTGTTCCGCCCGGCGTGCCGAGAAAGCTTGATTCCCTCACGGTGCCGTATGTATAAACAGGTACATTGGCGGCATTCATCACATAGGTGTTTGGATCCCGATACATATATTCGCTTTCATTTCTCATATAAGAAAGGAGCAGTTTGGATGTTTTGGTAAAATCATAGCCTGCTTTCACGGTGAGGCCCTTGTTGTACCACCAGTTGCTCCCTTTATCACCGATGAGATACACGGTGGGATACTGGCTTGCCCCCCTGTAATACCTTTGCGGTGACCAGCCGCTGATCCCTGCAGGCGGTTTTGCAGTCTGCACATTGTAATCGGTCACATACCCATCGGTGGACTTGTAACTGTAACTCACGAAGAATCTGAACTTATCTTTGAATTTATCACCATAGGAGGCGTAGGTTCCCCACGTGTTGTCCGTGCCGTAACCGCCCTTTACGGTAACTTCCCTCTTTTCCGGCATCTTCGTTATGATGTTCACCACCCCGCCCATGGCATACCCGCCATAGAGGCTCGAAAAGGGGCCCCTGACCACTTCAATCTTTTCAACATCTTCAGGGGCAAAACCTCCAAAATTGACAGTGCCGTCGTAGGCCTTGTTCATGGTTATGCCGTCGAGCATGATAAGGGTTCGCTTCTGCTCCGGCATGCCCCTTAGGGTAACGGCTGACTGGGTGTCCATGAGGCCCTTCCCGCGCCTGTCAAAAACGCCTGGAAGTGCATCCAGCGACTGATCTACGGCTTGGACATTACTCTTTTCAATATCTTCTTTCGTGACAAGACTCGTAGAGGCAGGCACATCGGCCAGCTCTTTTTCCGTTCGTGTGGCAGTAACAACAATTTCGCTTAACTTGACCGGATGGCTTTCCTGCGCATACACAATTCCGATGGCAGAAAGCAACGAGGCAACTGCTGCCATAATCCAGATATTTAGTTTAACCACCTATTCCTCCTGTATGTTACGAAACTCATATTCGTGTTACTGTTGAATAAAAAAATATTACTATTCGATGCCCTTCCCTGTGCTCGACATGTTTAGTGTCCCGTGTTTCACACCCTTTATGGATTTCAATGTATCGGCAAGACGCTGAACTTCCGCCGGATTGCCCCTCACAGCCACAATCTCAAGACAATTATCATGATCTAAATGGATATGCTGTGTAGAAATGATTACTTTTTGAAAATTATGTTGGATATCAGTAATTTTATTCAGAAGGTCTTTCCTGTGGTGGTCGTATATGAGCGTTATTGCGCCAGCGACATCTTCATCTTCTATCCATTCCTTTTTTATCAGCTCCTGGCGGATCATGTCCCTGAAAGCCTCAGAGCGGTTAGTGTAGTTTCTCTCTCTGATAAAGCTATCAAATTTCTCGAGCAGTTTTTTTTCTAAAGATACCCCAAATCTTACTAAGTCGGACACAATATTCTCCGAGTAATATTAATATGGAATATGTAGCACAGCAAATCAAAAAATGCAAAACTAAAATACAAATATGTTTCTTGTGTACAAATAGTTGATGAATAACATCCCCCTTGGGTATTGATTGCCACTTCAAATGCTGTACTGTGAAGGAAACTCCTCTATGCTTGCTTTCAGGAAGCTACTCGTAAAATATTGACCCCTGATGTTGCCATTGATGTACAGGATACCATAACCAATAAGGATTAGCTGGTTCAAGACACTGTAAAAATATTTTATAGTTATCAGTAATCATTGGTTTTGGTATCACTTCTCCCACGCAAAGATTTTCTTCCAGTCCTTCTTCATGTCTACAATTGTCCATCCTTTCGCCCATCCTTCGTCGAGCGCCTTGTCTAATTGACCGACGGAGGACTTGCGATCGTAAGCCCATTCGCGCTCGACATCGGTATGGTGCACGAGAAGACCCAAACGGGTGCCTCTTCCTGTGGTCGTCCACTGGAGCATCTGCAGGTCACCGTCAGAATTGCCGAACGCCGCGATGGGCCGGCGGCCGACGTGCTGCTGGATGCCGACGGGTTTGCCCACGTTGTCATCAATGAAGTTGACCTCAGGCAAACGTACCAGCACGGGTTTGCCGTCGCGCAACTCGAACTTCGTTTTGATGCTGCTGCCAATGACCTGCTCGGGTGGGATGCCATAAATCTTCTCCGTCCAAGGGCGCATGAACTCGATACCTCCACCGGAGACGATGAAGATCTTGAAATCATTCACCCGCAGGTAGGCGAGCAGTTCAAGCATGGGCTGATAGACCATCTCAGTGTATAGTCGGTCCGTCTTAGGGTGCCTGGCACTGGCAATCCAGTCATGGACGATCTTATCAAAGTCCTCGGTGGTCATACCAGCGTGCGTGGCCATAACGATTTCGAGCCCCGCCCGTTCGCCGCTGGCGAGTGCGCCTTTCAGGTCACCCTTGAGCAAAGAGGCGAAGGGTTCTTTGGTTTTCCATTCGGGATGCTGGGGGGTAAGTGCTTTCACGCGGTCTAAGGTAAAGAAAAATTGAAAATACATGGGCTGCTCGGCCCAGAGCGTGCCGTCGTTATCAAAGGTAGCGATGCGCTCAGCAATAGGCACAAAATCAGGTGATCCGGGTTTCGTTACCTTCTCGACAAAGCTGATGATAGACTTTTTGGTTGCGCCATCGTTCCATGAAGGCAGAGGATCGGCAGCAAAGGCTACATTCACGAGCAGCAGCAGGGCAAGCAAGCTCTTCACGAATAAACTTTTAATAAACGTTCTCCTTTCTCCAAAATAATTACCTGTGTATCGGTGTTCCGTAGTTCTGCATCTTTTTCTGCATTTCAGGGCTCAATTGCTTGACAAGCTCCGCATTGTACGAACCGATCGGCATTGACTTTATGCTCGGGTCACCGTTCGGATTAACGGTATAGATATTATTATTGATTATCTGCTGCGTCGCGACAGCATAAGAACGCGATTTCGCAGCAGGTGTTCCGCCTTTTACTGCCGGATCAACATCGGTCGTAACGATTGAAATTGTATTGTCGCTGTTGAGATATATTTCAAAAGTGCGTAACTGCTGAGGGAAATCCCTTAATGATGAGGTTTCAACCTGCCAGAAACTATTTTCAGCAGTTAAACCAGGAAATGCTTTAACGGTATTTAAATGACGATGTCCGGCAATCCACATGATGAAATTCGGATGTTTCTGGAGTTCATTAATCAGATCCGGCAGGGTTACAGCATTTTGAGGATCGAGCCACCAACCCATTTCGGACTTAGTTGCTTCGACGCCTATCGGTATGTGCGCAGCGATGATCATGAGCTGACCGGCAGCCTGACCATCGGCCAGTTCTTTTTTAAGCCAGTCCCAACGTGCCTGGTCAAGAAAACCATGTCCATGGATGTCGGGAGAGCCATCGTCTTCCCTTTGGGTATCGTCGAGCACGATAATCTTGATTGGTATGTTCGACTTCGGCACGAAGCTATAACAGGCAAAGCCCTTGTTGGCGTCAACCAGGTTGAAACCATGACCGACCGGATTTGAAGATGTTGTAAAAAATTCTTTCATCCACTCCGTTCTCAAAAGTGAACGGCGGTCCGGATCGGCTGCAACCTTAGGAGCGCTGCCGAACTTTCCTACAGGTCCTGCACCTGCAATATCACCGTAAGGAGTTGAACCATCAAGTACGCCCATATAGTAATAAGGTTTGCTTATGTTTCTCGGATTGGCAAGGACATCTCCCGTAGCAATGACAGTGTCGCTGGTGTAGGACTGTCGAAGAAAATCGTTCACAGGGATTGAGCCAATCCAGAAATGATCGTGGTTGCCCATTGTCTGATACCAGGGGATCGCCTTATCAAGCCCTGCCGCTTTGTAAGGTTTCTGATAATCGATGGTGTCTGCTCCGGCATGAGCGCCGGAACTCGGGGTGATGACCTTGCCGTCAAGGACGTCGATATACCACCTTAGTTCGTTGTACTGAGTGCTGTTGCAGGTGTCGCCCAGAGAGATGCCAAAATCAATCGTAGTTTTTTTATGCAGGGCGTTTATTGTCTGGACGGCTGCGTCGAGAACATGAGTTGTATACAGCATAACCGGTGAATATATCGAAGTAACAAATGACCATGGTGCTTTGCCCGCGGACGGATAAATTAATTGTTGGAGGTAGATCAGCTGAGAAGGAGATTCTTTGTCGGTAATATGGATGTCGGATATGGTAAAGAAATTCAAAAGTTTTGCTTTTTTGGTGGCTAATGCACCGGTATAGCCAGCCGGCATGATATCGGTCCGCTTTCCGTCATCGATACCTTTGCCATCCTTCCAGGTGCCGTAGCCGTATTGACTGTATTTTGAAACCTCATCAAGAAGAATTGTCTTCAAAGGCTTCGGGTCAGGCATGACCGTCTTCTGGCGAGTAGTAAAAACATCGGAAGCAATGGGGTATCCTTCAAGCTGACTTTGGCTTCTGGCAACGCTTTTTGAACATCCTGATGAAGAGAAAATCAGCATGCTCATTAAAATAACTAAACAGAACTTTTTGTATCTGAGTGATGATTTCATGAAAATCCTCCGTCTTAGTGACTACTGATGTCATGAGCGGGCACCAAAATATTCATGCTGCTGTTGTGTGCAGGGTTAATAGCAGCACATGTCTTCGTTATCATTATTGCACAATATTCTTGTGAACTGTGAAAAGAAATATTTATTTCAGATCATTAATTGCCGTATGAAAGCTGCTATGATATTAAAAAGGCTGACCGTGTTGCTTTCAGGAAGCTACAAACAGATTTTACTACAATAATTTTTTTCAAAATGGTCGACTAAGGGCAGACCCTTTCATCTTACCCTCAGATATTGGGGATAAACCACTGGGTTGTTATCGTCATCTTTGCTATCGGCGGCATTTTCATGTTCGGGTGGTTTGAGAAGAAAGGATTGTAAATAGCGTTATCCATGTTCAAAAATAGAGCCTGGTTAATATAGCCGGGCGCTAAACCGCTAAAAATCATTCTGGGAATTTGAGCACTCCCTTTGGACAGCTTGTCATGCATAACCCGCATTTCAAGCAGTCTCCTTTAAATGCCATTTCAAGCTTTTCCTTCATTTCCCATGGGGAGAGTCGCATTGGACAGGTTTTCTCGCAGAGTTTGCATTCAACACACGCCTCTTTATCAATCGTGAGCTGATGCTTATTTTTCCCTACCCAGTTTGACATAGACCCAATGGGGCATATGTAGCACCACGAACGCTGGTGAAAGATTACGGCAAGAATTATACCAACCACTGTGGTTATCGTCAGGAGTATCATAAAAAAATGCCCTATGGCATAAGGATCCGGCCACAACCGTATAATCTGGAACGTCAACATACCCATGAGAAAAAGGAGAACCCCGATGCGTACCGGTAATGACCTCAGCTTATTGGGGATCGTTTTTTCGGGAGAAATAGCTTTCATATATGAATCCGCAAAGGATCCTCTTGGACAATACCAGTTACACCATTGTCTGCCCCTTATACTTGCCAAACTGATGCCTGCAATCATACAGAGAGGGATAAAATACCCGATTAGAGGAATGAACCAGCCCGCTGCAAGGAGTAGAAGGAAAATTGTTCCCATGACAATCTGTTTGGCTCGCCGAAGTTTTTTTGCCTTTTTAATATTTTCCTTCAAGTTCATGGCAATCTCTTTCTGGCAATTATCACACAATGAAAAGGATGGTACAACAGGGATTTATTATGGGATATACCGCTGCATGGTAAAGATGGGAGTGAGAAACAACATTATCCTCTGCCAACAGTATTTTTATCGCCCTTGAAGGTTGTTTCGAAGGAAAATGCCTCAGGAGGACATCGCCGGAGATTAGTCAAAGTTTCCCTTCGACACAAAGATTAGGAATTCTACCTTGGATTGAGCAAGTTTATAGCGGTACAGTCCCCAGGGACATGGGCTGCATTTTCCTCCCTGTTCGTCCATTTATGCTGTTTTTCATTGTCCTTTGTCAAGCTACTAACCTTCTGTCTTTCTCTGTCCCGTATGCTCGTCTGGATTGCTACAAGGCAAAAAGGGTCCTCCTCAGCGGACGTTCCCTGGTCATACCTTGGCTTGCCTGATTAAGGCCAGCATCATCTCCACTGCCTTGGCCGAGAACTCGGGATCATTAATATTATTGTCCATTTCCACTACCTCGATGCCTCCCCTGAGGTTGGCCTTAATAGCATCAAACATCGCCTTGTCGGCCTCACGGTCACAGAAGGGCTGATTATCGCTGTCAAGAAGGGATACCCCCCTGAGAGGGATGAGAAATGCAACCGGTCCCCTGGCGGCGTTCGCCTTTTCTGCGAATACTTTCCCCATTTTTTCATTCTCTTCTTTGTCGGTACGCATCAGCGTAACCGATGGAGTCCATTCGTAGAACGTACGTTTCGCTTTCCTATATTTTTCGGGCACTGTTTCCATTCCGCCAAAATTGGCCATATCCACACATCCCGGCACAATGAGGTGAGGTATTCCCATTTGCCCGGCAGCATCGAGCCGCTCGGGACCTGCATCGAATACTCCGCCGCAGACAGTATCTGCCCATTCTGTTGTTGTAATATCCAGAACCGCGTCAACCAGGTCTTCTTTCACGAGGCTTTCCATCGTCTTTCCGCCGGTTCCCGTTGCATGGAAGACAAGGACTTCGTATCCCTCGGTGGAAAGATCAGCCATACAGGCATTGACACAGGGAGTTGTGTTACCGAACATTGATGCGGCAATCACAGGCCTGTCCCCTGAACTTTCTGAAATATCGGCCTCCACCATGCCGCAAATCGCACCAGCCGCACGGGAGAAAATGATGCGGGAGATGCGATTAATTCCAGCCACATCAACGATGGACGGGATCATTGTAATATCCTTTGTTCCCACGTAAACTCCAACATCGCCAGATGCCGTTGTCGAGACGCAGACCTTTGGTACACCGACAGGAAGGGCACGCATGGCCGAAGTAACCACGGCGGTCCCTCCGGTGCCGCCCATACCGATGATACCATCAAACATCCGCTTATCATACAGCGATTTAACAATTGCAGGGGCACCTGCACACATGACCTTCATTGCTTCTCCGCGGTCCTTCTTCTCCCGAAGTTCCTCAATGTTGCCACCGCCTGCCTCAGCAACATTACCGGCCTCTATGTCCACGGGGAAGAGGTCTGTTGATCCCGTTATTCCTGTATTGACCGTGAACACCTTATGCCCTCCGGCAAGTATTTGCTCGCGCACAAAGGCATACTCTGCACCTTTGGTGTCAAATGCCCCAATCAAACATATTGTTTTCATTTTTTCTCCTTAACGAGTTACCGACTCTTTCCTTAATGTGACTATGAAGAGTTTCTTGGGAAGATCCCCTTCCTCAAACTCTTCGACATTGACTATCTCATACCCCTTCGCCAAGTGCTCGATTTTTTCCTTGCTGAAAAAATGGACTATAAAACCTCCGCCGATTTCCCACATATCCTCGCCTCGATGAATTCCTGTTTGGTAATGCGCATCCGTCGTATTGCGGACAGTGTAGAAATTGAGGCCGCCAGGCTTCAATGCACGCAATATTTCTTTTGAAAGGAACTCAAGCTCTGATGTGGTGAGTGCCATGCAATAGAGCATATGGGAGTAACAACCGTCAAAGAAATCATCATCGAAGGGTAAGCGGTCTCTTACGTCATGTTGAAACGCCAGAACGGCGGTGCCAAAACCGAGTCTATCAGCCTTATCTCGTATAGTGCCAATACCTTCCTGACTATAATCCAGAACGTAAACCTGGAAATCATTTCGGGCAAAAAACAGCGTATCTCGGCCCTGGCCGCCGCCAAGCTCAAGGATTCTCCCTTTATCTTCTTTTTTGAAGAGTTCAGCCGCTTTGCGGGCTGGATAGCTCGGTTCTGTTCCGAACATTTCGCTGTTTTTCGTAAATATCTTTTCCCAGTGATGCCGCTGGCCGTTCAATACTTCATTCTCTGCATTTCGACCATCCATGATGCCCTTCTCCCGGAGATGTTTGCATTCTCTTATTGCAACTCGAATTGTTTCGACCGTAGGGGCATTGGTGAGTCTTCCAGACTCACCACTAAACATCCTTCAAGAAAAACCTACCGTTCCTTGTGGCTGTATCTCCTTTCCATCGACGAATACTGAAGGTGACCCCGACAATCCGAGAGCTATGGCCTTTTCATCATCAATCCTGTGGAAATTAACCTCAGCTTCAACTTTTTCTATATCTAACGCACAGGTTATGTTTTTGCGCAAGGCTTCTTCCGAACCGCAACCTTGAGATAAATAGCAATCAATTTTCATAATACGCTCCTCAATTAAGTAGTCTAAACGAAATAGTACAACAATTCTGAGATATCCACAACATCGAGACAAACTACCTTAAAGTCAGATAATTATTACCGCTTGAAAGCACAGATCAACTAACAAATTTGATAGTTGTTTAGTTCAGGAAGCTATACGTAACAAAACCTGCTTTTTCTCTTAATATTAGCTACTTACACCCTGTTTTCCTTTTGTATGTTTTCTTCTCTCTCATAGTACTTTACTTCTTGTAAATATAGCATATGATCATCCGCCACATTCAGTCTTTTTTGGAGTAACCATCCATCCCTGCCTCCTGCCTGGCTCCGCTGCATGACCACCTCTATTGCGTTATAGTAGTCCCGCTGTACCTTCAGGTTTGATACCCTGCAATATCGCTGGGTCGTGGTGATGTGGCTATGCCCCAGAAGATCCTGGATGGTGGAGAGATCGGCGTCAGCATTTAAGAGCTGTGTGGCCATAGTGTGGCGTAAGCTATGACATGATGCCTTGACCTTGCTCAGTCGGGCATAGTATTCGATCCTCTTCTGGATGCCCCGGACCGATATGGGTGCTCCTGTCAGAGGTCCCTTCTGTACAAGGAACATTCTTCTTGCCTTCGATGAACGCACCTTCAGGTAGGTCTCTAACGCAAACCTGGCATCCTTGCTGAGATAGACAACCCTGTCTTTGCGGCCCTTTCCGTTGGCGACAAAAAGCCGGTTACGTGGAAGCTCCACTGCATCCACGGTGAGGCGTGAGACCTCCTCCACCCGAAGCCCGCATCGAAGCATGAGCATGAACATGGCCGTATCTCTCGGGTCGCTGATGACGGCGAGGAGCTTACCTACCTGGTCATCCTTTAAGTGGCGGGGCAGCGGTTTAGGCAGACGGATCGATATCTTATTGACCGGGTTCGTCATCTCCATCCCATCATCGTCGATGAGATAGTCGAAGAAGAGTCGTATCGTCTGGAGGTGGCAGGTGATAGTTTTTGGGGACAGCCGTTTTCCCATAAGGTGGTCCACATACCCGCCTATCTCTTTACGTGTTACTTCGTTGAGAGGTATCGCAAGCCATGTGATGAACTGAGAAAGGATGTTCATGTAGGCTTTCACCGTATGGGGAGAGAAGTTTCTTCTCTTTAAGCATCTCCGGTACCTGTCAGTAGTCTCCATCAATCCCTCCTTTCTCGATGATTGCCATGGCCCTGAAGTATTCTTCCTCACGGGTTCTGTCCGTCAAACGGGCATAGCGCCGGGTCATCTCGATGTCCTGATGGCCCAAGAGGTGCTGAAGGACCTCCAGCCGCATGCCGGCGTTTAAGAGCTCTGACGCATAGGTGTGTCTTAAGGCATGGACGGTATAGCCCTTCTTATCGAGCCCCGCCTCCTTGAGATACTTGACGAAGCGTGTCCGGGCCGTGCTGTAACATATGGGGGCATCGCCCTTGCCATAGAAGACAAATCTCTTCTCCTGGTCTCTCCATTTAAACCAGCGCTTTAAACAAAAGACCGCGTCATTGCTCAGGTAGACTACCCTCCCCATGTCGTTCTTCTCTCCCTGGAACAGATTAACCTTCCTGTCCTTTAAGTCGATGTCATTCATTGTAAGCCCTAATGCCTCACCAATCCTTATGCCTGTCCGCAAGAGGAGAAAGATAAGTGCCCGGTCCCGGGTGTGGTCGATGATGGAGATAAGCCTCCTCACATCCTGGGGGTTTATGGCGCGGGGGAGCGTGTCGGGAAGCTTCAGCCTGATCCGTTTCTTGAAGACGGTCCCGGGGATGAGATCCTGCTCGATGAGGAAGTGGAGAAAGGCAACGATGCAGGCAAGTCTCGTCTTGACCGTCGAAATATGCATGCCCCGATCCTGCTCGTGCTCAATAAAGGCTTCGAGATCGGAACGCTCAATTTCCTTCAGTTCTGTCTTGCCTGACTTCCCATAAAAGTAGAGGAAGAACGTGATGGATGTGAAGGAGCTATCGATGGTCCTTTTCTTGTGGTTTGCACGCCACTTGTACCGCAGATAGTTCTCGAAGTGCTCCTTTTCGGGGAGCTCCAGTTGAGAAAGCTTCATGAGGATACGGTTGATGGGGGTTCGTGTATTATGGTTGGGCTGTTCTGTTTCTAATCCGTTACTGCTTTGTCCATTGCCAATTACATTTGTCTGGATCATTTTCTTCCTCCTTTTATTTGGAGAAAAAGCAGGTTAAA
>JAPLKD010000141.1 GCA_026388245.1 Pseudomonadota bacterium | reverse complement strand
CGTTCGTCGCAGTTAAGATACTGGAAGCGATTGAGAACAATACACGGCGTGATACCTCTTTGCTATCATAGACTATTCATGGGATGTTCCTGAGTATTTTAACCCAGATAAGTCATTAGAGCATAGTGTCGGGTTTTCCTGAGCAAACCGTCGAGAGGCAAGGAAGCTAGGTCTTTTGCTGTTAAGCAAAAGTTCCGAAGCCGAACGCGAGCGATTGAAGCCGCTGGAGCGCAATGAGCGTGTTTGCGGGGAATAGCCCGACACAGATGCTCATCCTAATGGAAAATCTGGGCTTATTTTTACGAAGGTGAGAACAGTGTGTTTATATCTCTTTTGAGACGCTCTTTTTGGGATACATGCATTTCGTCGGGCTTTGCGCTGCCGGAAATTGTTTTTGAAAGAATAAGGAGAGACTCCACCGCAATCCTGTTCAACTCTCCTATCGTTTTCGGTTGAAGCTGTGTCTTGTTGACAACCCCAAGGTGTTCCAATACAAGAAAGACAAAGCCTGTCATACAAAAAAACCGTTTGCAGGAATCGAGACCGGTCTCGTCACCCACACTGTGGATTAAACATCGTTTTTCATTGAGAAAGCCGCATGGACTTGCCTTTTCGTTGATCCACATCAGGGTTTGGTAATCCCTTCCCTTCGGGAGGTCTTTAAGGGCGACTCTGTCGAGAAAATGCGCCCTTCTGCCCGGATAATAGACGAATCTGTTGCCGTGTTCCTTTAAAATATAATTTGGAGGAACAAGGCGGGACAGGTGATCTTCCCCCTTGTACGGCAATCTTTTCATGAAACCGTCCTCCTGAAGGCCTTTTTTGCTCAGGAACTTTCTTATTGCATAGAGTTTGCCGGCACCGATGTATACCCCGTGCCGTAAGGGTTCTCCCGTGAAATGGCAGCAATATGCAGGGCAGGAAAGTATGGGGCAGGATTGTTGTGCTAAATCGGGGAATGTCAGGTTGACAATGGTCGCGCTTGACCTGATCAATGCAATACGACAGTAATTGTCGTCGATTTTGACAGCCCTTTTGTAATCCCGGGCTGCTTTATTTAAGTCTCCTTTTAACTGCCAGACCACACTCCTTTCGTAGTAATATTCAGGTACGGAAGGGTTCATTCTGATAGCCCTCGTTATCTCCTGGAGGGCTTTATCGAATTCTGTAAGTTCTTTATAGATAAGGTCCAGATGGTAGTGTGAATATGGCTGGTCATCAAGCTCGATGGCTTTCTGAAAAAACACTATTGCTTCATCGAATCTTTTTTCCTCATAGAGGAGCGCGCCCTGGCTGTGTAAATATTTTTCGATCATGCCACATTCGTCTATCTTTTCCAAAACCAAACCCTTTCCTCTTCCCCGGCATTTTTTCTGAATATACCCGGAATTATTGCTTAATCGGTATTGTACTGCAAAGGGCACACTTTTTCATTGAAATAAGGCATGAATCAGCGAAAAATAGATAAACAGGAGTATTTAGCCGGAATTATTATTACTGGTTGTCTTAATCAACGCGTAGTGTTACAATTAGTTCATGGCCTATATAACAGACGTATATTTAAGCGAAATACTGAGAAAAGATGTCATTGACCAGTTCGGGAGAAGATTGGGCATCCTGTGGGATCTTGTTATAGTGCCTGGTTCGAAATATCCCGGCGTGATCAAAATTATCCTAAAAGACAAAAAGCAGCTCCTTGAAGTTCCAGTTGAATATCTTCAACTTTTCAACCGTTTCGTTATCACGATTAACATGCCGGAAGCAGCCCTCAACAAATATAGACGCGCAGAAGGCGATATATTGGTCAAGAAACACATTCTTGACAAGCAGATTCTTGACGTAAATGGTGCAAAGGTTGTGAGGGTAAACGACCTCAAGCTCGGCGAGGGCGATGGCGCCATATGTGTAATCGGTATTGATGTAGGATTGAATGGAATCCTGAGAAGGATAGACGGGGGCCAGATGATCCAGAAGACCCTGGCGTTTTTTAAAAAACCCATAAAGGAACACATTATCGACTGGGGTTTTCTGCAGACGATAGATGCTCATCTGCGAAACTTAACATTAAATGTAGCACGAAGACAGCTTGGCGAACTTCACCCCTCTGACCTGGCAGAAATCCTCACAGAAATAGATCCAGAGGAAGGTACCCTGCTCCTCTCATCCATTGACGAGGAACTGGCAGGTGAAGCGCTCCACGAGGTGTCCATAGGGGTCAGGGAGAAAATACTGAAGGAGATGGATAAGGAGATGATCTCCGACATACTCGAAGAGATGCCTCCCGATGAGGCCGCAGACATCCTTGGCGAGATGCCGGAAGAAAAGTCACAAGAGCTTTTGTCGCTCATGGAGACCGAAGATGCCACAGAAGTCAAGGATCTGCTCAGTTATGAGGAGGATACTGCGGGCGGGTTAATGACAAGCGAATTTCTCGATTTTTCACCTGATATGACCATCGAAGAAACGCTGGCGGGCATAAGACTACTTGTGCCTGACGTAGAGTTTATCTATTATATTTATGTGGTGGATAATGAGGACCATCTCCTTGGTGTCCTGACGCTCAAGAAACTCCTCACCACGCCCCTGGACGTAAGGCTTGGCGATGTAATGCTGCAGAACGTAAAACATGTTTATCTTGATACAGAACGGAAAGAAATCGCAGAGATTATATCCAAGTACGATTTTGTTGCCATCCCTGTCCTTGACGAGGAAAAAAGGATAAAAGGCATCATAACAATCGACGACATCATGGACCTTCTCGTTCCTAATCCGACAAGGAGAAAGAAGAGAAGGGCATTTCAGTAGATCTACTTAAGTCCGAACAATCCCGGAAGGTATAGCGAAAGAGAGGGGAAAAGCATCGTGATAAGAAGCGCCACAAGCATTATGGCAACGAAAGGTATGACCGACCTTGAAATCCTTTCAAGGGAAAGGTTGGATATATTTGCGATAACATAAAGGTTTACTGCCACGGGTGGTGTAATCTGGCCGATGGAGAGGTTCAGCGTCATGACAACGCCGAACCAGATGGGATCCCAGTTAAAAAACTTCATAATAGGTATAAGAATGGGCAGGAAGACATAATATATGGAGATCGCATCCATGAGCATGCCTGCAATGAAGAGCATGACATTTATGAGAACCAGGATGATAAGAGGGTTCGATGAAAGGGAGAGGAGGTACGCTGATGTTTTGTCCATCACCCCGAGCGTAGAGCCGGTCCATGAAAAAAGCCCTGCAAAGGCCACAATGAACATGACAACCGCTGAAGAGAGGAGGGAATCCCTGAATATCCCGTAGAGCATTTTAAATGTAAGTGTTTTGTAGATGAAAAATCCGATGAAGAGTCCGTAAAAAACTGCCACGACTGCTGCCTCTGTGGCAGTAAAAATGCCGCCATAAATACCGCTCAGAATCACAACAGGGGCAAGAAGGCCCCAAAAGGCCTCTTTGAAGGCCTGCCATATCTCTTTTGGTGTTCCCCATTTTTCCCCCTTCCACCCATATTTTTTTGCAATGAAAAAGGAAGGGATAATAAGAAGAAGTGCGGTGATGATACCGGGTATCACGCCTGCAGCAAAGAGGGCCGGAACCGAGGTGCTTGTGATAACTCCGTATATGATGAAGGCGATGCTCGGGGGGATCACGATAGCGAGTGACCCTGAGCTTGCAATAAGCGCCGCCGTGTATCCCTTGTCATAACCCATGGCAATCATGGCAGGGTAGAGGATCATTCCGAGCGCCGCCGTATCCGCGGGGCCGGAGCCGGAGATACCGGCAAATATGACTCCGACTATGATTGTGACAATGGCGAGACCGCCTGGGATAGGCCCTACCAGCAAACTGACAAAGTGAATAAGCCTCTTTGAAATCCCGCAACGATCCAGGATGAGACCTGCAAGGATAAAAAACGGCAGGGCAAGAAGCTGAAATTTGGCTATAGAGGCATAAAAATTAGGGGCGAGCACCTCTATGCCAAGGTTGTATTTCCATATGAGGAGGGTAGCGGTAAAGCCGAGAGAAGTAGCCACGGGGATCCCCAGTAAGAGCAGGACAAGAAACACTGCGAAGAATGCAATAACCGGTTCCATTATGCGCTTTCTTTCTTAAATCTTTTCCGGGCTGCCTCAATTACACGGAGTATGATTAAAACCCCGCCTACAGGCATGGAAAGGGTATACCACCAGTGCGGTATGTTCAACGCCTCGGTGGTGATATTCAATGCAATTTCGTCCTTCATCTGAACGATGCTGAACCAGACAATAATGCAGACCGTTACGATTGTTAAAAGCGATGCAAGGGGGGAGAGGAAATTCCGTCCTAGGTTCGGGAAACGCATTTTGAGCAAATCAAACCCGAGGTGTGTCCCTCTTCGAAAACCTGCGGCCGCCCCGAGCATGGTGAGCCATACAAGACAGGCAACCTCAATTTCTTCAGTGAAGGCAAAGGAGTACTGGATGAGGTAGCGGGTGATAACATTTAAAAAGGCAAATAGCGCCATTATTGCGAGCAGGCCAACACCCGCTGCTTCTTCCAGATTTTCGTATATCTTTTTTATCACTGAGCTATTTTGTTCCTGCCGCCTTCTGGATATCCTTCTCGGCAGCCCTTACCAGCTCAACGCCTATCTCTTTAGACCATTTATCGTAGACAGCCCTTGTCTTGTCTTTGAATGTTTTTATCTGCGCAGGGGTAAGGATGGTTACCTCCATCCCGTTTTTCTTTAATGTATCGAATGCAGCGGTACTTCCGTCCAGGCCTTCCCGTGCAGCCTTTTTCTGCCATTTCACCACTTCTTCTGCCGCCTTTTTTATAGCATCTTTATCCTTCTGGTCAAAGGTATCCCATACCTGTTTGCTTACACCGAGGATGATGGGGTCGATTGCGTAGTTCCACACGGTCATATATTTGTGTACCTGCCAGAGTTTATTGGGGATAACGACAGAAACCACAGGGTTTTCCTGTCCATCTACGGTTCCCTGCTGGAATGCAGACAGGGCCTCGCCCCAGTTCATGGACATAGGATTTGCACCCATGGCCTTAAATGTATCAATAAATATGGGTGACCCCACAACCCTTACCTTAAGACCTTCAAGGTCTGCAGGGTTTTTTACAGCCCTTTTGCTGTTTGTAAGGTCACGGAAGCCGTTTTCTGCCCAGCCGAGACCGACAACACCCTTTTCTTCAATGGTTTTGAATAACTGTTTACCTACTTCCCCATACTCTACTGCATCCAGGGCTTTATAGCTGGGGAAGAAAAAGGGAAGGGAGAAAATGTTCAATTCCTTTACTGTCGGGGACCAGTTAATGGTAGAACCCACTGCAAAGTCGATAAC
>JAPLKD010000019.1 GCA_026388245.1 Pseudomonadota bacterium | reverse complement strand
TAAACCAGTGGACAAAACCGAGTTGAGGGCTCGGGTAAATTCCCTCCTCAAGGTAAAAGCCTACAATGACCACATGAGAAACTACCAGAAGGAATTAGAGGCTGAGGTTGCAAAAAGAACACAAGAACTAAGGGAGACATTTGAAAAGATTAAAGCAGCATCACTTGAGACTATTTACAGGCTCACCAGAGCTGCCGAATATAAGGACGAAGACACCGGTGCGCATATCCTCCGCATGAGCAATTACTCGGCTATTGTTGCCCGTACAATGGGTCTTACAGAAGAGACCGTGGAATTTATCCTCTACGCTGCCCCCATGCACGATATAGGGAAGATAGGGATCCCGGACAGAATTCTCCTGAAACCGGCAAAACTTGACCCTGATGAGTGGGTAATCATGAAACAACATACAATTATGGGGGGAAAGATTCTTGAAGGGTCTGATGCCGGATTTATAAGGTTAGGGGAGATAGTTGCCCTCACCCACCATGAGAAATGGGACGGGACAGGTTATCCAAAAGGACTAAAAGGTAAAGAGATCCCCCTTGTAGGACGTATCGTTGCAATCGCTGATGTATTTGATGCCCTCACTTCGAAACGACCTTACAAGGAGCCTTTTTCTCTCGAAAAGTCCTATGGAATCATTAAAGAAGGGCGAGGAACCCATTTTGACCCCGATGTAGTGGATGCATTTTTCGCCTCTGAGGGAGAACTACTGGCTATAAAAGAAAAGTTCAAGGATGAGCATGAAAGCCTTCTTTTCCAGATGGCTGGGAAGATTTCTTGAATGATAAGAAAAAGGCTGTATATGTATGTGCATTATGAACAGCCACCCCTGTCTATCTTTCTATCAGCAATGATTGAATTTTCAGCCAGCTTTGGGTGAAGAGTTGGTGCGAGTAGGGAAATCCAATCCGATTATACCGAGCAGAAATCATTTGTTTTTCCCTCATGATTTTTCCGTCACCCAACATGCCAATAATATTACACTTATTTATTGCGTTTTTCATAGGGTTTTTTGCTCACTCCAAAAATTATTTTGCACGTTTTATGTGGTAACTGTTGATTAAGACAAAAGGCCCTATGCGCGAGTAGTAGGTGTTGTCAATTTTCACAATACGAGAATTTTTAAGGAATTTTCAATGAATTCTTTTTACGATAGAGCGCATACTATGGGTAGCATCATCTTCTGGCCGAGGCCTCTCCGGCATGAGCCTCACGGCTGAGATTCAGGTCGGAAAGCGGCGCATCATAGATACCAATTCGCCTTCATTTATATAACTTTGTTGACTTCGTCGTCATCTCCTCGACGTACTGCGACCCGCAAGCGGGTACCCCGCGCCTCTGTCGCCTCCTCCTCGTCGCCTCGTTCTGTCTCTGCATCCGAATCGGTATACGTTCTTCATCTATCCCATCATCAAGTACCTCGATGAAGGGATAAAGGTCAGATAAAACCAAACGCTCGGCCATCAGACGACATCAGGGGTTGCCATTCACTCGATACCCCAGGCGCTGCTCTTGTTTCTCTTCAGACAGACAAAGCTGCTCATCTTGAAATTGATCAGGGTTTCTTCATGAGGGGAATGGTGAGGGGGATGGGTGACCCCAAACCTGCTGCGGGGTAGTTTATTCATCTGATTGATTTTATAAGATATTTTAGTTTTTTAATATCATCCGGGGAGAGTTGCTTGTCTTTAAAATAAAGCCTTTCGAATTCCCTGACAAATGCATAAGAGGATTGTCGAATCTTTTCGTCAGGCATTTGCATAACAAACTCTTCAAGTCCCTGCGTTTTTGTTTTCTTATAGCCGTGCTTCGCTATTACTTTTTGAAATAAAGAAAGGATTTTCTTTTCTTTGGAGTTATCAAACCTCACGGCAGCACGGATAGCGAACACAATTCCTGCTAAAGAGAGGACAATAACCAGATATTTTGCAATATCAACTTTGTTGAAGGAAAACTTGAAGTTGGGCTTCTTAATACTTGATTTTATTGAATAAAAAATTGAGAGTTGCTTTTCAAAATTATAATTAATTATCATTGCATACCAGTAATAGTTGACAGCATCGAGTAAAACGCTCAGTCTGAAGAATATATCCCCCTTCATAAGTGACGCAAAATGATCAATTGTTGCAGGAGTCGGGTCCATACGAACCCATCCTTTTTCCCGGATATATACTTCAACCCATACATGTGCGTTTTTTTGAGGCACTAAGTAGTATCCACCCAGATCATTGTAGTAACCGCCCTTATACCCGCCTACAACCCTCGAAGGGATACCTGCAAGACGGAGCATTATGGTAAAAGCAGAGGCAAAGTATTCGCAATTACCGAATTTAGAAAGAAAGAGAAAATCCTCGAGAGGATTTTTTGTGACTGGAAGGTTTTTAAGGGAATATTTATATGTGCCATCGTTCAGGAATGCATAAATAGATTGCATGTTTTTAGTTTCATCTTTGTGTATGGTGATACGTTTTACAAGCTTTGCAATCTCTGGAGATAAATTATCAGGCATCTGGAGGTATTTGCTTTCTTCAATTTTACTTTCGCTGATCGTGTCAGTAATGATTGAAACAGCCTCGTACCGTATCCTTTTGTCGATGTAACCAGTTGAAATGAAAGTAAAATCATCGTACTTCCTTGCACCTCTGTAAAAAATATAAACCGGTTTATCAAGCGCAAAAAGGTACCTGTTTTCATATGGTTCAAGATAAATAATCTGTCTGACGCTTTTACCTTTTGACGAAGACGGAAAGGACATTGAAGTCACATCCTTTGTTGAACTCTTCCACGATGTACCGTCAAAATAATCAAGGACAATACCTCGCCAATAGAGGGCATTATCCTCTATTTTTTCCATGTTGGCTCTTAATATAGCGCTTGAATCCTCCTGAATATCAGAAACAACACCAAGTCTCACATTGTCCGTAAAACCAGTTTTTGCCTTATCGGCCCTGTTAATGAAATGAAAGATGGGGTATTGTGTCCGGGGGAGTATGACGAACATAAGAACGGCTACAGGTATTGCCACTAAAGGGATGTACATGGATTTGAGAACTATTTTTATTACAGTCTGTTTTGTGAAATATAGATTGGGGTCCTGAGAATAATAGGTAAGCAAAACAATGGAGGTTGTCAGAAGAAAAACGAGTATAAGGAGATACACGATGAAGGTTATATCAAGAGAAAGCAACCCGAGACCGGCAAGCAGAAAGAGGACAATTGCATAAATCTGCATATAATCTCTAAATTTCTTGTCTTCAATAAACTTGATTGCAAGCAGGATTAACAGGGCTTCGATAATTTGCGTTACAAGATCGCTGAGCTTAAACCGGTAAAAAGAAAAGAATATGACCAGCAGTGAGAGTGAATTTAATACCCACCGCGGAATATAGAATTTCTTGCTGTATTCAAAATACAGGGAAAGGGAGAAAAGAGATAAAAAGGCAATATTAAAAAACACATCAATATGCCTGAATACAGCAATAAACCCCAACATTCCAACAAGATAGGTTATAATCTTGACGATGGTTTCAATGCTAAATGCCGATTTCGGATTGCGGAATTCGGATTGCGGAATTCGGATTGCGGAATTCTGGGTTCCCTGAACCCTGAACCCTGAACCCTGGCCCCTGTTTTTATTCACTATTCACCATTCACTATTCACTTTTTTTCGAACAGCGCCAACCCTTTCAGCATACTTATCTTATGATTCCGTGAAGTCCCTGGTTCATACAACATGTCTTTTATTTTTAACCCTACAGGCATATTTTTTTTAAGGAGTTGAATAATAGAATAGGAGATACAGGAAATCTTTTCTTCAGTGTCTTTTATGATTACCTTGTCAAAATCTATGGTAATGGGTTGATGTAAGAGTGATGAGAGCTCTTTTGTTTTTAATGCACCCGTTTTCGCAGTTGCCTTCCAATTAATATATTTTAACGGATCACCATATACATATTCCCGTATGGAAACAATATCCGATTCAAAACCTATTTTATCGGAGGCCTTTTCACCTTTTAACCTTCTCCCCTTTTCGTAAAGTGTGATAAGGTCGCATTTTTTTAATTCGGGGAAGACAATGCAACCAAACGTGTTGTTAAGATGTCTGAATCTTGTAAAAAAATTGAAGGGGAATACGGAGCTTATATACACATCTTTTATTGTATATTGACCTCTCTTACGAAAAGAAATGTTTATATATTTTGTTGTTTCACTTTTGACATCTGCAAAAGGAAAAAGTATTGAATGCCCGTCAATATGGATTTTCAATAAAAATACCGGTAACAGCCTTTTCTTGTTTTTAAGTATTATTTTCAGGGGAAAATTATTTTGTGCATAGATTTCCCGAGGGAATTCCACTTCAACAGCAATTTTTGACAGGTTGTTCTTGCCGAAGAACCCGGAAATTCCCATGAAGCTGAGAAGGGCTGAAACGATGAGGTATATAAGATTATTGCCCGTATTGACCGCAGAGACACCCAGCAGTATTGTCAAAAGAATGTAGAGAAAACCTGCTTTTGTAATTTTTATTACGCCGGGGTGGGTATTGCCTCTATTAAAGATTTTACGATCTCCTTTTTATCGAGTGCCTCATATTCCTCTTTAAACAGGACCCGGTGCGGTATTGTGTATCCGGATAATTCTTTTATATCTTCGGGAATAACGAAATCCCTGCTATGGAAATATGCATTTGCTTTTGCTGTGCTTATGAGGGTCAGGGCTCCGCGTGTTGAAAGTCCTGCCGTGAAGTACTCATTATTTCTTGTTGCCTCTATAATTGCAAGGGCATAGTCGAGAATCTTATCGGATACATATACATTTTTTTCTATGTCTGCATGAATCCGGGCAACCTCTTCCTTATTCATTACAGGCTCTATTGTATAAAGCTCTTCCCGTTTGCTCCCAAGTTTAAGGATTTCCTTCTCTGCATCACGGGAGGGATACCCGATGCCTATTTTCATCATAAATCTGTCGAGTTGCGACTCGGGAAGGGGGAATGTTCCGAACTGTTCAACGGGGTTCTGGGTAGCAATAACAGAAAACAGCCTTGGGAGTTTGTATGTTTTTCCCTCGATGGTTACCTGTTTTTCTCCCATAGCCTCCAAAAGTGCGCTTTGTGTTTTCGGTGTAGCCCTGTTTATTTCATCGCAGAGTACAATATTGTTAAAAATCGGTCCCGGGTGAAATTCGAATTCCCCGGCACTCTTGTTATAGATGGATAGTCCTGTAATATCGGTTGGAAGCAAATCGCTGGTACACTGGATCCTTCCAAATGTAAGACCAAGCGATCTGGCAATGCCGATAGCAAGGGTTGTCTTTCCAAGGCCCGGCAAATCCTCAATCAATAAATGGCCCCTCGAAAAAAAGGATACAAGAGAGAGTCTGAGCGGTATATCCTTTCCCTGGAGGTAGTTCGAAAGGGATTTTATTATAAAGTCAATTTTATGGTTATTGATTTCCATTGTTTCCATTTTACCATATTTTCTTTGTCCTGGCTTTACAAATAAGTGCTTACGCAGGCTCCTGTCCGCCAGAACCGAGGGACAGGCGGGAAAGCCTGCGGCTACCATGTCTTTTGACTCTCAAAGCTTGCGACTACCTCAATAACCAATACTTTACACTTGCATTTGAACTTTATTTGACAATAATACGAATTTCATATTCAATTATACAAATGTCCGAAGCCCCTGTATTCCCTTATTTCAGGCCCATTGAATTGGGTGACCGTGATATATTTCGGAATATTTTAAAACAATACCGTCCTGAACCCTCCGAATACTCTTTTACAAACCTTTTTATATGGCGTGCACATTATGAATTTCAGTGGGCTCTGTTCAAAGACTGGATAATGATTATCTGCCTGAACAGCCAGGATTCAATATATGCCATGCAGCCTGTTGGTCCTTCATCAAGACGTAATGCCACCCTGAAGCTTCTCGAATGGCTGCGGGAGGAAAGAAAGGTGGATGCGCCGCGTATTGAAAGGGCAGACGAAAGACTGGTCTCGGAACTCGAAAGGGAAGGGCGCTGTACCATTGACGAGGCAAGGGAACACTTCGATTATGTCTACATAAAAAATGATCTTGCACAACTTTCGGGAAACAAATACCGCTCAAAACGAAACCACATAAATCAATTGTTTCGTACCTATCCATTTATGTATGACCGGTTAATGCCTGAGCATATACCGGCCTGTCTCGAATTACAGGAAAGATGGTGTCAGTTAAAGCGTTGTGAAGAGGATTTAAACCTGCTGGGCGAATGGGATGCAGTCCTTGAGATACTTGCACATTTTGATGCCCTCAAAGTAGAAGGAGGTGTCATTACCATTGAAGGGAAGGTTGTGGCGTTTACAATAGGTGAAATGCTGAACGATACAACTGCAGTTGTACATATAGAAAAAGCAGATCCGGAAATTCCAGGATTATATCAGATCATTAATCAGCAATTTTGTGAAAAATCCATGCAGGGTGCCGTTTATGTGAACAGAGAACAGGACCTCGGTTTACCCGGCCTCAGGGAAGCGAAAATGTCATACTATCCTGATCATTTTGTTGAGAAGTTTACGATCAAGCTTAGGTGAAACCGTAGAAACAAAACAAACAAAACAAACCAAACAAACCGTAGAAACAAAACAAACTGAAGAATCTATCACATGATGACGAATTTTTTGATGTAATCCACCACTTCTTCCGGTTCATCCATAATTTTAATAATCCCCATGTCCTCTTTTGAAATTTTGGACATTGGCAATAGTGTTGACTGAACCCAATCGATGAGGCCTTTCCAGTATGCTGAATCAACAAGAATAACAGGGAAAGGCTTGACCTTTTTTGTTTGAATCAGGGTAATGGCCTCAAAGCATTCATCAAGCGTACCGAATCCACCAGGCATAATGATATAAGCCATGGCATATTTTAAAAACATGACTTTTCGTACAAAGAAATACCGGAAGCTTAACTTGACGTTTGTATAGGGATTGGGTTTCTGCTCAAATGGAAGTTCGATGTTTATTCCTACTGATTTTGCACCGGCTTCTTTGGCGCCCCTGTTTGCAGCCTCCATAACACCGCCGCCGCCGCCGGTAATTACATTGAATCCGTTTTTGCCGAGGAGTTTTGACAGCTTAAATGCCTTTTCATAAACGGGATCATTTTTTTGACACCGTGCGCTTCCGAAAATACTTACCGCAGGCTCGATATCGGCAAGATTTTCAAAACCCTCTACAAACTCTGCCATGATATGGAACAACCGCCATGTATCCTTAACGGTTATCTCGTCAATGACATATTGTTTTTCCATGTTGTTTCCCCTTTTTACCTTGAGATTTTACATATTCGCATATATTATTTAAGCATTAAAATGAGAACAGTTCAATATTCTATATTCAAGGTTCAGGATATGGTGCCCGGAATAAAACGCAGGCTAAAGCCAGCGGCTACCAGACCCCTTGAGCCCTTGACCCCTTTTTTTGAAGATGTATGATGCGGATTGGTATAGACATAGGCGGAACAAAAATTTTAGTCGGTGTTGTCGATGAGACGGGCACCATCATCCATAAAGTAAAGATATTAACAGATGCAAAGAACAGCTATGTATGCGTCAGGGATGATATTGTAAATACAGTTGATAGTGTTTTAAAGGAGTGTGAACTGCATAAAAAAGATATTGAAAGGATAGGAATCGCTTCAGCAGGTCAGATAGATAAAAAGACCCATAATATTGTATTTTCCCCCAATCTTGGGTGGCATAATGTGCCATTAAAACAGGATTTTGAAAAGATATTCGGAATAGAGACTTTTATTGAGAACGATGTTAATGCAGCAACCTATGGTGAGTGGAAATTTGGTTTAAACAGCGCCCCCGATGATGTGGTCGGTATTTTTGTCGGAACAGGAATCGGCGGCGGGCTTATTATAAACAGAAAATTATACAGAGGTTTTACAAATGTAGGCGGTGAACTCGGGCACATTACAGTTAACCCCTATGGCTATAAATGTAACTGTGGTAATCATGGCTGCCTTGAAGCATACTGTGGCGGATCATATATCGTGGGTAGGGTTCAGGAGAAAATAAAGAGTGGTTACAGGGGCAGGATATGGGATATAATTGGTGGTAATGTGGATATATTGCACACGGGCCATATTGAAGAAGCTTATTTATCAGGGGATGAATTTTGTGTATATGCATGGCGTGAGGTCATTGAATATATGGGTGCTGCCATGGCAAGTATTGTTAATCTGATAAATCCTGAAGTAATTATACTCGGTGGCGGGGTGGTTTACGGAACACGCTATTTTGTTGACGATATAAGAGATGTTATGGAGAAAAGGGCCATGCCGGCATCTATCAGGGGTTTAAAGATAGAGAAGGCAAAACTCAGTGAAGACGCTGCAATCATGGGGGCAGTGTTTACTGAAGCGGAGAGCGCAAGGGCCAGGGGCCGAGGGTTCAGGGGTTCAAGGGGTCGAGCGCAGGGCGAAAAGGCAGGAAAAAGGTAAAAGGTAAAAGGAATTTAACATTGAACATAGAACCTTGAACAGAAATTGTGAGTACAGTCTTAAGTGCAGATTGACCGAACAGACCGGACAAACCAGACAGGAGGTAAAAATAATGAACAAGGAGATATTCAGGGAATACGACATTAGAGGGGGTGTTGAAAAAGACCTGACCGATGATGTTGTAAAAGATATTGCCAGGGCATTCGGGGCATATATGGCGGAGCGTGGAAAAAAGAACGCCTCAATAGGGAGAGATTGCAGGCTTAGTTCGGATCATTACAGGGACCTTGTGGTAGAAGGTATGGTGGAAAGCGGGCTTGATGTGATTGACCTTGGTGTTGTCCCTTCGCCTTTATTTTACTATTCCCTTTTCAATCTTGAAGTGGATGGCGGGATCATGATAACGGGAAGCCACAACCCCGCTGACCAGAATGGTTTTAAGGTGGCATATGGAAAGGCAACGATTTTTGGTGAAGAGATACAGTACATACGGAAGCTTATCGAGGAAAAAAGGTTTGTTCATGGAGCGGGCTCTGTCAGGGAGTACAAGACGATTGTAGACGATTATTACGATTTTTTAAGGAGAAACATTTCATTGAACAAGAGCTTTAATGTGGTTATTGATGCAGGGAATGGGACGGGAGGGGTTGTTGCTTTGCCTGTAATGAAGGAGATGGGGCAGAATGTTACCGGACTTTTCTGTGAAATGGACGGACGTTTCCCAAACCACCATCCGGACCCTACTGTGGAAAAAAATCTTGTTACCCTGAGAAAAACAGTGCTCGATACAAAAGCTGACGTGGGGATAGGGTACGACGGTGATGCTGACAGGATCGGGGTTATCGATAACGAGGGGAACATTATATGGGGTGATTATCTTATGATAATCTTTGCAAGAGATGTATTGAGACAACACAAAGGGGCAACTTTTGTTTCTGAGGTAAAGTGCTCAAAAAACCTCTATGAAGATGTGGAAAAACATGGCGGGTTTCCCATTATGTGGAAGGCAGGTCATTCCCTTATCAAGCAGAAGATGAAAGAAACAGGGGCACTCCTTGGCGGAGAAATGAGCGGTCATATCTTTTTTGCAGACAAATTTTTCGGGTACGATGATGCAATTTATGCTTCATTGCGGTTGCTTGAAATTATGGGTAATGGTGACAGGCCCCTTTCCGAATATTTGAAAGATGTGCCGAAAATGTATTCCACACCTGAGATCAGGATTGATTGCCCTGATGATGTAAAATTTCATGTTGTCAAAAAACTGACTGAATATTACAAATCCAGATATAAGGTAATAGACATAGACGGAGTAAGGGTTGTTCTCGATGATGGGTGGGGCCTTGTAAGGCCATCCAATACCGGACCTATCCTTGTCTTGCGATTTGAGGCAGTGAGCCAGAAGGCATTGGAAAGCATACAAAAAATGGTCATGGATGACCTGACCGGGATTATGAAGGAGTACATATAAACAATTTCGCCCTTCATTCTTAATTGATTTGTGAATATCTCTTATGATAGCCATTCCCAATAACATTGCAAAGCCTGCCCGTTATACAGGTATAGAAACTAATAAGACAATGAAAGACCCTGAGTCTGTTCTTGTCCGCTTTGCCCTCTGCTATCCTGATATATATGAAATCGGGATGTCCTATTACGGATACTTTCTTCTCTATGAACTTGCCAATACAATAGAAAAAGTCTGGTGTGAAAGGTGTTTTGCGCCATGGGACGACATGGATGTCTATCTGAAAAAAAATAATTATCCACTTCTTACCCTCGAATCAAAGACACCATTGCACAGGATGGACCTTGTTGGTTTTTCCCTGTCGTATGAGTTGAATGTTACAAACGTGATTAATATGCTCAAACTTGGG
>JAPLKD010000176.1 GCA_026388245.1 Pseudomonadota bacterium | reverse complement strand
GCTTAAGCCCAGTTCATCCAAAGCTTTCACTATCGTAACCAAACCAGCTTCGGCGCTTGCCTTCTCCTGGAAGAAGAAAAAGAGATCATCCACGTACCTCAAATACCCTGCCCCAATTCCCGCCATCTGTGTATCAAACTTATTCAGATACAAGTTTGCTAGCACTCTCGCATAAGCGGGACCTTGTGGCATTCCGGTGTGACCATTCTTTTCAAAGAAGTACAATTCAATGAACCTTTTTATTGTTTCGACAATGTAGGGATCGTGCACGATACCTTTCAGTTGTTCAATTAAAGTTTTGTGAACTACATGGTCATAGAAACCCTGGATGTCACAGCAGATATAATATTTGACGCTCGCTGTCCGCAGAAGTGAAAGACCCTTGGCTCTGAACTTGGGATAGTATTCACGCCAATCATTAAATATATCCCCTGACTCTGGATTCTGAAGATTCAGCCTGTAACCATACGAGCTGTCTTGAAATTCAGCTTCAACCAGGGGGCCTACCGCACTGAAAATTGTCTGAATTATGATCTGGTCAAATATAGAAGAATAGACCATCGGCCTGTACTGCATTTTATTGTTCTCGTCAACCTTTTTAGGAATATTTATATCCAAGTATCCAATTAATGGGATATTCTTTTTATGCGATAGTGTCCTTGCAATATACTTCGAGTACGCCTCCAAATTATCTTCGAAATAGCCATAATCAAACTCATCAAAAAAACCAACATCCTCATGCTTGTGATACCTTCTCAATTGCCAGTAGGTGTTCATGACGTTGTCTGGGTTTGATATTTCTTGGCTAAGCTGGTCTTCACTGATTAATTTCACTACCCTAGTCGGATTCAACCAAAAGGAGATTGGATTTGTATTCGGCAGCAAGGGATCTTTGTTAGTTCTTTCGATTTGGTCAGTACAGTAACCTTCGCAGATACCACCTCTAATCAACGCCGCACATGACGACGGATACAGTGGATTGATGTTATCCATCTCCTTTTGAGTAGTATCAAGGCTAAACCTATCACCGTAGGACTTCCGTATCAGCTCAATCAGAAGATCATGCCCATTCCGAACGGAAAGCAGCAAATTGCATAGATGAAATGCCTCAACTCTCGATAGCTGCACCTGATTGTCACACTTAGATTTAAGACTTCTGAGCGCTTTGCAGCGCCCAAAAAGAAAATCGAAATCTTGAACATACATGCGCCTTGATTCTGCTTGTAATTCATCCGGTAGAAATTTCTTTGCAGACGCTTTTGCATTAATTTGGTCAGAATGTCTCTCAACTATTTCCTGGATCATACCGCTCGGTAATTTTGTTATGGACCTGAGGTGTTCCAAATTGTCAACGTGTGAGTTAAAAGACTTGGCCGTAGGGTCGATGAGTTTTAAAAAGATGCTCCTGTTGGAGTACTTTTGATGAACTCCCAATGGTAATTTGATCAAGTTACCCAATTTTCTTCTCTGACTGAGCATGTCTTGCTTGGGGAAAAACTCAAAATCGAAGGACAACAAACGTTTAATTAAATTGTAAAAACGGATAGCAATCTCTCCAGAGAGGGGATCAGAGAAAAAGACCCAGACATGGAATCCTCGACCTCCCGTGTCTTCAAGCAACACTGCGTCACCTGATATTCCGAGTTTTTCAGTAAGCAGCTCATGGACAGCCATCAATTTGTCTCTTAGGTGCTTGAGTTTTTCTTTTCGGTTTGTAATATCAACGCGGTCAAGCTCCTGTTTGATAACATCTATGTCCAAACAGACGAAGTGGCAAGTGCTTTCTGATGTCAACACGTATATTCCGAAAGTGGCTGAGCCATCAAAATGCTTTTGCAGATAGTATTCAGATAGTGGCCTGTTTATAGGATAGTAGTGGGTTGAACCCTGACAGGCGAAATGGTCTTCACGGCCCTTGAAGTAGTTCAAGTAGGTTATGTAATCGTATTCTTCGATTAGTGGCATTTCTACTTTTACATTCTACCGGTTTAGCTAACGGCCTTCAACACAAATTGACGGGCATGATGGTGACGATGGGGATTGGGAACGTCCATAAAATTATAAGTATCCCTCTGCCGCCGATTGGAAATAAGTCGATAGACCATTGCTCCCCCAAAGATGCAGTGAATAGTCGTTAGTGGATAGTGAATAGTAAAACCATTGAACCTGCTTTCCCCGCATCTGCCTCTTGCGCCATGTGCCTTTCTGACCTGGCATGATGAATTGAATACTTCATTTTCCTAATTTATTCGTACAATTGCAAGTATTTTCTTTTTTCAACTTCTAAATAAAGCAATTGCGCAAGCCTTAATCCTGCCGCAGGCAGGACATTGCGAAAGTGCAAGCGTAGAGCGTAGAGCGGAGAGGGTGACAGTAGGACGTCCGATTGAGAACCGGGGTGGCCCGTTGGAAAAAGCAGTCAATCACTTAATCACATAATCACTTATTTACTCAATAGAAGGGAGATAGCCCGTTAAGAAGCGTCCTTGTTGATTTTCCTGCGATATCAAAAATGACGGAAACCGTTTCCGTCAGCGCACTTATATTCACAAAAAACCCCTGTTTTTTTTTACAGAGTGGGCGAGAAGAAGAAAAGGGCTGTCGAATCATGATCGATCTCCCGGATATGCATTGGAGAGGTTTGCAGACACATTGTCTGTAACTTCTAAAATCACCGTAAAGTCAATATAGAAGCTGTTTTACGAGATTTCACATTTTCAGATAAAGTGGCTGGGGTCAAATCTTTATCCTTGACATTGGACAGGAAAACCCGCACTCTTGAGAACGCTGGATTATGGAGTTGGGATTATTGACTATCGGCTTGGGCAATTTGTAATAAGGGGTATGATGTGGACGGGGTTATGAGCGAGTTGATGAAAATCATGCGGGCACCAAAATATGCTTCCGAGGAATTTCTAGCAACAGTTGCTAACACAGTGTTAGCAATCGCTTAAATCGCCGGAAAGTCAATACAGACATTGCATAGAGTGATTTCACTTTGAAACTTTCTTCTGAGGAACCGGAACTCTCCGAAACAGTTTCGGCAATTGTTGTAATCGTCGGAAAGTCAATAATGACGCTGGGAATCCCATCCTTTGAAAGATTATGTGTGTAACGATTTAAAACTTGACTGGTCACATCAATATGACTATAATAGTCTTATAAAATGGATAAGGTAGGGGGTTACGTATGAAGACAGCAGCAGTTTCGGAATTGAAGGCGCACCTCAGTGAATATCTGAATGAAGTCAAGGTTGGCGGAGAAATAGTTGTTACGGATCGCGGGAAACCAGTGGCCAGACTGGTGCCTGTTGTACACTCGTTGCTTGCAAGAGATTCCCTTTTGAAGTTGCAGAAACAGGGTTTGATTAAAACGGGAACCGGCAAACTCCCGGAAGATTTCTGGGCAGCAGAACGACCTGAAGACCCCGATGGGCTTGTGCTTAAGGCCCTTCTCGAAGAACGGGAGGCGGGAAGGTGAAATTCTGGGATTCTTCTGCGATCATTCCGTTATGTTTGAAAGAACCGACCTCAGACACAGTGAAGGATATACTGAGCGGGGATGAAGACATCGTTGTATGGTGGGCTACAAGGGTCGAATGCGCCTCCATGCTGTCAAAAACATGGTCGGAAATCCAGCCTGGAGAGCTTATGCGGCAACGGGCCGAACGGCTTCTCATGGTCCACCCTTTGCGGGCTGCCGATGCATTTCAGCTTGCAGCAGCCTTAATCTGGGCACAGGAAAGTCCCTCAGGGCTTCATATCATCTGTTTAGACCAGAATCTACGGGGGGCAGCATCAAAAGAAGGGTTCAGCGTTCTCCCCTGAAGCAGGTGGGGAAAACGTTGGTTCTGGGTAAGGCAATCTATGGGGTAGCGAGCCTCGCGAGCGCGAGGGGGAGTCTCTTCGGGCTTTGCTCGAAGAGGGGGCGACGTGAGCCCCGGAAATAGGAGGATTAAATGCACAATGAACGAAAACTATTAATATTATTGGTTTCACATTGTCTTTTTTTCTTTCTGTGCACAAGCATGGCCCACGCTGAAAGGCTTGTCAAAAATATAGCCGCTGAAGGTTCCTGCGCCATCGTGGGCATGAGCGCCGAGCAGTGCCAGATGATTGCACTCCAGCGTGCGCGGGCATCGGCAATTGAGCAGGCGGCAGGCGTGAATGTTACGTCCAGTACCCTCGTCACCAATATGGCCCTCACTGCAGAATTCATCAAATCATACGCAAAGGGATTCATTACGAAAGAAAAGGTGGAATGGCTGCCCCTTGCCCAGTATCAGAAAAACCCTTCAACTCCGCCGATACCGGAATACAGGGTTAAGATTGCGGCTGATGTGTCCACACCCGAATCGAAAATAAAACCAATCGGTCTTAATGCGAAGACAAACAGCTCCATCTATAAAAACAATGAGAGGGCATTTATTGAGGTGAATACAGCACGGGCAGCCCGTATCGCAATCTTCAATATTACCGCTGATGATAAAGTGGTTATGCTTTACCCCAACGATCATGATAAAGAAAACGCTTTAAATACAAGCAGAAAGATAGTCTATCCAGATACAAATTCCCGGACAGAAGTCATTATGCACACACTCCAGAACCACTCACGGGATACCGAGGCATTTTTTATTGTTGCTATGGATCCTACACATAACCGCACATTCACCGGCACATTCACCGCCCTGAAACCGGTTGATTTCACCTCCTTCTTTAAACGATACTCAGAGATTGCAGATTATTGCGAAGACAGCATACTTGCATATGAGGTTATTGATGCAAAATAAGGGCTTACAGAACAGCACAAAATTGTCATGTTATTCGCTAATGTTCATCTCTGCGCTGACATTATCTTTGGCGTTCTTTTCATCCTCCTTTGCCGCTGAGGTGAAAAACGCCGTATCCCGGCAGGAAGGCAACAGGGTAATATGGGAGTTTGAGGTCGTCTCCGATACACAGGAAGAAGCAGACTTGACACTCACCATCACCATAGACGGCAAAACATATGAGTCAAAAGACCTCCACCTTGAAGGGGACTTCCCGAAAACAAAACTCGGCAAGGGCAGGAAGATATACTGGAACGTTTTGCAGGACTTCCCCAGGGGTATACATGGCAATCTGGACTGGGAACTTTTGGCCGGCGGTATGGAATTGGTTTTTGTGAAAGGCGGCTGCTATGATATGGGCGATACCTTCGGGGATAGCGTTGGTAGTGAAAAACTTGTCCACAATGTCTGCGTCTCTGATTTCTATATGGGTAAATACGAAGTCACCCAGGGACAATGGAAGGTCGTTATGGGGAATAACCCCTCACACTTTTCATCCTGCGGCGATACCTGCCCTGTAGAGAATGTTTCCTGGAAAGATAGCCAGGAATTCATCAGGAAGCTGAACAGCAGAACCGGCAAATCCTACCGCCTCCCCACCGAAGCCGAATGGGAATATGCCGCCCGCAGTGGCGGTAAGAAAGAGAAGTACGCAGGCACAAGCTCTGATTCAGACCTTGGAAGCTATGCCTGGTATAAATCGAATTCAGCCCACCCTGTGGGCCAGAAACAACCCAATTCCCTCGGTCTCTATGACATGTCAGGTAATGTCTGGGAATGGTGTCAGGACTGGTATGATAAATACTACTACTCAAGCAGCATCATGGATAACCCTCAGGGACCTTCTTCCGGTAGTTACCGGGTGCTGCGTGGCGGTTCCTGGGGCGATAATCCAAGGGGCGTCCGTGCTTCGATCCGGAGTGACGGCGATCCGTTGGGCAGGAACAACTACGACGGGTTTCGGGTTGTCTCCTCCTCCAGGTAGTTGTTTCCCCGTACAGACCACGGGACAGGTCCGGGTTCTGAATCTCTGTTTGCTGAACCTTTTTGCTGGGAACGTAAGCCCCTGCCATTTTTTATGAGGAGGTGGGTATATGAATGTATCAAACACCTACCAGAGATAAAGTTATGAATTGATAAAGTTTCAATAGACAAAAATTACTGATAAGTATAATATCTGAGAAATTGTAGCTTGCAGCAGATTAATTGTTCGGGCGGATAAATTATGAACCTTAAAGTTTTTCATGAACAGGTTTTCTTCACGACGGTACGTATCGTTGTTGCCAATCAAAATGCGGCGGGTTCATCCATTGGCACTGGATTCCTATATAAAGTTCCTGTTACACCCGACCAGACGTGCATTTTACTTATCTCGAACAAACATGTTTACGGCGACGGGAAAACTCCCATACAGCTTGTTTTTCATAAAAAAGATGTGGCACAAACGGGAAAACCAGACCTGGGACAAACCGTTACCTTGCGGGACAATTCATTTCAAAGCGTATACACCACCCATCCGGATTCAATCGTCGATCTTGCATGTATCAATGTCTCAAAAATTGGGAATGAGGAATTATCCATATTCTTTAAAACTCTCGATGATAATTTGCTCGCTGACTTCAATCACGAACAGTTATTGCCTGGAAACGAGGTATGGTTCATCGGTTACCCGGAGAACAGATTTGATACCAAGCACAATCTTCCAATACTTCGCCACGGATATATCGCCTCAATCCCAAAAATTGATTTTGAAGGACAACGGCAATTTCTTATTGACGCCCAAGTGTTTCAAGGCTCAAGTGGAAGTCCCGTGTTTACTACCCTTGGCAATCAATTTAAACTGATCGGTGTTGTTGCTCGGACCATGATTAAGAACGAGAAATTGCAATCAATCCCAACTGCTACCGTGTTGAGTGTCCCTCAGGTTATTGGTCTTGGGATTGTACTGAAATCAACCTTACTGGTTGAACTGCTTGAGACAGCAACTCGGACCATTAAAGAACGTCTATCCCAAAATAAAGAAGAACCAACTCAGAACACTGAAACAACAGGCGAACAAGTCGATGGAGCCGACGCGGCCACACACGGGCCGCGCGGCTCAACTTAACCTGTTATGCGATAAATAAATGGAGGGATATAAAATGGTAAGGCGAGCTATGCCGGAACAACCACAACCAGCTAATCTTGCTCCAGAGCATATGAAAAGGGCGATTCCAATACTTAAGCGACGAATAGCAGAATTGGAAGAAATTGACGTTAACACTATACAGGAGGAGGGGCGATTGGGGTCGGACCAAGATAACCCATTAAAATAAGGCGTTTTATGTATGGAAAATGGCTAATTTTAGGGCTTAAAGTGCTGTTTTTTGGGGCAATTTGCAACAAAGGGCACGACGCGGACAGAAAATTTTATTTCTCGCAGAGGCGCAGAGCCCACCCCGGTGAAATAGATACATAATTCATTACCCTTCGGTTTGAAATACAAAAACTTGCCTCAGGGTGATTCTTTACACAGGGCAGGCAGAGAAAGACGGTATATTTTACCCGCAAGGGTGTGCGGGTTCGCCGGTTTGGCGTCTTCCTTTTTTTGATCTCCTATTTTCTGCTCTCTCTACCTGTCTGGATATAACCGCTTTCCATAAAATGTTGGACATTCAAGCAATTATATTATAGGGTTAATGGATTGGAGAGGGATTGAAGTTAAATGAATATACAAAAAGTTAAAAAGTATTGGTTGGACGAAGCCGTAGAAGCTTTGCAAGTTGCCAAACATCTTTTTGAGAAAAAAGATTATTCTTATGCCTTGTTCTTTGGACATCTTTCAATAGAAAAAGTTTTAAAAGCTATTTATGTAGTTAAAAAGGGAGAGCAACCCCCTTATCACCATAATCTGTTGAGATTGGCCGAGTCGACAGGGATCCAATTGACTGAAAGTCAGAAGAAAAAACTCATGAAAATAACTACTTTCAACATAGAATCAAGATACCCTGATGAAAAAAGAAGCTTCAGAAAAAGGTGTAACGAGAACTTTACAACAAGGGAATTAAATGGAATAGAGGAGATGTTCGAATGGCTGAAATCAATGCTTCCATAGCAGACATAATTTATAAATTCCTCGATACATTAAAAAACCAGGGCATACGTGTCCACTCGGCTTACCTCTTTGGTTCTTATGTAAAAGGAAACGAGAACAAATGGAGCGATATTGATATAGCAGTTATTTCTCCGGACATCAAATACGACCGCTATAAGGAAAGAATCCGATTGATGAAACTTTCTGCCAGAATTGATACAAGGATAGAACCTGTCCCGTTCAGACCCGATACTTTTGTCGATGAAGACCCTCTCGCATGGGAAATAAAAAGGGCAGGCATACCAATTAAACAAATATCAAATTGACATAAAATGCATCACAGGGATGGGGTCGGACCAAACCCTTATTCATCAGCATTTGTCTGCCCTGCATTTGTCGAGTGTAAGCGGGCCTGCCTGTGCGATGCACGCAGACAGGCGGCAAAATATAGGTATTGACAAAACGTTGCAGTAAACAAGGAGGATGACAAATGGCAACAAAGAAAACAGTTGAAAGCCCTGAATTTTTATACCTGCCCTTAAGTGATATCGTTATTGAAGAGCAGATTCGCTCAGGGATCGATACGGAGAGTGAATCCTTCAAAGCCCTCATGGAGTCCATTAAAGACCTGGGCGTCCTGGAGCCTGTCCTTGTAACGCCGAAAGACGGCAAATACCTGCTTCTCTGCGGAGAACGCCGTTATCTTGCCGCGCTGAAGCTTGGACTCCCAACGATACCGGTGCGTATCCTTGATACGATCACACAGAAGGATGAAATCTTGGCATATCAGTTAACAGAGAACCTTCAGAGGGAAGACTTGAATCCCATGGATCAGGCGAAAGGGATCTTTGCCTATATTCAAGCGAAACATCCTGACAAAAACTATGATGTAGACGGGGTGATGAGTGACTTGGTAAGCTATAATCGGAGGCCCGAAGACCTACCGGAGGAAATTGCTCTCACTGTGAGAGCAATTATTGAAATCGCCGGAAAGTCAATACAGACCTTGCATCGCACGATTTCACTTTTAAAGCTTTCCGATGAGATTCAGGCAGCAATCCGGGTAGGAAATCTCCCTGTTTCTCAGGGGTATATTTTTGCCGCGAACCTCGATTGCCCCGACCGTATGAACATTTTTGCCACAGTCATACAAAAGCCTGTAACCAATGCCACTCTTAATAATCTGCTTACAGCATACAAGAAGGTTAAGCCGGTCCCGGGTGTTACAAAGCCCATACCTATGACAAAGCAGATTGCCAGCTTACGATCCGTAGAGTCAAGCATTGAGACGGGCATCGCAACATACACAAAACCTGATCTTGTGACGCTTCTTGATGAGCTGCATGTTTTCTGTGCTTTAGTGGAACTGCGGATACCGATTGCCCCGGAACCTGCGCCTGAGAAACCGGGCAAGAAAAAGCCGCCGCAGGTGTGAGGAAACCCGTGAAGCGTGATTAGTCAAACCAATTACCAATTACGAATTACGAGTTTTATAAGGAGCATAGAACGTGGAGGATTAAAACTAAACGCTACCCGCTATCCGCTCTACGCTAAAAACGGAAGGAAAACATGCTGCTGATCGGTGAAAACCTGAACGTTATATCCAGAAAGATCGGTGATGCCTTAAGGCGGAGAGACCCCGTACCGATAAAAGAGATGGCCCTTGCCCAGGCAAAGGCAGGCATGGATATAATTGATATAAACCTTGGTCCTGCGCGTAAGGAAGGACCTGAGCTTATGGAATGGGTGGTAACGACCGTACAGGATACCGTTGACCTTCCCCTCTCCCTTGATACCACGAATATTGAGGCTATGGAAGCGGGCCTGCGTGCGCACAGAGGAAAGGCGCTCATTAATTCCATATCTGCACGACCTGAACGAATCGAATCTCTTATGCCCCTTGCCGGGAAATATAATGCTGGTTTTATCGGGCTTACACTCGGGGTAGAGGGTATACCAAGAGATGCCAACGAGAGAGGCTTTCTGGCAGCACAGATTATTGCAGAGGCGGCAGGTTATGGAATACCGGAAGAAGATGTCTGGTTTGACCCGATTGTGCTTCCGATTAATACCCAGCAGATACAGGTTCAGGGTTGCACAGAATTCGTTATGATGCTTGCAGACCTTGCGCCCGACTCAAAGTCCACATGCGGGCTTTCAAATGTATCAAACGGAGCCC
>JAPLKD010000262.1 GCA_026388245.1 Pseudomonadota bacterium | reverse complement strand
CTGCATCCTGGCTAATACGGAGAGCATTGCCTGGTATGTATTAAGAAGTGCATTAAACTGTGTTGCAAGCTCCGTCATATCCGCATCCATAAGCTTTGACTGCGTATCAGCAATTCTTGCATCCCTACGCTTGTTGTCTGCTATCAGGTTATCTGCCTGAATACCGGAGAAGGCAACAACGGCGGCATTTTTTGTGGTAAGTTCCCGTGCTGTTTCCAGATTTTTCAGATTTTTTGAAACCCATTCCGTGTTGCCGGACTTAAAGGCATCTTTGAAATTCTTAAGCAATTCAAATGTGCTTAAGTCTTTAACTTCAAAGGTATCCGGCGTTACGCCTGCCACAAGGGTCCCTGTTGTGCCGAAAAGCAATTTGATACGGTTGTTTTTTACATTTGCAACACCTGCCCCATCAATAAACATACCCGCATCATAGTCGCTTACATCGGTTGTCCCGCTGCTCAGCGCAGAATCCATGTTATCAAAACCGAGGACGCCTGCCGCGGTAGCGCCTGCGTTAGACCAGTTGAAGTTGACAACGGCTCCGGTGTTGTTGGTAATATTAAATTTCCGAGTTTCGGCATTATAGTCTACCGAATAGTTTGCTCCAAGCTGTGTTGCAATTTCAGCGGCAAGGGATACGCCCGTGTATGTCCCGTTTGTGAGGGTAACAGCAACGCCATTTCTGTATATCTTGTTGTTGGTTGCATCTATCGTGATGTCTGCCGTCGTGTCTGCACCGCCGGTATTAACCGTTACGCCGGCCGTCCAGGTAGCGCCTCCATCAAGGGAATACCGGTATGTGGCTCTCAAACCGAGAACTCCGGTTGTAGCGCCTGCGGTTGTGGTCTCTACGAGAAAGGATTTTCTGCCCGTATCGAGATCGCTTATCTCCGTCTTACCTGATGCAACAAGAGAATTGACATTGTCGAACCCAAGCACGCTTTTTGCTGTGGCACCGGCAGCGGACCAGTTAAAGGTCACTTTTGCGCCCGTGTTGTTGGTAATCACAAATTTCCTCGTTGTGGAATCAAAACCTGCCGAGAAATTGGCTCCCAGTTTGCTCTGAATCTCTTTTGCCAGGCTTCCGCCCGCGTACACACCGGATGTGAGGGTAAGCGTGGAGGTGACGGGAGGGGTAGCACTATTTGTGTAAATCATCGTGTTGTTGCTTGCATCAATAACATATGCAAATTTATCCGTATTGGAATAGATATCCCCTGCATAGGTATTGGCAACACTGCCAAAGGCAATCTTTGAGGTGTCGTAGAATGCTGTTCTCCCGGAAACACCGTATTTTCCTGTCTGCGCCTTATCAATATATATCCTTGTTGCCTCTTCTGCCTGCTGGGAAACATTAAAACCAACAGAATAGTCATTATTCAACTGAAACGGGGGCATATTTGCCTGTTTCCCTCCAAAGATATAATTATTTCCAAGCTTCGTATTTCCTATCGTGACGAGGTGTTCTATAATACCCTCAACCTCAGTGCCGGCAGCCTGTTTCAGACTGGTATCCATCGTGCCGTATGCAATTGCTTCTTTGTATAGAATATCCAGTTGGTTTCCAATGCTTTCATATGAAGTGCCGTACATTGACCCAAGCGTCTTCGACTGCTCCATATTTTTGCTAAACTGGCCGTAGATACTGACATTCGCATTCAATTCGATGTTTTTTGAAAAGCTCAGGGCATCATCTGAAGGTACATTAATCTTTTTTTGTGTGGAAATCTTTATCTCTATATCGTCAAGCATTTTCTGGACATTACTGATGCTTGACTGAAACAGTTGGTATCTCAAACTATCCGTAATTCTCATGTGCCAATCCCCAGTACGCTCAGGAAAAGCTCATCCGCAACATTGATAAGACGCGCTGCTGCCTGATATGCGTATTGAAATTTGATAAGGTTCGACATCTCCTCATCAATGGAAACACCGGAAATACTGTCACGCTGCTTTTCTACCATAGTCATAACATTTTGATGGTATACGGAGAGGTCTTTTGCGTTTTTCGACAGGTTACCGATCTCGCTTGCTATGGATGAAGAAAATTCAACATACGTCCTGTCCTGACCGCCGATCGTAACCGTACTGTCGCCAAGTTCTGCGATAGCCAATGCGATATTGTTGCCGGACGGGTTGTCTGCCGACGAAGTTACGGCAATGTTTCTTACATCAGACATTACTTCGTCACTGATATTCATATTTATTGCATAATCCCTATCCACAGTCTTGAAAAATGAGATGCCGGTTGTACCGTTCATGTTATAGCCAGTCTCGTGGACACTATTGATTTCTGTCATGATTGATTGTGCCAGGTCGTCCGTGTTTTGCAGGAAACCATCCTCACCGCCGATGTAGTTGTCTCTGAGATCAAAAAGGCTTTTTAATGTGCCACTTGATGTCTTGATTTCGTCTGTAATATCATAGGATGTGCCAGAGCCTCCATTCCAGGCAACTGTGGAAAATCCACTCTGTTTCTCTGCTGTAAGCTGGTAAGCCGTTATCCTTTCCACAAGAATTTTTCCGCCTGCGGTCATCACTGTCAGTCCTCCGTTGCTGTCACTGAAGGATGTAATGTCCAGTTTCGCCGAAAGCTCCCGGAATAATTGTAATTGATTGTTTGCAAAACTCGAATTTTCGCTGGCGTTTGTACCGCTCTCATAAATTTTCTTGTTCAGTTCTGCAATAGAATTGAGCATCTGATTAATCTCTGTCACTGCCTGCCCGATATTATTGTCGATTTCAATTTGCATATTTTTAAGCTCTTCGCTTATATTGCTGATTGTCTTTCCGAGATTTGTAGCCTTTGTTGCCACGTCCATCCTTGCAGTGACGCTCAGTGGGTCGGCTGATAATTCGTGCCACCCGTTGAAAAATGCAACGATATTGGATGTAAGCTGTGAATTGTTTTCATCAAGCACGCCTTCAATCCGCGTAAAATAATTTTCATAGGTTTTCTGCTCTTCGAGGGCATTATTTTCCTTAGCAACAGAAGTCTCAAGATACCTGTTATAGTGCTGCATGATGTACTGCACCTTAACCCCTGTCCCGATAAGCCCGGCATCCGAGATTACTGCGTCGGCTTCATTGAGTACCGCTTCCTGTCTGGCATATCCTACTGTATTCACGTTTGAAATATTGTTAGACACGACCTGAAGCGCCGTCTGCTGCGCAAGCATCGCATTTTTGGCAATATTCAGTATGGAAGATATACTCATCTCTATATTTCTCGAGAGGGAAAGAGGGAAATCCGCCTTTTTTTGTTCATATAGGCGGCCTTGTTGATGAACCCAAGGATATTCTCAATGGAACCTTTTACGTGGTCCATCGAAAAAGATAAAAGCTTCATGTTTTTTTCAAGAGCCACATTGATTTCTTTTATTACCGGCATTGTTTTCCGGGAGAGGGAAACCCATTTTTCATCGTTGAATATAGTCTCCGGATCCGTCACTTCCTGTATAAACCTTTCCTTTTCGCTTTCAAGGTATTCTATTTTCCTGATAATCTCTTCTTTTCTGTTGTTTCCTCTTATGATGCCTTCGAGCGAAAAAGAGATAATGGCATCCCTTTCCTCCCTGAGCACCTTTGTAAAATCTTTTAATGCCTGTAACTCTTTAGTTGCTATTTCTATGACAATATGTTCCATTTTCATAGCCTATATTTACAAAATCGCGTCAAGCATGCTACTTTTCAAAATGCTCCTTGCCACAAGTTCACCTTTCACGTTATAGGTGTCGGTTTTAATAGCCTCTTTTATCTGGTCTACCTTTTCCTGTCTTATTTCCGGTAGTGCTTTGACCTTCTCAATGAGTTTTTCTATAGTCTGCTTCTTGCTTGAGAGTTCAACCCTGTCAGTGATATTATTGTTGCCTCTCAGATCAGGCACTGATTCCTTCAAGGGCTTATTATCAACTGATTTAAGAAGGGTATCAAGGACATTGGGTTGTTTGTTGTTCGTTATCTTCATGGAATGCCTCCTTTTTTACTTAAACATGTTATCGCACTATTTTTCTAAAACTTTAGTATTTTTTTTCCATGTGTTTTGTAAGCATATCCCTTATCCCTATCCCCTTCTTTGCAATATAGTCGCCTACCTTCTCATAGAGAAGAGACGTGTAGGTCTGTTCCGTGCTGCCTTTTTTAGAGCTGTTTGTAGTTTTTTCGAGTTCTTTCAGCATTGTAAATATTAAATATGATTCAAACTCCTGCGCTACTTTTTCAATATTTGGTTCCCTGGTACGAGACTCCCCGTTTATACTACGCAAGCTGGACCTGCTAAACGAAGGGTCTTGCGCTGCTGCGTAAACGTTTTTCATATTATTTCCAGCTCTGCAAATAAAGCTCCTGCTGCTTTAATAGTCTGAAGTATCACTATCACATCCCTTGTTGAAACACCGACGGCATTCAACACATTGACCAGCTCCTTTATAGTGACATCCCCCTGCATCACCCTGAAACGGCCCCTCTCTTCTTCCACGCGAATCTGTGTGTCCGGCGTAACAACAGTCTGCGCACCTATTGGAGCAAAAGGCAGGGGCTGACTTACCTGCTGGTCCTCCTTGACCATAACGCTGATATTTCCATGAGATATAGCAACCGTAGAAATCCTTACATTCTCTCCAATCACAATAGTTCCAGTTTTTTCGTCAACAACGATCTTTGCCAGCATATCCGGTTTTACTTCGATGTTTTCGATAGCTGAAAGGAATTTTACAGGATTAGACTTCTGGTTATCCGGGATTTGCACGTTGATCGTTCCGCCATCCTCCGCAGATGAGATACCTCCGTATATTGAATTGATTCGTTCCTCTATCCTCTTCGCAGTTGTAAAGTCAGGTACTTTAAGCGAAATCATGATTGATTGTGCCTTGACATATTCATAACCGATCCCTTTTTCTATTGTAACGCCATTGGGGATCCTTCCCACAGTGGTGTGATTTTTTTGCATAGTTGCACCCGCACCTGTAACAGAAAACCCGCCCACAACCAGCGGTCCCTGTGCTACAGCATATACCTCTCCATCGGCGCCTTTAAGGGGTGTCATAATAAGAACACCTCCATTCAGACTATTTGAATCACCAATTGAGGACACTATTGCGTCAATCTTACTTCCTATTTTACTGAACGGTGGTAAATCAGCCGTGACCATTACAGCCGCAACATTTTTAACTTTGATTGCAAGGGGGTCAACCTTTAACCCCATTTTTTCAAGCATATTAGCAAGCGTTTGAGTGGTAAAAATTGTATTTGATTTATCTCCTGTTCCGTTTAAGCCAATGATAAGACCGTAGCCTACAAGTTGGTTTGCCCTGACGCCATCTATATTGCACAACTCTTTTATCCGCGCAGCTTCCGCATGGGGAGCGAAGAGCGGAGTGCAGAGAGCGATGAAGACTAAGCAGTATACAGCAGGCAGCAGGCGCTGATGGAGCGGTTTTGAGTTTTGAGTTTTGAGTTTTGAGTTTCCTATGCTGTCTTCTGTCTTCTGACTTCTGACTTCTGTCTTCTGTCTTCTGTCTTCTGTCATTGCTCTCTGCTCCATGCTCTTCGCCCTCTTAGAACGGCCAGACAATATCAAATATCCTGGCAAGCCAGCCAGGTGATTGTTTTTCGCCTACAACACCAATCCCAGTCATAATGACTTTTGCATCGGCCACCTGGGTTGAGAAAACAGAATTATCGGCTGCGATATCTTTAGGTCTTACTATTCCCTGGAACAGCATCTCTTTTCTCTCATTATTAACTGAAATCTCCCTTTTTCCTTCAACGGCAAGATTCCCGTTCGGCATAACTTCGACAACCTTTGCCGCAAGTATGGCAGCAAAATTACCATTTCTCGTAGTTGTACCTTCGCCCTTGAAGTCATTCTTGACCGTTGCGGTAACCATGCTTGCCGGGTTTATGCTTGAAGGAAATTTGTTTGTTTCCAAACCAAAAAAGTTCGGCACGCCGAGGTTTACGTTAGCGCCCGTCCTCTTTAAATCGGTCGTTGCTGCTTCATTAGCGTTGGTTACCTCTGCAACCTTTATCGTTATCACATCGCCCACCCTGGTTGCCCTATTGTCTGAAAAAAAGTTGTTTGTATTCCTTTCTCCGGGCCAGACTGTTCCTGTATTATTGGTCTTGCTTACCTGTTGTTGCTGGACATGTTTGAAGGTGTCATTTATGTTAAAGGGTTCGTTCCTGATCCGGCTTGTATACTCTGTTGTATTGCATCCGCATAATAGAGTCACAATCAATAAACAAAGCGTTAAGTTTATCATAACCTGCCTCCGTTACATGTCAACATTCACAACACCGCTTCCTGTCACTTTACCCAGAATCTCTTTTTGAGAAGTCATATTTTTGACTCTTATGGTGTCACCGATTCTTCCTTTCTCTTCGGCTCTGCCTTTGGTTTGCACAGAAAGCCTTTTGCTTTGCGCCACAACGTTTATAATCTCGTTCTTTTTGATAACATAATTGTCCTCGATCATGTCATTTGTAAAAACTGCGCCTGCATTCACATCTTTTTTAATAACCTTTCCGATAACATCCTCTATCTCCGATGGATAGTTTCCTCTGTTTTCGTTCAAGAATACTTCTTTTTTCACAATATCTCTGGCGGTAACGATATCGCCTTTCTTTAGATTTTGTTTTAAGGCATAGAGCCTCTTTTTGTTTAAAGCCTTGAAAGACACATAAACATTCCTCCTAAGCCCTCGTTTATCTTCAATTTCTACTGTGCAGAGCCCATCTCCATTCGAATCCGGCACCTTTGCAAAATTAATATGGCTTACCTTCGCCTTATCCTTCAGCACCTCAGGGTAATTATTAAACTTTATATAAACATCTCCCTTTTCACTATAGAACTGTTTTATAAAATTGGTTAATTTCGCCTCGACTGTAGATTGCCCTGCTGCAAAAGCTGCAAAAGCAGTGAATAGTGAATAGTGAATAGTAATATATATAGAACAAATCTTATTCTTATGCTTTCCTGTTTTCCACTTTTCACATTTAGCTTTTCACTTTTCACTGTATTACCTTTTTACCTTTTTACCTTTTTATGTTATTTGCCATCTGAAGCATTTCGTCCGCCGCCTGGATTGCCTTTGAGTTCACTTCATAGGCCCTCTGACCGACAATCAGGTTTATCATTTCCTGCATTACATTCACATTTGACATCTCAAGAAACCCCTGAAGCAGCGTGCCAAGACCGTTTTCACCGGGCTTGCCTGTGTTAGGGGCGCCGCTCGCATCCGTTTCCATATAAAGGTTTTTCCCCGTTGACTTCAACCCTGCCTGGTTTGGAAATGAGGCTAATTGTATTGTGCCAATCTGCTGCGGCGCAGACTGATTTGGCAGTTTTACAGAAACTATTCCGTCGGTTCCTGTTGACACAGAAATCGCATTATTCGGTATGGTAATGGTTGGTTCAATCGAGTGTCCTTCGGAGGTAACGATCTTTCCATCTGAATCCCTTTTTAGCGCCCCTGCCCTCGTATAAGCCTTTTCCCCTGAGGGCATAATAACCGTTATGAATCCAGTCCCTTCAATTGCCAGATCGAGCTCATTCTGCGTTTCTTGAAAATCACCCTGCATAAATACCTTTTGAACGGCCGCCAACATTGCACCATGCCCGACCTGGATACCTGTCGGTATCTGGCCACCCCCTTCAGTCTTTGTGCCTTGCAACCTCAGCGTTTGATACATGAGGTCCTGAAAGTCTGCCCGGCTTTTTTTGAAGCCATTTGTATTAACATTCGCAATGTTGTTAGCTATAACATCAAGGTTTGCCTGTTGTACAACCATTCCTGTTCCAGCAGTCCACAGCGCTCTTATCATGACTTACCTCCTAAACTCTTCCTATATTAATCAATTTGCTAACCATGTCACTAAAAAACTGGTCAACCTTGCTGTACGATTCATAGGCACGCAAGGTGGACATCATTTCTACCATTTCTTTTACTATATTAACGTTTGAGGCTTCATAGTATCCTTGTTCTACGGAATATTTTTCCGGGGTTGTTTCAGCATTATTCGGATTTGTGTTGATGAATAAGCTACTCCCGTAGTTTTTCAAGCCCTTTTTATCTTCAAAAGAAACGACCTTTATTTTGTCTGCAGGACTTTTGTCAATATAAATTGTACCGTCCTTTTCTATTTTAGTGTCTTTTCCGTCTATGCTTATCTCTCCACCATCTCCCATAACAGGGTTGCCATCAAGCGTAACAAGTTTCTTTTCGCTGTTTAATGTAAATTGACCATTTCTTGTGTACATATTTTTGCCATTCACCGAAACAACAAAAAAACCATCCCCTTTAATACCAAGATCCAGCGTGCTACCGGTTTCTATGAGGGGGGCATCAGCAAAATCGATGTGTGAATCTACGAGGGAGCCATCAGCAAAATTGATTTGTGAATTAGGAACACTAACCCGATTATCATTTCGTTGAACAGTCTCGTCCTTTATCGTGCCTGCAAAAAGTGGTCTGGCTACCTTGTACCCCGGTGTTAACGCATTGGCGATATTATTTACCACCATTTCCATGCGTTTTTCAGTTGCACTTTTGCCTGCCATCGTTCTATATATTCCTTTCAGCATAATGACCTCATATTCTTATATAAGCAATAAATGTGCCATTACGAGCTTTCTAATTGGCTACAGATAGAGTCTCTTGCAAGAGGCTCTCTAAATTCAAATGTGTTTGGTTAATAAGGTTACTGATGGGAAAAATTTTCCAGGGTAGGTATTTTTTTCACACTACGATACTAACGCTACGATGTTCGTTCATATCTTCTGATTTTTCATTTTTTGGCGGCGCTACAGGTTTCTTCGGTGTATGCTGATGACCCTCATGTTTTTGTTCTCCCGCGACTTGCCTTTTCAATTGGACATGTTCTCTCGAAATAGATAGCTTTTTATCTATTCCCTTGATTTGAGAAAGAAGGTTCCTATCGAATAGTTCATTCATATATAACTCCTGACAGCAACCGACATACCATAACCGTGCAAAACATAAAGCACCTAATTAAGGTTTATTTTTTCAATTCCTTTCCGTTCGGAATTGGTAAAAACCTTTTCCAGCTCAAGGAGGATTAAAAGTCTGTCTTCCAGTTTGCCAACACCTTCGATGTAATCAGACTCAACACCTCCGATAATCGATGGGGGTGGTTCAATAGTATTTCTGGGTATCCTTAGGACCTCTGACACGGAATCTACAACAAAACCAAGTACGATCCCATCCAGTTCTATCACAATAATCCTTGTCGCCTTGTCATATGCTTTACTCTCAAAGCCAAGCTTTTTTCTCAAATCAATAATGGGAATAATTTTTCCCCTCAGATTGATGACCCCTTCGGTAAAGCTGGGCGTATTCGGTATTTTTGTTATGTTCATCATCCTGTTGATTTCCTGAACTTTCAAAATATCAACACCAAACTCGTCATTTTCCAACTTAAAGGTAACAAGTTGTAATATTGCATCGTCATTCATAAGGCACCTCCTCTTACTTTATGTTTTCGGCAATTTTCTCTATAACTTAAATTTTTTCGCAAATAAGCAAATAACGACATAACTTTATACCCGTTTACTGTTGCAACGCTAAGGCCTGGCCTTCTGATTTTTCTTCCTTTTTCTTGTGGATTTTATGCATATAACTACTGTTTATCATTGCCGGTATATCGAGAATTAAAATAACCTTACCATCACCGCTTATCGTAGCGCCACATATCCCATTTATGTTTCCCATGAATTCACCAAGGGGCTTTATTACTATCTCCTCTTGTCCTATTACCGAACCAACCTTAACGCCTACGATTTTCTCGCCTATTTTGCAGATTACAAGGTATCCGCCGGCACTGCCATTGACACCAATCGACATAACCTTTGACACATCCACGATAGGAATAATGGTATCTCTCAACATCAATACCTCGTTTTTATTTACAGACTTGATGGATTCTTTCTTCAATTTTACCAGCTCTATAACATTGCTCAGAGGGATTGCATACAATTCTTTCCCTATCTCAACCATCAATGCCCCCATGATTGCAAGGGTGAGTGGAAGTTTAATGGAAAGCCTTGTCCATTCACCTTGTTTAGAATCAATGTAAGCCTGACCGTTCATCTTTTCTATGTTCGTCTTTACTACGTCCATCCCAACGCCTCTCCCCGAAACACTACTCAATGTCTTGGCAGTACTGAGACCGGGGATAAAAACCAAATTCATAATTTCTTTTTCTGTCAAATCTTTCAATTCAGATTCGTTCATAAAACCTTTCTCGACAACCTTTTCTTTAAGTGCCTCAAGGTTGATGCCTTTTCCATCATCCTTTATGTCTATAATAACATGGTTACCTTCATTATAAGCACTAATCGATAACAGCCCCTTTCCAGGTTTGCCCTTTTTCTTGCGTTCTTCCGGTGTTTCAATACCGTGATCTACAGAATTCCTGATGATATGTGTCAAAGGATCGTGCAACAATTCTATCAAAGACCTATCGAGTTCTGTTTCTTCTCCGGTTATTTTTAAGTCGATATCCTTTGTAAATGTATTACACAAATCCCTTACAAGTCGCGGGACTTTATTAAATAGTTTGCTCATGGGAACAAGCCGCGCCTTCATTATTGAGAGCTGGATTTCGTTTGTAATAACTTCAAGGTAATTTGTTACATCCTCAAGACTATCAATCGAACCTTTCGTGTTTGATGAGCCCCTTTTTGCCATATTTTTGACCATTATGAGCCTGTTTCTTCCAAGCACAAGTTCACCTACAAGATTCATGAGTTCATCAAGCTTCTTAACGTCTATCCTTACTGTTTGATCATCTTTATGCACCTTCTGCTTCGACAGGATATTGTCTAATTGTTTGTCGGTAATGAGTTTCTCTTCAACAACAATTTCACCTAATCTCTTGCTTTTATCTTCTTTCTGTTTATCAAGGACATTTTCAAGTTCCTTTTTTGTGATAATCTTCTCTTCAATAAGGATTTCTCCAAGCATCTTTTTTTCAACTTTGCTCAAGATTTCCAGTTTATTCAAGATTACACTGGTATCCTGTTTTTCTGCACCATGTTCCTTTATTTCTTCTATTATTGTTCTGGTCATGTCCAACGCTTCAAGCAGGGTATCAGCTATCTCCTTATCAATAATTATTTCTCCCTTTCTTATCATACCAAGCAAGTCTTCAGCCTTATGGGCAAGATTTGATAAAACACTAAACCCCAGGAAGCTCGAAGTCCCTTTTATTGTATGGACCGCCCTGAAAATACTGTTAATAGTCTCCTCATTCTGGTTCTGTTCAATCTCGACAACATCCTGGATTGCATTTTCAACCAGCTCACCCGATTCAACGATAAAATCGTTTATTATCTCCTGCATTTCGTCGTCTTGCAAAAATTCATTTCCCATCGCTTATTCCACCCCCATCAATAGACTTTGAACTTTATATAAAAGTATATTCGGCTGGATAGGTTTATTTAAAAACAGATTGACGCCGGCTTCCAGTGCCTGTCTTTTCAACTCGTCATCTTTTGTCGTAGTCAGCATGATAATCGGCGTATCCATGTAATAGAAATTGCTCCTCAGGCTTTTCGCAAATTCTATACCGTCCATGTTCGGCATATTGAGGTCTACTATGATGATATCCGCTTGAACATGGCTCAATTTTTCCATAGCGTCTATTCCATCTTCTGCTTCTGCAATGATATAATCCTGTTTTTTTAACACATAGGTTAACAATTTTCGTATCGTCGGTGAGTCATCAACAATTAATATTGTTTTCATAACGTTATCCTTTTTGATAAGTAGTTGTCCCGGGGAAAACCAGGGGTTTAAATGCCCTTGAAAGGTTATGGAGAGACTCGGCATGGCCGATGGTTAGGAATCCCGGCAATTTCAGACACTCGTACATGTTATCAATAACCTTTTTCTTCATCTTGTCATCAAAATAGATAAGAACATTCCTGCAAAAGATGACGTCCATCTGCCTGTACATCCTGTATGCATTTGCATCCATCAGATTCATAAAATCGAATTTGACGTGTTTCTTCACAATATCTTTCAGCTTGAAAACCCCCCCCTCTTCGACAAAATATTTTTTGCGTATGGCTTCATCTATATTCCTCACACTGTATGAACCAAATACCGCCTTCCTGGCAGATTCCAGGACTTTAGGGCTTATATCCGTCGCAACGACTGTAAATGAGATATTCCTCTTCAGCTTTTCCATCATATCAAGGAGGATAATGACCAGCGTATAAGCCTCTTCTCCTGTAGAGGAGGCAGCGCTCCAAATTCTTAACTGGGTACCTGCACCCTTACCGTCGAAGTAATGTTTCTGCATTATCATTTTGAACGCATCAAGCTGGGGAGGATTCCTGAAAAAGCTTGTTTCATTTGTGGTCACCGCATCGAAGAGACTGAGCATTTCCGACTTCGACTTTTCACCTCCGTATTTCAGGAAATAATAGTAATCTTCATAGGTGCTGAAACCGTGCTCACTCAGTCTGTTCGTCAGCCTGCTCTCCATCAGGTAGGTCTTGTTCTCGGCAAAGAATATACCTGTCTTTTCATATATAAAGTCTCTCAATAAGATGAAACTCTCTTTTGTCAGCATCTTACCCCTCTTTCTAAAATCCCTCGAGTCTGCCTATGACAAACTCTGCCGTAGATCTCACATCATTGTCGTCACTTTGAGCAAAAGGATAGATATGTTCAAGCGCCCTCACATCATTCAAATCCGCTAAAGCCTTTATACAGGCAATTTTTATGATGCTGTTATCGTCTTTCAGCCCATTTACAAAAGTATCAAAGAGGGAACCGTCTTCAAAGGTGCTTAAGGCTGATAAGGCATAGTACCTTGTCCACAATTCCTTGTCCGTATCTTGGAATATCTCCTGTAAACGATCTCTGAATATGGTGAGTCTCTTCTCCCGTATCACCTTCAATGTTTCATGGGAAATATTTTCATCCATTAACAACTTCACAAGCATGGCCATATATCTCTCATCGTCAAGGAAATACCCGATTACACCGATAACAGCCCTTCGAATCTTATCGTCCTCATCGGATAAGAGCTTTACAACAAAGGGAAAATTGTTATCGGCATCGCCAAATTTCGCCACCGCAAGATACAGTCTCTTATCATCATCGGAACCGCTATTCACAAAGGTCCTGATGAGTTCCAACCCATTATCAAAATCGAGTCTCATAAGGGCTTTCAGTGCATGTATCCGTACATCAAGAAAGCCCTTCCGCACCGCCGCAATGACGTCATCTTTCATTACCTCCAATGACATTATTCCGATTACTGTAAGCGCATCACCCCTTACATGGCCATCAGGGTCTTTTATCGCCTCTTTGATTACGGAAAGGCCGCCCCCTTTTAAGAAAACGGGCAGATTTTTTATGATCTCCCGTTTTACTTCCATGGAAGTCGCAAGAAATATTTTCAACAGCAGAGCCTCGGCAATTTCCACCCCTGCAATTTTACAACTCTCAATCACGGGCATCACATAGCCCTCATTCTGCTCCACATAGTATGCAATACGGTCTTTCCATACATCGCTCAAATGGGCAAAAACATTTAATACTTCAGTGTATTCTTCGTCGTCAGGGTTCATGGAACTCAAAACATAAAGAATCGCGTCACAGGCTTCTGTCCGCCTGAAGTGTGCCAAAAGCCGTATGAGACTTACCGGTTTCCCCGTGTCATTCCTTACACTGTTAAAGAGGTGTTCAAATACCTCTTGGCCCATCCTCTCTTTCATGTTCCCGAATGTCTCATCATCGACCTTATCCAGAATAATATCAACAAAAATACCTCTCTTGTCAGGCTCCCATCTTTTCAGAATATCAAATATTTCATTTTTTATTTTTTCATCGTTAAACCCCATAAGCCCCTCGCAGGCTGCCAATGAGACCTCTTCGCTCCCGTCTTTAAATACGGCAAGCAATGGCTTAACCGCCCTTTCATTGCCGGTTTTCCCCAAGGCTTCTATAGCAGAAAATGCTATCCAGTCATCATCATGCAATGCTTCCAGAAGCGCATCTACTGCAATTTCATCATTAAAACTCCCGAGAGCAATACATACGACGTTTCTTACATTAGGGCTTTCATCGTGAATCTTTTTTATTAATTGAGGTAATGTACTTTTCTCCTTGAGTGTCCCGAGGATTTCCGCTGCATATACCCTTATATCTTCGCTCTCATGATCAAGGAGGGCAGCTACTGCTTCAATGTTGTGATGTCCAACCTTTTTCAACACCTCCCATGCGGACATTCGTGCCTGGGTAACGTTGCCATCCAGGAGAGGGATAACCTGTTCGATGACTGTTTTGTCAGGGAAAGCAACCAGGGTTTCTATGGCCTTTTCTTTGTCAAAGCTGTCCCCCTCCTTCAATGCCTTGATAAGGCGTGCCATCTTCCCTTTACTTATCCGGCCCTTTTCTTGTTTTTTCATAGGTCCGTTCCTCACAAGTTTTTGATTATTGCCTCAGATATCTTGTCAATCGGCAGAACAGCATCCGCCATATTTGCGTTTACCACAGCCCTGGGCATCCCATATACTACGCATGTATCTTCGTCCTGCGCAATAACGTAGCCATTTTTTGATTTTATTTCCTTTATTCCGACCAGCCCGTCATTCCCCATGCCTGTTAATATAACACAAAACGACTCTGCACCATATACCTGTGCAGTAGAACTAAAAAGAAGGTCCACAGAAGGTCTGTAAATATATTTTGCATCATTAACAAACGCTACAACTACTGCATTATTCCTTCTCTTGATACTCATGTGAGAATCACCAGGCGCAATCAAGGCAGCTCCAATCTTCAGGGCTTCCCCATTTTCTGCCTCTTTTACTTCAATTTGAGAGATATTGTTTAGCCTTTGTGCAAAGGATTTTGTAAATAGCTTGGGCATGTGTTGTGCAATCACTATGGGTACCGGAAAATCACTTGGAATACTTGAGAGAATATGCTCTATTGCAGGCGGACCGCCTGTTGACGCGCCAATAGCGAGAACGCTATGCTTAATCCTATTTGGACTATTCATTGTGACTGGTTTTCTAAGAAGAGTGATCCTTTTCAGTAAATACATTGTTTTTTTCTTTGCCACTGTTTTTACTTTATTAATTAATTCGTTTTCCTTTCCTGATATCCTTATAGAAAAATTTGAAAAATCCTTTGCTATAAAGTCCGAAGCACCAATATTCAGGGCTTCAAGGGTAATCTCGGCACCTTCCTTGGAAAGTGAGCTAAACATGATCACAGGAAGCGGGTTATTATTCATTATATGCCTTAGCGCTTCAATGCCGTTCATTACAGGCATTTCAATATCGAGCGTTACAACGTCTGGTTTCAATACTTCAATCCTCTCAATAGCCTCCTGTCCATTCCTTGCCGTGCCAACCACCTCAATTTCGCTATCGCTTTCGAGCATTTTCGTGATCATGCTCCTCATGAAAGCCGAGTCGTCCACCACAAGAACTTTAATCTTCGCTGCCATTTTCAGTTCCTTTTAATAAATTGTTTGTACTTTTTAAGGCATTGTATATCATGGGGCCATCGATAATATTCAATACCTCCCCAACAATATTTGAAAAGGTAGGCAAAAGTTCGACCTTTTTTAATCTTTCCATTATTTTGCTGTCACAATCCATAGATTACTATCCAAAATATTATCGAACTATCCCTGTAGAACTTTAGCGTGAGAGTTGTCTTTTTGTGACCGATCTCAAATTCAGTATTGCCTGTGAATGAATCTGGCTGACCCTTGCTTCAGTAATACCAATAGCTGCTGCAATTTCCTTCATATTCATATCTTCGTAATAGTAAAGGCTCAAAACCATTTTTTGCTTTTCTGGAAGTTTATCAATTTCTTTCGCAAGTATCCCCTCTATTTCATGAAATTCCGCATATATGCTCGGATCATTGGTTTCATCCACTACATATCCGATGATCTTCTCTCTGCCTTCGCCAACACTCTCGTATATCTCTTCAAGACTCAGAACATAGAGATTCTTAAAATCTTTTATTAATGATAGGTAGTCTTCCAGACTGATGTTTAATTCTTGAGCTATTTCTTCTTCTTCAGGGTGCCTTCCAAGTCTGGTTACGAGTTTCCTGATTACCTCCTCTATCTTTTTTGACTTAGACCGTGCATTTCTTGAAAACCAGTCCTTTGCCCTTAATTCATCTATCATTGCACCTCTTATCCTGAGATATGCAAATGTTTTAAGTTTTACCCCTCTGCTCGCATCATATTTTCCTATAGCCTCGAGCAGTCCTGTTATTCCCGAAGCAATAAGGTCGTCGGTGGTGGTATTATCTTCAAAGCCTTTAGATATTTTATAGGCAAGGTGCTTTATTACAGGGAGAAATTCCTCGATTGTCTTTTCTCTTTCGTTTTCTCCTCTATAAGAGTATGCCCACTTTGCCATTCAGGATACCAGCTTGTTACAAATTTTTATGAGTGCCTTTGTAGCTTGTGTATCTGGATAATGTTCCGCCCATAATCTCTGTTTTTTAGTTGCGAGGCGTACATTTGCATCAATCGGAATATAGCCCATATAATCCAGGTAAACATTTAAAAATTGATCCGAAACTGTTAGCAGATTCTTATAGATACTCAAGGCTTCTGCCTCATCCTTTACCATATTCGCAATAATATTAAAATCCCTTCTCCCCGTTTTGTTGTGCAGGACTTTAATTACCGCATAGGAATCAGTAATGCTTGCAGGGTCAGGCGTTACTACAATAAAGATGTTTTTGCTGATTGAGTTAAAATAGATGACGTTGGATGATATCCCCGCCGGGGTATCAACCAGCAGAAAATCATACTCTGCTAATTCCTGCAAGGAAGATAACAGAATATTCCTTTGTTCATCGGTAAGGCTTGAAAGTTCGGCTATCCCTGACGTTGCAGGAATAATTTTGATACCATGGGGGCCTTCAACAATGATTTCATTAATGGTTTTTCTGCCCTCTATCAAATCTTTAATATTGAATTTAGGAGACATACCAAAAAAGATGTCGATATTACCAAGGGATAAATCAGCGTCAACTATGTACGTTGACTCCTTGTTGGCCCCTAAAATATATGCCATATTCGTAACTATGGATGATTTGCCAACCCCGCCCTTTCCACTTGTTATTGTAATGGTTTTCCCTCGTCTCTTTTCCATTTATTACCCTCAAAAAGAATTTTATAAAACAGCTCTTTACTTGGCATAACAATATCTCTAATATTTGCACCGGTAGTAAAACAGCAAACAGGCTGTTTTAACACAATAAGGTTATGGCAAATATGGCCCAACGTCTCTTCCTCGTCGAGCTTGGTGAATATAAGTTCTGCAGTATTTAAATCGTTGAACTGATTGAAATAGTTTCTTATCTTTTCATCTCTTGCCCCTGCAGGCAGGAGCATGATTCGCTTCACGTCCTTTAATTTTTCAACAATGCCTTTTTGAAGAGTTACGCTGCCGGGAATATCAATAATCTTTTTTCTCCTGTCTTTTTCGAGAATAGAGTATAGTTCGTCCACTTGAGCGGTAAATGAAAACGGTATTCCAACATCTTTCGAAAAGGCTTTCAATTCATAGCAGCTTTCACTGTTCACAGGATTATATGCAACTATTGAGACCGATTTACCCAGCGCAGAAAGTATTATAGCAAGTTTTTTTGCGGTTTGCGTTTTTCCTGCACCGGATGGACCTAGCAAAATAACAGAATCGTCTGTACTCATGGTTTCGCTTATTTTAATTTTCTCTCCTAAGAGGTCTTTCAGAAAATAGCTGGCTCTAACTGTTTCTTTTGCCAATTCGCCTATCCTGCTGTATACTTCTGAGATAATGGTCATAGCAAGCTGTGCATTAAAACCGTTTTCAACCATCTTGTCGTAAATGAACCTCAGCGATAAGGGGTAAGATTTCAACCTGTCCATGATAATATCTGATTCAAATAGAGCGATTTTGTCCAGAAGTGATTTTGTCGTATAGTTCCATATATCTTCAGTCTTTTCCCTTGTCCTGACGGGGTCGTATTCACTAGGCTGGGAACCGTTATCAACAGCCACTGAGATTTCACAGGTCTTACGAGAACCGTTTTTGATGTTTTCCTTAACTTCTATAATAATGGTGTCAGGACCATACTCGCTCTTTAAAATTTCAATACCCTTTTGTACATCATCAAAGACATAGGTCTTAACTTTCATGATATCTTTACAACCCCTAACGTTTGAATTCTGATTTGCGGGGGGATTCCGTTATGTGAAATCACTGTAATACCTTGGATATACCTCTCAAGAAACCTTCTTAATTTTAATCTAATCAACGGATGAACGAGTAAAACCGGCTGCATATTCTGTAGGATCGCCTTTCTTACCTCGTTACCCACGCTTTCAATAAAACGCTGACTGAATGCAAGGTCAAAGGAGAATAGACCCCCCTGGTCCTGGGGTTGCAGGCTGTTAATAATGGTTTCTTCAACTGTTTTATCTATAATAAGGATATTCAAAACCCCATCAGCAATATATGGCTTTATGATACTTTTTGACATGCGCTGCCTGACATATTCTGTTATGATATCAGGATCCCTCGTTGTGAATGCTACATCGGCAATGGCTTCAAGTATCGACACGAGGTCCCGGATCGATACCTGCTCCCTGAGCAAATTTTGCAGAACCTTCTGTATAATGCCGGTATTTATCTGAGCCTGTGTGAGTTCTTCTATAACCTTTTGATGTGTGGAAGATACCATTTCCACAAGTCTCTGCGTCTCCTGTCTTGTCGTAAGCTCGTGTGCATTATTGCGAACGATTTCTGTTAAGTGGGTAGCAATGATTGTGGGATGGTCTACAACTGTGAAGCCCTCTGCAACACATTTTTCCCTGTCTTTTTCTTTTATCCAGATTGCATCAAGATTAAAGACAGGTTCTTTTACGGGGATACCCTCCATCGTTTTCTGTTTTTCCTCGGGCCCCATGGCCATGACATGTCCGAGAAGCAGCTCTCCCCTTCCCATCTCAATGCCTTTAAGGAGAATAAGGTACTCGCTCGCCTTTAACTGGAGATTGTCCCGTAATTTCATCGGAGGGACTACAATACCGAGCTCTATTGCAATCTGTTTGCGCATTGCCTTTAATTTATCAAGGAGCTCCCCGCTCTGTTCTGCATCCACAATGGGAATCAACCCATACCCGATCTCCAATTCGATAATTTCCAGAGGTTGTATAACTTCCCGCTCCTCTGCCTCAACGAGAGCGACATCGGGAAGATTTGTAATCTCATCCTCTTTGTTCTTGTTCATCAAATAACTTGTGCCGAAGGTAAAAGAAGAAAGGATCAGAAAAGGCATGAGAGGGATACCGGGAATCACTCCGATGGATAAAATGACGACTGAAGCCAGCGCCATGGCCTTAGGCTGCTTGTATAACTGGTTAATGATATCCGTTCCGAGATTTGAGGTGCTTGCCGCCCTTGTGACGATGATGCCTGCAGCGGTTGATGTCAGGAGGGCGGGAATCTGACTGACGAGACCATCACCGATGGTAAGGATGGTATATATGGTGATAGCATCATCGACAGACATTCCTTTCTGGACTATTCCAATAATCAACCCGCCTATGATATTGATAAATATCATGATGATACCCGCAATGGCATCGCCCCTTACAAACTTGCTTGCACCATCCATGGCGCCATAAAAATCGGCCTCCATCTCAACCTGTTCTCTCCTCTTCCGCGCATCCGTATCGCTGATAAGCCCTGCGTTCAGGTCGGCATCTATACTCATCTGCTTGCCGGGCATGGCATCGAGGGTAAACCGTGCAGCCACTTCTGCAACCCTGCCGGCGCCTTTCGTAATGACAACAAAATTGATAATGACAAGGATCAGGAAAACCACTCCGCCGACAACATAATTGCCACCGACGATAAATGTTCCAAAGGCCTGGATAATCTTTCCTGCAGCATGGGCGCCCTCATCACCTTGAACCAGTATCAGCCGTGTGGATGCGATGTTCAGGGAAAGCCTGAAGAGGGTGGTGATGAGCAGGACAGAAGGGAAAACCGAAAAATCGAGGGGTTTCTGAATATACATACCGATAAAGAGGATGATGAGTGAAATGGATATGCTCAGGGTAAGAAAGATGTCAATAAAGAAACTGTTGAGTGGGACGATCATGATAAGTATGACAAAAACAACACTTATCGCGACGAGGATGTCGCTTTTCTCTTTTATGGCCTTAAAGGTGCTGTTCATTTACAACCCCACCCTGTTCTTCTTCTTGTACACCTCTGCAAGAAGTTCAGCAACGATGATGTAAAACTGTTCAGGAATGTAGCTTCCAATTTTTACAGAGTAAAAAAGTCCCCGTGCAAGAGGCTTGTTCTCCATTAAAGGAATCCCGTGCCGTTTTGCCACTTCTCTTATCTTCTCTGCCACAAAACCGGCACCCTTTGCCACGACCATAGGTGCAGACATTTCACCAATTTTATATGAGAGGGCAACGGCAAATGTTGTCGGGTTTGTAACAATTACATCCGCCTTTTTTACGTCCTCGATCATCCTTCTCCTTGACATATCCCTCTGGAGGCTCCGTATCCTCGATTTTATCTGAGGGTTGCCTTCTCTCTCTTTGGACTCCTCTTTGACTTCCTGCTGGGTCATCATGAGGTCCTTATTGTGCTGCCATTTCTGGTAGAAGAAATCCAGCCCAGCAATGAAGAGCAGGATAACGCTCACCTTTACGGCAAGAGAAAATGCGGTCTTCCCGCAATATTCAATGATCGCTTTAATGTCCTGCGAAGACAGGGAAAGCATGGTTGGGAGTTCCTTAATAATGAGGGTATAGGCGATATAGGTTAAGATAACAATCTTGATGATGGACTTCAAGACTTCAACGGCCGATTTTTTTGAAAAGAGTTTTTTGATGCCTTCAAAGGGGTTGAGGGACTCCAGCTTGACCTGCATCGCTTCAGAACTCCACATGAACCCTGTCTGGACAACATTCCCGAATATGGAAAGTGCAAAAACGAGTCCGAAAACCGGCAAAACAAGTTTGAGCCACTTAAAGAGGCCGAAGGACAGGATATCCTGGATATTGGAGATGTTCACATCAAGATCAACGCTCCTTACATAACTTATATAGACCTTGAACATCTCGCTGAACCCCTGAGACATGGAAAAATAGAGAAATATCGATGTGAACAGGATGATAAGACAGGCGGATAACTCCTTTGACTGGGCTACCTGGCCCTTTTTTCTGGCCTCTTCAAACCGCTTATCGGTAGGCTGTTCTGTCTTTTCCTGAAATGAGTCCCCTGCCATACCTACACCATAAACCTCATGATCCTTAAAATCTCCGTATCCATGCCCCTGAAGATTGCGGCAATGTTGGGCACAATGACGCTGAGAGAAAAGGCAAGGATCATCATCGTTATCAGGATTTTTATCGGCATCCCCTCAATAAAAACATTGACCTGCGGGATCAGCTTGGAGAGCAGACCAAGGGCAATCTCAATAACAAAAAGGGTCACAATGATCGGGGCGCCAATTTTGAGCCCTATGGAAAATATCTTGCTCGTCAGCCCAACGATGTGGTTCATCAAGGCCTCATTGAGCGTCAGTGTGCCCACGGGCAATTCCCTGAAACTTAATAAAATCCCTTTAATGAGAATGTGGTGGGCATCTATTGCGAAGAAGACCATGATGGCAAGCAGATTCAGTAATTGTTCCAGAACAGATGACTGGGACATAGTGAAGGGGTCCATGACGCGGGCAAAGGAAAAGCCGGTCTGTATGGCGGCAACCTCACCGGCAACATAGACGATAGCAAAGAGCGTCATCACGAAAAAGCTTATGGTCAGCCCGATAAAGACCTCTTTCAGAATCAGTAATGCCATGAAATAGGGGTCACTGTTTAAGGCGACGTTTATGGTGACCACGTCGAAGAGCAGAAGGGAGATGCTGAGGGAAAACCCTATTTTGAAAGGCAATGGAACAGATCTCAATGAAAAGATGGGCAAAAACCAGAGGACCGAGGCTACCCTGAAAAATATTATAATAAATTTAAGTCCATCGGCGCCAAGGCTGGTAAGCATTTATCTCACATACATGGGGATATTGGTCAGAAGATTGGTCATATATGAAACGAGAATATTCAGCATCCACGGGAACAGGACTATCATACAGGCTGCAATGGCAAGTATCTTGGGAACAAATACCAGTGTCATTTCATGTATCTGTGTTGCCGCCTGAAAAATGCTGACCAGCAGTCCCACAATGATTGATACCAGCAATGCCGGGGCCATCACAAGAAGTGCTGTTTTAATAACCTCCCGAAAAATCTGAACAATTAAATCCTGACTCATAAAAACCTCCGGTTTAAGATTTCGGATTGCATTAATAAAACCCTTTCATCAATGAACCTATGAGCAGGTTCCACCCGTCCACAAGGACAAAAAGCATGATCTTAAACGGTAAAGAGACAAAAATAGGCGGGAGCATCATCATACCGGCCGCTAAAAGCACGCTGGCCACTACCATATCAATGACAAGAAAGGGAATGTAAAGGAGAAACCCTATCTGGAATGCCCGTTTTAATTCACCAATCGCAAATGCCGGTACCAGTATGCGAAGAGGGATTTCGGTTTCGCCCTTCGGTCTTTTCAGCCCCGCTATATTCATGAACAGCGCCAAATCCTTCTCTTTTGTATACCTCAGCATAAAGGTGCTTATCTCTTTAGATGACTTTGAGAGAAATTCCTCATATCCTATTTTATTGTTCATATACGGAGAAAGCGCATTGGTATGGATATTTTCATATGTGGGCGCCATAACAAAAAAGGTCAGAAACAGCGAAAGTCCGATGACAATCTGATTGGGAGGGAGTTGCGGAATTCCGATGGCCTGACGCAACATTGATAACACGATGACAATCCTTGTAAAAGAACTCATGAGGAGGAGTATTGCCGGGGCGAAGGCCATGATGGTAAGCAATATGACAATGCTTATAAAGTTTTTTCCGCCTTCAGCGCCCGCAAAAGAGCCAAAAATATCGAGCTTTGCCTGTGATTTTTCCTTTGGTGCAGCATATGCATCAGGCAGGAAAGCCACGAAAAGTATAGATGCAACAACCATAAGGATGATAATAACTTTCATATGTTTCAAATGTGACTGTCCTCTTTTTTCCATTGGGTCAACAATGACATCTCCTTCTCACTGACACCGATGACAAGGACACAATCCTTTACTTCAAGGACAGAAACAAATTTCTTATATCCAAGATGTATTGTATCCACTTTCCTGAGACCATATGTCGTATCCTTCGGCTTCAGATTCAATTTCAGCTTGCCGGCATACCTGTACAACAGAATCATGACAGCGATCATCCCCAAAAGGATAAAAAACACTTTTATGATACTTGTATACATGTCAATCATGCTAATGTCTGAACCCTTTCTTTCGGTGTAACGATTTCGATGATTCTTACACCCAGCCTTTCATTCACCACAACAATATCTCCCCTGCCAAGGAGTTTCTCGTTCACATAAATATCAACAGATTCTCCGGCAATTTTGTTCAACTCTATCGTTGACCCCTTCGACAGCGACAGGAGTTCGCCTATAGCCATCTTTGTCCTTCCTATCTCGACAGAGATCTCAATTGGTATATCCAGAAGACTTTCAAAATTTAACTCAAATTTTTTTGAAGTTTCTGGTTGTTGATTTTTTATTAAGGGTTCTTCCATGGTACCTCCTCTTCTTAATCCGTCTTTAATGAACCGGCCCTTCAATTTGTATCGCTTTGTTCCCTTTCAAAATCCCAAGTTTACCTTTAAACTTTGTTTTACTGCCGACCACTATATCAACCGGGTCATTCACATATCTGTCCACAATGATTATGCTGTCTTCAGTAATACCTAAAAAATCCTGTAGAGACATTCTCTTCTTTCCGAGTATCGCCCTTATTTCAAGCGGCACATGCAAGATCCCTTCTTTCATTTTTTCAATCCATTTTTCTCTCATTTCCATACCCTCTCTTGAAGGGGTTGAAACCAGATAATCTTTAATGGTTTCAAGGATTGCGTAAGGTACACACATTTTTATCCAGCTATTAATATTGTCAATCTCAAGTGAAAATTGACAAAGGCTTACGATCTCATCCTGGGAAATCATGGTGACATAATTGGGATTCATTTCAGACCTGGAATATTTGCACTTTATCTCGTAAACTGGTGCCCATGCTTTTTCCATCTCAACCGAAACGATGTCCGCCAGCTTTTTGATTACATTTAATTCAATCTTTGTAAACTCCCTTCCCTCAATCCTCGGAATGGATACACCCGTACTTCCGAAAAGGGCCTCTAATACACAAAAAACCATCTTTGCATCAAATATTACAATGAAAAATCCATTTAAGTTTTCTGTAGTAATGATGTTCATATTTGTTGGCAATGCCAATGTCTTAATGAATTCTCTATATTCTATGTGCTGAACGGGATTCTGCTCAACCTCAATATCCCTCCCGAGAAAAAGTGAGAGGGCAGATCGAAAGGATTTTGAAAACCTTTCGTATATGAATTGCAAGGCCGGCAGACTCTCTTTTTTGCTTCTCGTGTATTGGATAAGATCGAATGGTTTGACTTCTTGTTTTTGCTCAGGCTCTACTTCCTGCTCTGTCTCGATTATGCCTTCCGACAGCCCACCCAACAATGCATCGATTTCTTCTTGCGATAATACCTGTTCCATCTGTTATCCTCATTGAATAATAATATCAGTTATATATATCGCACTAATATCTGTAGGTTTCTTGAAGAGACCCTTGAGTGTATTATGCACTTCCTGTCTAATGACATCCCTGCTGTTTACGCCCATAAGCACTTCTATACTCTTGGACCCGAGTATGGAAAGGATATTGTCTCTTATTAAGGGAGTCATTTTTTTTGCTTCTTCTAAGACCTTGATATCTTTCAGCTCTATACCTATCGATATTTTTGCAAATTTTGAACTATTTCCGGCGATGTTAAAAAGGAAAGGTTCAAGAGACAGCATTGGTCCTACTATTCTTTCTGTCTTCTTTTCATGCTCTTTTGGCTTTTCCGCATTTTCACCCGGAGGCTTTTTGAAAAATATTCCCAGTATTCTATCGCCGTAAAAGAAATATGTGCCCCCGACACCCAGACAAAATACAACACATACAATAAGCAGAATAAGCTTAAACTTGCCCTTCTTCTTTTTCTCTTCTTGTGGTTCCTGTATCTCGTTTATTACTTCTTCCTCTGGCATACACTCCTCCTGCAAGATAACTGATGAGCAATATATATGCCATGGGTACAAACACCACAGTAGAACCAATAATATTAATTAGTTACGGGCTGTGCAGGTTCGAGGTTTTCTCTTCTGAGTTTATAGAATTAAAGTGTGAGTGTCGGGAAACAAGACAAAATAGTCACATCTTTGACAGATATGGCATCAACATAATTTTAAGCATACATCGAAAGAGAAGGGTGGCTATTACGCCACCCTTCGATTAAAACCTGTGTCTATCGTTTCAGGTTCATAAGCTCCTGCAGTATCTCGTCCGATGTGGTAATAACCCTGGAATTAGCCTGGAATCCTCTCTGAGCTACGATCATCTTCACGAATTCCGTTGCAAGATCAACGTTTGACTGTTCAAGAGAATTGGGGTTTATCTTTCCGGTCCCGGAAACACCCGGTGCATACTTGTATGCTTCTCCTGTTTTGTTGTTTGCAGAAAAAAGATTGTTCCCTTCTTTTGTGAGTCCCACAGGGTCACCGAAATTTGCAAGGGTTATCTGATACTGGTCAATAATCTGCCCGTTAGAATAATGGCCTGAAATGATGCCCTCAGCATCCACGGAAACACTGGTTAAGGTTCCGGGAGGGAACCCGTCCTGGGCCTGGTAGTTGGTTGCCGAGTCTATGGGGTATTGTGTCAGGGGGTCTTTCGTGGTGCCGCCGGAAATAGCCGAAAGTGTCCCGAAGGACAGATTAATGGGCTGGTTCTGTTGGGCAGGTGTGGTAAAATCAAAACTGATCAGATGGTTGGAGCCCTCGCCCTGCAGTACGCCCGCATTATTGAATATAAGGTCCCCGGATTCAGCCAGGGTATTTTCGCCCGTAGCCGCATCGCCCGCTCCCACAACGGCCATCCATTCCCATATGCTGTTGTTCGATGATGTATCTATATTAGACTTCCTGAAATATGCCGTAACGACATGTGACTGGCCATTGGAATCATACACGGTTATGGCGGAAGAATAATTCGCAGTGGCTGTGGGGTCATCCACATCAAAGCCCGAAATGTTAAATGTCTGGGTACCGGCGGCAATGGTTGCGGCGGGAGTAATATCTATGCCTAAACCCCCAAAGTCGGTTATGCTGACCCCTGTCGTTATCGCTTCACTTTTAGTGATTGCAGCTCCTATAGGATTCCCATCGGGTCCGACCCGCTGTACCGTAACGTCCAATCCATTATAATTAATAATTGGCCCAGCACTGGCTGCTTCATTTGTTACCGTTTCTGCGACTGTTACTGATTTAAGATCTGCGGCTATCGAAGCAATGGTAAAGGTTGCATTGTTGGTCGGTGGCCCTGCCGCTGCCCCTGTGACCGTAAACGTATCTCCTACTGAGAATACACCAAAAACAGCAGCAACGTTTGATATTGTTTTTGTTGCTCCGGCAAAAGTAAAAAGATTGATAGCTGTCCCAGGGATTGTTTTAGCTGCAGTTACAGCTGTATATGTACCGGCAATCGGCCATTTTCCGAGCGTATTTGTCGCCGAGGCCACACTTGTCCCGGTTCCACCGAGACTACTGTCAACAGATCCCTTCCATTCAGCGTTTGACTGGAGGTTTACCGTCATATCTACTGCCGTTGTTATCTGGGGATCACTCGGCTTTTGTGAAATGATTACATCCGTATCAACACCTGTTGCTTTCTGGGTCGTCTGGTCTATCGCTTTACCCTGTAAAATAAGTCCTGTAGGATTAGCAAGGTTGCCATCCTTATCGAATCTGAATTGTCCTGCCCTTGTATAATATTCTGTCATATCGCCTTCCGGCCTTTTTACAACAAAAAAGCCCTTCCCGCCAATGGCAAGGTCCGTAGGCTCGGTTGTGCTTTCAAAAGAACCCTGGGCAAACTGGGTATCAACCGTGGTGAGCGAGGAACCACGGCCAACCTGGCTTGCGCCCGCCGTTCCATTTATGGACTGATACAAAAGGTCCGAAAAGGTTGCCCTGCTCCCCTTAAATCCAATAGTATTCACATTGGCAATATTATTTCCAACCACATTTATAGCCTGGCTGTTTGACACCAAACCGCTGATTCCTGAGAACATAGAGCCTAACATAGCGTACCTCCTATTCTTTTATTTGTTTAATCTTGTCTATTGAAAAACTTTCCCCGTTACTTGCTACGAGATAGGGGATACCGGTGCTCACGTCAAGACTCTTTACAATCCTGTACGCATTCGTTGTGCATCCTACAAGCTGATTGTTTTTCACAGCCGTTGCAGCCATCGTCACATTATCAGCGCCGTCATGTGTGTAAACAAGGGGTTCACCTTTCTTAAACGTCACTCCGTTGACGGAACCATCCGTTTGACTCTTTAAAGTAAGTACCACCTGATCATAATCGCCACCCGGTTTTAAATAAACCTGATCGCCTTTTGAAAGTGTGTTGGTGTCCACATTCATCTTTTTACCAATTGATGAAATCCATTGCATCATATTTCCCGTCTCAGATGCCTTTTTCATACCGGCAAGTGCGTCTGTAATATTCTGCAACTGTTCAACCTGGGTAAGCTGCGAAAGTTGGGTTAAGAACTGGTCAGGCTTCATGGGCTCTAACGGGTTCTGATTCTTGAGTTGTGATACGAGTATCTTCAGAAAAGCGTCTTTGCTCATAAAATTGGCCGGCGTACTGCTGCCGGTCGTGGTATTGCTGATACTGTTTATCGCTGAAATGCTCATAATACCTCCTTATGCTTGTGTTTCCAGCAACTTGAAAAAATTATTCTGTGCTTTGCCATTTGCGGCGCCCCTCCTGTTTTCCCTTCTGTTCTCTCTTCTTTCAAAGCCTCCATCACTGTCGGGATTTACAAAAATATTTGCATTTACGTTCTTCATTTCCAGATTCCGGATAATAACTTCCTTGTTGGCCTGCAGCAGGTTCATGATCGATGAGCTTCCCGTTTTGATTTCTACAAAAATCTGTTGACCTTCACGCTTGAGTCCGATGAGCAGACTCTCCTTCTCATTGATATTCATCCTCATCACCATATCCATAGGTGTATTCCTTAACTGATTCTGCCCGATAATCTTTTCAATTTTGTCTGTAATCATGGATGCGAAAGACCCTTTTTCAACAGTCTGCGCCCCTTCTGTTTCAGAGGATTGAGCTGCTTCAAAATTGCCTGACTTTGTAAAGGGCATGTAGTCATTCTCTTTGAATGAAAATTTTGTGTCCTTTTGCGGCGCTTCGATGGTCTCGTTTTGCAATCCTGCTATAATATTCTTCAAGATACTGCCATTTTTTTCGCTCACAGCATTGAAGTCCCCTCCGGCAAGCTTCATTTCATCTACAACCTGTTCCGGAATCCGGAAATTCATGTTCGCATGAATATTCTTTATCTCCGGGTTCTTGTTTATCATTCCGTCTGTTTTCAGCCTCACATCCATGTCCGCAGGCATATCTTTGTCTCCGGCAAGGGGCGGCATGGTGCCGGCTTCGACGGAAACACCGGTTTCAATGCGGTCTGTCTTTGTGGAGGCCATATGGTAAAGCCTGGAACCCTGTGTGTCTCTAAAAGAGAAAACACCTTCACCCTGTATCCTCTGCTCTGTCATGTCCGGCGTGCTTTCCTGAACATCTTCACTGCCTGCAGCGGTGGCTTGCCGCTGAGCCGCCATGTTCATGGCCCTGTACAGCAATGCAGGGATATCCATATCCGTAGTAGAGGGATCCGGTTGAACGGGCATTCCCTTATCGGTGGAAACAGTTTCCACCGGGCTTTGTGCCATTGTCTGCGGAGTACCTGGCAATCCTTTTTCGGAGATTGCTTCATTGAGAAGTCCCTCTATCACTTGTTTCGCAAAGAGGATCGAAGCGGATAGGCTAAGAATTTCTCCGGATACGCCATCTTCGGAATGTTTCGACGATTCATTCGTTTTCACTGTGGGTATTCCATGGGATTGAAGCATGGCAATTATGTCCGGTCTCTCTAACAGTTTTTTAATTTCATCCGATAATGTACCCTGTAATGTTTCCTGCCCCGGTTCATCGGAAGAGGAAGCGGACAGGCTGTTTTCTGCCCGGAGAGATACCGGAATTACACCTACGAGTGGATTAAATATTTTGCATAATTCATTAAATAATATAGCCATTGCTTCTTTATATGGAGCATCTTCCTTATCGCCCTGCGTAGCGCTTGTACTGCCCAACTTCGGGACCTCGATACCACTCTCCGGTACACAGGACATGGCTTCAGGCACGACGTTCAACCCGTACGCGGACAGGATTGACATCAGAACGGCCGATAAATCTTCCCCTGCTTCATCCGGTAACTGAAGGGCAGCAGCAACCTGAAGGGCCGATACAGGGAGAGAAGTGCCGTTATCGACATTCAGCGGGGTACCGGACTGCATTTGAAGGTTTGCCGTAAAATCCTTTCCGATGATATCCTTCAGAACATTGAGAAATTCACCAGTGCCCGTTTTTCCGTCAGAAACGTTTTCGCCTGTAAATGAAATTTTTTCAGAACCTGAGAAACATCCAGATAAACCGCTGATAAAAAGATTTTCCATACCCAATATGTATAACAAAATGCGTGCCAAACTTATTTACTGTTTATTTTCAATGGGTTGTTGTTTTTGGCAGGTATTTAATCAGCGCTGCGGAGGAAAATTGTTCCCCCGGTGGGAAAACTTTTCCTAAATATTCTGTTTTTTCAGGGCAATTTCATCGAGAGATTTTTGTTCTTTTCTGTTTCGAGCCTTTTTGATGACCTGGAGGGTCTTCGATTTTAACGTTTCAAGTTTTTTTACTTCTCTTGCCTGTTCAATCAGCTCCATTCTGAGCATACTCACCTTTTTGTTATATGCCTCTTTCTGTTCCATGAGTTCGCTTTTCCTATTTTCAAGGTATATCAGGTTATCTTTTATTACGCAAAAATCGTTTCCGCTTATGCTTGTTGAAGTCATACACTCATAATTTGAATTAATATTGTTATCTATACCTATAATACCATTTGTTATTTTATTCATTAAACCGAGAGTATTTTCAATTTCCCTCTGTTTGTCCTCCATCAGCTTTTCTTTGAGGTCTATGATTCTTTCTATGCGCTGTGTTGACATATGCTGTAACCATGCCCTCGAATGGCTCTATCGGGAGGGCGAACGCCGGACACCTTAAACATAGAATAGTATCTTCATACTGTTCCGGGAATCCTCAAGGGTTACCTTTTCGTCCACACCCTGGGTCAGAAATATCCTCACTTTATCCATCATAGATATGGAATAATCGATTTTTTCATTACTCCCGTGGTTGTAAGCGCCTATATTGATCAAATCCTCAGCCCTCTCATATTCTGAGAGGATTCCGATTATCCTGCCTGCATACTCTGTCTGCTCTTTCGGCACAATATCCTTCATGGTTCTGCTGATGCTTTTTAAAACATCGACGGGGGGATATTGATTCATGTCTGACAGCTTCCTCGAGAGAACAACATGCCCATCGAGAATTGACCTGGCTGCATCTGCAATGGGATCATCGAGGTCATCGCCTTCTACTAACACTGTATATATCGCTGTCATTGTGCCGTCCCCTTCGCCATTTCCTGTCCTTTCCAGGAGTTTTGCGAGAAGAGAAAACACGCTTGGTGTATATCCCTTTGATGTCGGGGGTTCGCCAATTGCAAGCCCCACTTCCCGCTGTGCCATGCTGAATCTCGTAAGTGAATCCATCATCAGAAGCACATTGTTACCCACATCCCTGAAATATTCGGCAATAGCAACGGTTAAAAATGCCCCCCTTACCCTGATAAGGGGCGGCTGGTCCGAGGTAGCAACGATAACGACAGAGCGCTCCAAACCGTCCCCGAGGTCCTTTTCAATAAACTCCCGCACCTCTCTTCCCCGTTCGCCGATGAGCCCTATGACATTAATGTCTGCTTCCGTATGTCTCGCTATCATACCGAGAAGAACACTTTTTCCGACACCTGAGCCTGCAAATATCCCTATCCTCTGTCCCTTCCCGCAGGTAAGAAGGCCATTCATACTCCGTATGCCAAGGTCGAGAGGGTCAAGAATCCTCTTTTTTTTCATAGGGTTTACCGTCTCTCTGTAAACAGGTACAAAATCAGAACAATGAATGGGCCCTTTGCCATCCATGGGATTTCCAAGTCCGTCTATAACCCTTCCGAGGAGGCCTTCACCCACGGCAACATTTACCGTCTGTTTTCTTGAAAGTATCTTTGATCCTACCCCGATCCCCCTTAAGTCGCCAAGAGGCATAAGCAGGGTCTTCCCGTCCTTGAAACCAACAACTTCAGCATTAATCGGCGAAGTTCCGTCCACCGGATGAATCAGCGCTGCATCACCGACCGACGATATGGGGCCCTTCCCTTCAATGACAAGCCCTACCACCTGATTTACTTTGCCGTATACCTTGTAGGGGTAAAAACCTTTTAGTGCTTCTCGAATAACAAGCAACTTTTCATCTGTCTGCATATTCCTTGCAAAACTCTTTTTTCAGTTCCTCTATCTGTGTGGCAATAGTTCCGTCTATAGCACCAAAATTCGACTCAATGATAAAACCTGGGTCCTGCAATGAATCATCCGGTATAACTTTTAATGAACTCATGGCGTCTTCCGAAATATATCTGATATCATCTCTTCTGATTCTGATGGTTATTTCGTGTTTTTCTTCACAAATTTCAAGCGCCTTTTTTGCCATATTAAGAACAATATCCCTGTTTTTTGTACACTCCTGCAAAATGATAGCCTCTGCAAACACCAACGCCAGTTCAACCGACATTCCTTCTGCTTTTTTATAAAGCTCTTCTTTAAATGCAGACAACGCAGCTATATCTCCATTTAGTCTTCTAATAAGAGGCTCAACCTTTTTCATGCCTATTTCGAATCCTGCTTTTTCGCCCTCCTTGTATGCATCCTCGAATACCTTTCTTGTCTCGATTTCGATATCTGCCTCGTTCTTTAATTGCATTCCAATTTCCTGCTGAAACCCTTTTTTTTCAGGGGAACTACTGAAAAAAGAGATAAATTTGACATTTTCATCATTCGGGAGAATATCGGCAAAGGAATTTAAGGTAAGCGGGTGGACCTCTTCTTTATTATACGAATCTTTCATTTTCACCTGCAATGATGATCTTTCCTTCGGCCTCAAGTCTTTTTGCCGTTAACGCAATCTTTTTCTGTGCCTGATCAACCTCTGATAACCTTACCGGGCCCATTACCTCGAGATCTTCTTTAAGCATGGCAGATGCCCTTTCTGACATATTGGTAAAGATCTTTGCTTTTATGGTATCTGATGCGCCTTTTAAGGCTATAGCAAGATCCTCTGTGGAAATCTCTTTGAGAAGGCTCTGGATACTCTTATTGTCAAGCTTGATAAGATCTTCGAAGGTAAACATCAATTGTTTTATTCTTTCTGCAAGTTCAGGATTTATTTCTTCGATAATTCCAAGGATTTCGCCCTCTCGAATTTTATCCATCTGGTTAAGAATGCTTGCTACGGCGCTTACTCCGCCCATCTGTTTTTCTTCACCGCCCCCTGAATCTTGCAACTGTTCGCGTATAACACCTTCAATCTCTAACAAAACATTCTTGTCTACTCTACCGAGACTTGCCATCCTTGTTATTACATCTCCCTGTAGATTTGCCGGGAGTATACCTATTACCTCGCAGGCCTTCTTTGAAGGCAAGAGCGATACGATAAGTGAAATAGTCTGGGAATGTTCCCCTTTAATGGTAGCTGCAAGCAATCTTGAGTCGCAGGTCCTCAGGAAATCACCTGGTACGCCTTTTTTGCCCGCCATTGAGTCAAAAAAAGCGTCTGCCGTTTCATCGCCCAGGCTATTCTTCAGGAGTGTTTTAAACTTGTTTTGCCCATCGACAACAGCTAAACCGCTTTTTTCAAGGCTTTTCAAGAATTCGCCATGAACCTGCCTTACTGTATTCTCAGGGATATACTTTAAATTTGCTATTTCCCTCCCGATCGTTTCTATCTCATCTTTTTCAAACTCCTTCAGGATCTCTTTGGATAATTCTTCATCCATTGTTAAAAGCAGTATTGCTGCCTTTTTTGCGCCTGTAATATCAGAGACATCCATTAGCTTCTTTCCCTGACCCATTCTCTAATAATAGATTTTACAAGGGTTTTATCCTGGAGTGCGCTCGCAAAGGCTGGCTGTGCTTTGCTTAAGCTATGCATGGAATCGGCGCCTTCTTTGGCGCTGGCATCGTTTATAGCGCCTTTGCTTCCTGCATATGTATCCTTTATACCACTGACCTGTCTCATAGCTATTGGTCCAACCCTATCTTTGAACACGCCGATTACAGGCTTTACGACAAAGACAAAGATCGAAAGGAGTATTGCCAGATAAAAGACATATTTCCCTATATTGTATATCATCTCTTTTCTACTCGAACTTTCCAATAAACTTTTATCATCAGCTATACTTTCAATCTCAAACGGCGCGCTTTGCACTTCCAATTTATCGCCGCGTTGCTCATTATATCCAACTGCCCTGGCAATCAAATTCTTTATGTCTTGCAATTCTTTCTGGGATCTTGGGGCATATCTCGATTCCTCCCCTTTTTGTCCTTTAACTTTCTCATATTTGCCATCAACTACTACTGCAAGGGAGAGCTTTTTGATATCTCCATAAGGTTCTACAATTTTTCTAATGGTTTTAGTGAGTTCATATGTTTTATGTTCCTCTTCTCTTTCGGATTCCTTGGTTTTGTCCTGGCTCTCCTGATTCCCCTTATTCCCCTCTTTTTTTGGTGCATTAGGGGCATTGGATGCTACGCCCGGAACACCTCCAGCTTTTGTTCCTCTGTTTGCAACCACTTCCCTGCTCTTTTTAGAGGTTGCTACAACAGCCTTTTCGGGATTATACTCTTCTTCAACTGTTTCTACCTTTCTCAGGTTAAGCTCAACGCTTGCCCTCACTATAGACCTGCTCGCCGGTAGAAAAGTATTAAGCAGTGATTGGATGGATTCTTCGAACTTTCGCTCTACGTTCTTCTGAAGTTCATATTGTTGTCCGGAGAGGACAACCGGCGAGCTCACATCCCCACTTTTGTATAGTATTTTCCCTGAGGAATCTATTACTGTTATGTTTTCTGCCTTGAGACCTTCGATGCTGCCTGCCACAAACTGGACAATTCCTGCAACCTGCTCTTTTGGAAGGGCCTTCCCTGGTTTAAGTTTTAAAAAAATAGATGCAGTTACTTGTTTTTCTCTATCGTAAAAAAGTGTCCTTTCCGGAAGAGCAATATGGACACGGGATGTTTTTACTTCAGGCATCTGGTTAATTGTCCTTGCCAATTCTCCCTGGATTGCCCGTTTATAGTTAATGTTCTGCATAAATTCAGTCATGCCATAGTTGGTTTTATCAAAAAGTTCAAAGCCTACCCCGCTATTCCCTGGCAATGCATTCTGTGAAGCGAGCAAAAGCCTCACATCATAAACCTTTTCTTTTGATACATATACGGTTGTCCCGCCCAACCCTAATTTATAAGGGACTTTTTGCTCCTTCAGCTTTGCAACAATCATTGAAGCATCCTCAACAGCCAGACCGGAGAAAAGGGTTTGATAATCCTCTTTCTGAATAAAAGATAAACCAAGAACAGAGCCCCCTACGATAGATATAAAAAGAAACAAATATAGATAGAGCCTGTTTTTCGGGACATTCGCGATATAGCCTTTCGCGTTGTTCAAAAGCAACTCTGTCGCCGCCATGATTACACCTGCATCCTCATAATTTCTCCATAAGCCTCTATTATCTTATTCCGTACCTGCATCATAGTCTGGAATGTCAGGCTTGCCTTTTCAGCGGCAATCATAGCAGTATGTATATCCACGCTTTCCATTTTTGCAATCTTTTGGGTTTCCTGGTCTGCTTCTTTCTGCAGTTCATTCGCCTTATTCATAGAATCTTTTAAAATTTCTGTGAACGAAGCAGATCCCTTCACCTCCGTGGCACCTTTTTTTTCAATAAAGTTGGGTAGCTGTAATGCTTCAATCTTCATTTATCCCTCCTACTTACCTATTTCAAGCGTTTTTAGGAACATCTCTTTTGTCGTGTTAACAACATTTATATTTGCTTCATACGCCCTGGTAGCCGATATCATGTCTGCCATTTCTTCCATAAGATTGACATTTGGAGTGGTCACATATCCCTCTTGGTCTGCATCGGGATGGCCAGGATCATATGACTTTTCAAAATGTTTTTTGCTATTGACAATCTCCTCAACCTTCACTCCCTCAATCTTCTCAGAAAACATTCTGCCGAATCCATCTGCTTCAGAAACATCCGTCGTTGTGAAAATAACCTCTTTTTTCGCGTAGGGACCCCCTTCGTCAGTCCTTGTGGTTTGTATATTGGCGAGGTTTGTTGCTATCACTTCCATCCTTATCCGCTGGGCTTTTAACCCTGACGCACTTATTTTTAAAATGTCAAGAATGCTCATATTACCTCCTTCCTTCAGAAATCATATAACGCATCATAGAGAACTTCTTTGAAATAATCTGAATAAGGGCATTATACATCATGCTGTTCTCGTTCATCTTAACCATCTGAGTCTCCATGTTTACCGTATTACCATCCACACTGCCCACGCCGTCACTTTCAGTTTTTTCCTGTATCTCAATATTCTTCAGACCTGCCATCTGTCTTTCAAGCGCTTGCTTAAAATCAACCTCTTTTTCCTTATAGTTCGGAGTCTCAACATGTGCTATGTTCCCTGCAAGGACTTTATGATTAAAGGCTCTGACATTTAGTGCTTTTTCTACAAAACTCAAGACATCCATTGTTTGTCCTCTGTTGCGGGCAGGATACCCGTGTCTTTGTATTCCTTAATTTTGTTTCTCAAAGTTCTTGTTGTTTTACCAAGCATCGATGCAGCCTTTGTTCTATTCCCATTACAGGTTTTAAGTGCATCCATGATGAGCTTCATCTCCATTTCCCTGATTGACCCTCGTGAGCTATCCTGGGTAAATTTCATTTCCTGTAAATCTGTCAATTTTATAACAGAGTAATTAGATAAGATGCATGCCCTTGCGATGACGTTCTCAAGCTCTCGTGCATTACCTTTCCAATTGTTTTCCATTAAAAAATTCATTGCTTCCTTGCTTATACTCACGTCCATACCTTTTGAATGCTTACGCAAAAAATATGCCACAAGCTCCGGGATATCCTCTTTCCTTTCCCTTAGCGGAGGAACATATATCGGAAAGACATTGAGCCGATAATAAAGATCTTCGCGGAATTTGCCTTCCTCCACCAGTTTCACAATATTTCTGTTCGTCGTTGCAATAACCCTTGCATCGATCTTTTTAGGATACTTCGAGCCAACTACCTCTATTTCCTTTTCCTGCAATACCCTTAGTAACTTGGCTTGGAGCCTGAAATCCATCTCAGTTATTTCGTCAAGGAGTATCGTTCCTCTGTCGGCTATCTCAAATTTGCCCATTTTCCTTGAATAAGCACCGGTAAATGCACCCTTTTCATAACCAAAAAGTTCACTTTCAAGGAGATTTTCAGGTAAGGATGCACAGTTTACCGGTACAAAAGGATTCTTGGGTCTATCGCTGTTTTCATGAATAAAGCGTGAAATAAGTTCTTTACCAACGCCACTTTCACCAAGAACGAGCACAGTAACGTCCGACTTTGCAACCTTTTCCGCTTTCATAAGAACATCCTTAATAGCCTTTGAAGCATAGATAATCTTTCCGTTATTCACACCGATGGCACGTTTTATTGTACTGTAGAGTGTATCGGCGGTAAAAGGCTTTTGAATATAATCAAACGCACCTTCTTTTATTACACTCACTGCATCCTGAATTGTCCCGTAGGCAGTAACAAGAATTACCGGCAACAAGGGATGTTCTTTCCGTATATGTTTTAAGAGTTCGATGCCGTTTAAATGTGGCATTTTAACATCCGTTATAACAAGATCAAAAATACGTTTGCTTATTTCATTAATTGCCTTCATACCGTTCTCAGCAAGGAAAACGGTATATCCTGTTTTTGTCAGGGATTCCTTCAGGGCAACCCTCATATGATAATCATCATCAATAACAAGCACGTTGGCCTTCATTGGCTGTCCTTTGGAATATAAACAAAAAATGTTGTACCAACACCTTCGGTTGACTCTACCTCTATGTATCCCTTATGGGCTTGCACAATGTTATGCACGATAAAAAGCCCAAGTCCAACCCCTTTGTCTTTAGTTGTAAAAAACGGATTAAATATGTTCTTTCTTACATCCTCGCTCATTCCAGCACCGTTATCGTTAACGACGATTACTACATATTTTTCCTCTTCCTTTATTTCAATTCGTATCGAGCCCTTGCCGGTCACTGCATCAATTGCATTGCTGATGAAATTCATTATTACAAGCTTCATCATATCGGGATCAAAAAAAGAAACCCCGTCATAATGAACATCATAATGAACATTTATATGCCTGCTCATAATCGATAGTTTCATAAAATCCAGTGTCTCTTCAACCACCTTGCCTATCTTTTCTTCATTCATTACAAGGCTTCTTGGCCTCGTATAAGAAAGAATGTTATTAATAATCCTGTCGATCGTCTGCACACCGAAATGTATGTAGTCGACATATTTTTTCTCTTTGGGTTTCAGCTTTCTATCCGACAGCATTGAAAGAAAAAGCTCCATACTGCCGAGAGGGTTCTTTATTTCATGGGCGATCCTGGCAGCCATTTCGCCCATAGCCCGTAATCTCTCATCCCTTTCAAATCTCTCTTTCATCTTTTCAAACTCAGTTACATCTTCAATGACTATTACCTCTTTGCCTGTAAAGCCGTTCCTCAATACATCCTTTTTCCATCTGTATTGACCTTTACCATTTTTGATCTCACCAGCCTTCTGGTTGCTGTTATTCAGGTCATCAATAAATTTCTCCGAACTCAGCCTTTCTGCTGTTTTATTTAAAAACGATATGGATTTCCGATCAATAACAACAATGCCTACCGGAATAGAATCGAGTATGTTATGCAGGTACTCCTTAGCCTTTTCTAACTCCCTGTTTTTACTTTCCACCTCTTCTTTTAAGAGTCTTATCTGGCTCTCAAGAACATTATAATAATTAACTATGGAATCAGAGGCCCTCGAAAACCCGTTAAACGCATCTTTCAGCAATTCTGCTTCTGAAATGGACATAACCTTAACCTTTGCAAGATATATACCAATCCCAACTCTCACACTGCCAGCCCGTTTCAGTTTTTAAGAGAAGTTGATTTTTGTAAGGATTTTGTTGTTTTCAGGCGTATCTAATGATTGTCAAATTATTGACAGAGAAAAAGTTAGTCCATCCCGAAACGTTTCATCTTTTCAATTAAGGTAGTCCTGTTTAGATTAAGTATATTGGCTGCCTTGCTTTTTATCCCTTTTGTTTCCTGGAGGGCCTTCGCAATAATTGATTTTTCAAATTCCGTTACAAGGGTCTCGTATCCCTTCTGAATGTCAAGTTGTTGTTCTTTATCTTTTATATTCCACAACTTTTCCGGCAGGTCTTCTACCGCTATACAACCCTTCTTTTTCAAAACAACATTTCTTTCAACGATATTCTGTAATTCTCTCACATTTCCTGGATATTCGTAACTAATTAAAATATCCATGGCCTCTTCCGAGAATCCTTCAACAGCGGCATCATTTAAACGATTGGACTGCTCAAGGAAATGATTTAGAAGTAAGGGTATATCCTGTCTCCTTTCCCGGAGCGGAGGGATATGAATCGGAACCACATTCAATCTGTAATAAAGGTCTTCCCTGAAGGTACCTTCCTTTACCAGTTTTTCTAAAATTCTATTCGTTGCAGCAATAATCCTTATATCGACTTTAATTGTTTTAGAGCCGCCAATTCGTTCAAGGGTTCTTTCCTGCAAGACCCTTAAGATTTTCACCTGAAGGTTAAGGCTCATATCACCGATTTCATCGAGAAAGATTGTGCCTGTATTGGCAATTTCGAACTTGCCGTACCGGGTGCTGAACGCACCGGTAAAGGCGCCCTTTTCATAACCAAAAAGTTCACTTTCTAACAGATTTTCCGGAATTGCACCACAATTTACTACGACAAGAGGATTGTCTTTCCTCGAGGAGTTATAGTGGATAGCCCTGGCAACCAGTTCCTTTCCAACCCCGCTCTCGCCCGTAATAAGGGCTGTCGCGCTTGTGTCGGCTACTTTTTCAATAAGTTCGAAGATCTTTTGCATCCCGAAACTTATCCCTAAGATATTTTCAAACTTGTATTTATCCTTGAGACGAGTCCTCAAGATTGTATTTTCCAAAAGCAACTTGCTCTGAGAAAACCTTTTCAAAAGATTTGCCTTTGATACTAACCCCTTAGGGATATTTTCGTTTTTCAGCATTTTATAATAGTACAATGCTGAATCAACAGATGCGAGTATCTCTTCGAACTTAAAGGGTTTCAGGATATAATCAAAAGCACCGAGTCTCATGGCACTTATAGCGGTTTCAAGGCTTCCGTATCCGGTCATGACGATGCCTATAGTATCGAGATATTCCTTTTGAATATAATTTATTAACTGTAGACCGTCTACCTTGGGCATGGTAAGATCTGTAATCAAAACCTGGTAATTATTGTTCTTCAGTGCAGATAATGCCTCTTTACTTTTCAGAAAAGGGTCTACCGTGTAATCGTTGTTTCGTAAAAACTCGGTTAGCATCATCAAGATGCTCTCTTCGTCCTCGACAACAATGATCTTGCCTTTCTCCATTTGCTTCCTTTTAAGATTACAAAATATAACGGTCTCGTAAAAAGTAGTATTTCTGTCGTTTTGTCATTCCCACAAAAGCGGGTGTCTTCACTTGCGCAAGCAACATCCAGTAAAATCAATGTGTTCTGGACTCCAGTTTTCACGGGAGTGACGGTTTTTGACTTTTACGAATGCATCAAAACTTAATTTTTTCAACAGTAAGATAAAAGGTTGTCTATTATTTTATCCTCAACCCCAATCTGACAGAATAACTCTATAATATAGTTACTTAAATGTCTAACCAAATATATTTGAAATTATTATCTTAAAATCCGAAATCCGTGCGTATTAATCCCGACAAAGGAGGGACATATCGAAATCCTAAACAATATCGAATGTTCAAAAAAAGTAATGCTCGAAACTGTTTGAAGCCCCGGCTTGTCTGTAGAAATGGAGGCACTATACGGCGTCACGAGCATTGCTACTTTAAAGACAAAAATATTCAACGGTTATTATTCGGTCTACTGTGGGGTGATATTTACAAAAGCGGATAGGAACATTCGCACCCTCCGTGATTTAAAGGGCAAGAACTTCATGGCCGTGGATGCAGATTCCTATGGGGGCTGGCTCTGCGCTTTACGGGAACTGCGGCAGGCCGGAGTCGATGTCGGTAAAGACTTTACAAGTTTCAGCTACGGGGGAACGCATGACACGGTAGTACGTGCCGTCCTCTCAGGCAAGGTTGACGTAGGCACCTGTCGCTCGGGAGTGATCGAAGATTCAGCGGCTAAAAAAGAGCTGAATGTTGAGGACTTGCGCATCATCGTAGCGGAAGAGACCAGGGTTCAGCAGCATAAAGCTGATTTACCCTTTCTTGCATTAAAGAAAAAACAGCATCCGGCGATAACAGATATGTGTATCTATGAATACTTATGTAAATGCGCCGGATAAAAAATTAAAAATAGACCTCCAGCCCCTCGCACAGTACCGTTATGAGGATCCGATGGTAAAAATTGCCGTCCTCTTTACGGATATTGTCGGTTCCACAGACTATTTCAAGGCCCATGGGGATAAGCCCGGGAGAGAGATGCTTCGCAGCCATCACGATATCGCCTCATCCGTCATTGCCGTACATGGCGGGAAGGTCATAAAACTCATTGGCGATTCTATCATGGCCTATTTCCTCTATCCAGTAGAGGCGTTTAAGGCAGCCATTAAAATGCAGCAAAAATTTCAGATGGAGGACGGAAAGGGTGACACTGCCGGTCAGATACATGTGAGGGTTGGTATTCATTATGGGAGTGTTATTGTTGAGAAAGAAGATATATATGGGGACGTGGTCAACGTGGCATCAAAACTAACAAACCTTGCCCAGGGCGATCAAGTTTATGTATCCCATGAAGTCTACGATCTTGTTAAAGATATGCCTCTTGTCCATTTCGATTTATTACCCAACTGGGACAGAAAAAATATCCCGGATGGCCTTATTGTCTACAGGGTTTTCTGGGATGAAGCGGTTGAATTAAATCCTGCAACTAGTATTATGCTTTATGCCCGTCCTGTAAAGGTATTGGGTGGTAGTAAATTTAATACAATCTGGGAAGATTTTACCAAGGCAGAGAATGCATTGTGGAAAGGGAAAATCAGAAGAAGAAAGGTATTTCCGGATAAATCTATCATGATGTTTTTTACGGAAGCTGGATCAGCCAATGGCGTGGTGACAGGTATCAGGGATTTCATATCAGACAAACTGGAAGAAACTGGAAAGCAGACCCTTTTCCCCGTTCAAATCATTATTGATGTGAGTTACGACTTTTTGGAAGATGAGCTTATATCGAATGGCTACCACGCTAACCAGGAAGAGATAATACCCGGAGACATCAACTTTTCAGAAAATGCTTATCGCATAATAAAAAACTTTGAAAATGTTCCTATTGTTCAGGTCTCTGAAGGAATCGGCGGGAGGATATTCTACAGGGTGGTCTCTCCCGGGGAAGAGAAAAAAGCTGAAATAGAAATGTTCCCCTACGGGAATGCACTTGTGCAGGGCACTCATGACCCTTGTTATTACTGCGGGAGCAGAAAACACATGTGCACGGATTGCCCCTCGAAAAACCTGCCCGATATTACCTATGCCCTTAGCAGATTGGGGTATCTCTCTTTGAACGTTATCAATGAACTCTTTTTAAAACTGTTTCTCTCAGAAGAGGCCAACCCCGATGCAGTGAAAGAGGACAAAGAGAAGAATCAGGATACATCAATAAAACTCCCGTATTATAGTTTTTATGAGCTAAGGAGGGTGTATCAACTCCGTTTTTTAAGGGCCATATGGAATGCCACCGGCGAAGACTGGCTTGCTGTCCGGGAGGACAAAAGCGAGACACAAGGAGGGCTGGCATGGCTTGCACAAGACTCTTTGCGTATATCCGATCTCGATAAGGCAGAATCCACCCTCAATAAGGCACTTGAAAACAAGCCGGATGATTTCAGGGTATATTGTATGCTGGGGTATTTTTGTATCGAAAAGGGCGATTTTGTTCATGCAGAGAGCTATTTTGATACAGCCCTCTTCCATGTAAAAACGGGTGTGCATAAAACCTTTATACAGCTTCTTATTGCCCGTCTTTATGCTCTGAATAACAAACCTCATGATGCATTAAAAATGACAGGCGATATACTTTTAAAGAATCCGAGTTGTATTGATGCTGTATACATGGATATTATCATTAAGTTTCAGCAACAGAAAGAAACTCTGGCAATTCAACGACTCATAAAACTCATCCAGAATAACAGGGAATATTTTATGTATGCATACATGGACTCGGAGCTTATGCCTTACAGCGGCTTTATCATACCCCAAATGATCATCTTGTTCAGGAAGGCTAAGGAAGATGCCACATCTCTTTTATCGGTAGCTGAAAATGAATTTGCAGGGTCGAAAGAAATGCACGATAAACAGTCAGTTGCAGAAATTCAGTCACTATTTTTAAAAGTTAAAAATACGCTTGCCCTGAACAGTTATTTTGGCTATTTAGATGCCGCAAATTATTGCAGTCTCATTACCTCAAAGTGTAGAGATCTTTTTAAAGAAAGGAAAAAGGCGCTTACTGCATCGGTCCATCTCCTTGATATTCGCGTCAAAAAAGACCTTGAATTCGTTGATTCATATACATATCAGAGGCTGGCAGGGTCTTACCGGAATCAATTGCAGATTATTTCAGAAAAGGTTGATAGAGTGTTGGAGGCCATAAAGTCAATCTCACACGAAAGGTTCGATGAGTACAAATCGGTGTGTGACGAACTATCCGATGAATTAAAACACGTGGAGTCAAAATTCGAAAATTTGTATTATCTGAAACAATGCATGCAGGGGTTTTTCGGGTTTGCCAAATGCAGTCTGATATCCTTATTGATCGTGCTCGTTACAGGGTTTTTTATTTTCCCTTTTTTTGCGTATTGCATTAATGTTGTGCTTTTACGGCTCGATGTATCGCCGATCTCTAATGTGTGGTTTTATCAGAAATTATTTTTCATCGGAGGGGGGATTCTCAGCCTTTGCATCCCATTGTTTATTGCTATCAAAAACCTTATCGGGAATGATTAGCGAGGTCGCTGCTTTTTTCTCTTTCGCTTCATAGTAGAGACATTGAACGCCGGAAGATTTAAAGACTGCAAGAGAAGGCATCTCACGGCATTTGAATCCCATGGCCTTACAGCCCTTTGGGAACCTCTTGTCCCACGTTACATAAAAATGCTGACATGTACGACAATCGATATGCGGCGTTTTCTGCTCCATAAAACACTATATGCCGGTTGCTTCTTCACACGGCCCGTATATAAAGCGGAAGAGGGCGAAGATTGACTTATACGTTTTTCCCTTCATGATTGGCGACCACTCCGCCTTCATACCCTTTAAGAAGGATTTTTTCCTGTTTGCAATGATAGTAGATGTGCCAAGCTCATTTCCCTGATCATCAAAGTCTCCTCCGGGAATAACCCTGTTCATGCCCTTTTCCGCATCCAACTCAACAAGACAGAGGACATTGTTAAACGTATCGTAGCCATCTACGGGGAGACTCATGCTCTTTCTTTGCTCTCTGTAGCGGTTAATAGTGTCTTTGTTTTTGATAAAAAACATCATCCACGCTGCAGTCCTTTTGGTATCGCATAATAGCAGTCTACGGATAGATAGATGCCATCCTCGGCAGCCTGCTATGATAAAAGTCAACAACTTTTTTTTTAGCACAGGTGTTCTACCTTCTTTTTTTCGTATGTTTGATCAAACCATAGCTGTATCCTCTTGGAACGGTCCTTTAGAACCATCCGTATCGCGTATGTGCCCTGCGGAGCACGAGGCCAATGATGCCTTCCATCGCGTCCGTGGCCGGAGTGCGACGCCATGGTAACTGTCGGAAAAAAAGGTTCTTCACAATATGCTATTCGTGGTGTAACCACAAGGTGCTGTCTGCGAAAAGAAGGAACCGGCGTCAATATACTTGTTTCGCGTGTGTTTCTACACAGTGCGGACATCGTTGTACGCCGTTGTTCCACAACTTCATTATCTTATCTTCCTTCACTCTATCCCTACCGGGCAACTCCTATGGTATAGGGTGTACCGCGGAAACAATGCACGCCCGAAGACGCACAATGAGCATCCGTGCCACTCCCACGATCGCTTTCTTCTTGCTTCCGGTTCCTCTCCATACGCGCATAAACTTCCCGAGAAGGGCAGGATCTTTGCGGATCGCTACCCAGGAGTTTTCTATGAGGGTGGCTCGTATGAACCCCGACCCCATACCGGTAAATGCGACCTTTCCATGTAGTCTCTCCTGAGGAGTATTCGCTGCAGGTCACTCCCACAAAACTGGCTATTTTCTTCCCGCTTGCAAAACGGGTCAGATCTTCCCCCAGCTCCAATACAAACCGGATAGCAGTAAACCATCCGATGCCAGGCAGACTCCTGGCAATCTTGAAGGCCTTTGAGTACCGTTCTTTGCGACAGAGCTGACGGAGGGATGCCCACAATAAAGTCTGGTGTATCCATAATTGCTCCAGCACCGTGAGGAACACATTCGACTTATTTTCAGGGGTTCACACAAGGGCAGTTCTTTCAATGCCTGGAACTCCTTGAAGGTCCGGCTTATCTGCCGGTCCTCCCTCCGTTCCCTGTCGGAGACATTGCAGAAAGAGGGAACATCATTATTCTCCAGGATGAGGGCCAGACGTCTGGCATCTCTCTTGTCGGTTTTGACCCCGTTCACCTTGGGTTCCGTCACCAGGTGAGGAGGGACAACCACACAGTCGATGCCACCGTCAGTCAACTGATCGTAAAGGTTAAACCCTTTGAATCCTGCTTCATAGACGAGATGAATCGTACACTCCGAGAATTTGTTTCTCAAATACTGAATCAGCACCGGATACTTTGCTTCCATGGAGACCTGATGAATCAGCATCTTTTCGCAGCGAACAGCGATCTTCCAGGTTTTTTTAGAATCCTCAAGTCCCACAAAAACTTCTTTACCTTTCATGACAAAATCCTGTATCCTCTGAGTATTCATTGGGCTGCTTCCCTTTTTTATATTGTGGTGTTCGTCCACCACGATTTCTTTGAGAAAGAGGGTAGCCTTTTTATGGATCATCTGCAAAGTGCTTTTATAACATAGCAACTCTGGATTAATGATATTGCCAATGTCACAGTAGCAGACCAGTTCCTTATCTTCAAAAAGGTATTTCCAGTTCCACACGACTTTCCTCCTTTTGCGTATTATATACCAATTCGCTATCAACAACAAACACACATCATAATCATTGCGAGCCTGCCACCTACTATTGTGCCATTGCGAGCCCGAAGGGTGTGTGCTTTGTCATCCCGTACCTAATTCTTTGGGGCGTGGGAATCACGCCTTTCTGAGAGATCGCCACTTCGGACTTCGTCCTCCTCGCGATGACTAAATGGCAAATTGGTATAAGAATTTAAAGTGGCAGGGCTCAGCATATTGAACCCTCCATAATTGGAATAGGGGTAAACTGTTATTTTCCAATTCTTGCTTTTGCTTTATCAATAGCGGCCTGCAGTTTTTTGGCGCAAATGGCTTACCAATGTAATTATCGACGCCGGATTTAATGGCCTCCATGATACAATCCTTCGGGGCTTCTGCAGTGACCATGAGCAAGGATACGTTTTTAGTCGATCCCGGTCATTTCAGGCATGATCCAGTCACTTGTAATCGTATCAACGGGTTCCTTTCTCTACAGATCAGGAGCATGTTTGCCGTTCTCGGCCTCCACAACTTTTTGGCAACGTTCATAAGTTGTGGCATTTAGCATTTGATTAAATCACGGCCCCTTCTATATATTTAGATTAAGTTAGCCAAAAATAATCTAAAGGAAGAGGCCGTGATGAAAGGTAGAGTTATTATAACATTGGACTTCGATCTTGCAATAGGGAAAGTTAATTTGAATGAAATTGTTTATCAGTTGAAAGAGATCAGAAACCCTTTAATGCTTACTATACTCAGGAAGATCCTTGAGACCTACGATGATCTTATTTCTGAGCGATTAAGCCAAACAAAGATTTATCCAAGTAAGTATCGTGGCGGTCTTGGAAGACACATACGAAAGGGTGATCCAAAAGAACACTTTTGCAGAGGCAGAAAAATACGGAAACGGGGTTATCGTATGGAACCCCGACAGTTCTCCACTGTATTCGGTGAAGTAAAGATACCTATACGGGTAGCTGAATGTGTAAAATGTGGAGGACGGTATTCTCCTCTCTTAAGTGCACTCAAGATAGGCCGATATGCGAGAAGAGAAGTAAACTTTGAGCATGAGGTTATTGAATCGGTCATTGATACAAACTATAGAAGACTCATTGATGGACGGTCAATCGATATCTCCCTGGGAGGTATTCATAATATCGTTGTTGGTAGTGATATTGATACCCTCCTTCAAGAGCCTGTTTCCGTAGAAGGTTTCTCTGCCTTTATGGCTGATGGTACAGGGGTTAAACAATACAAAGGTCGTAAGGGAGAATTAAGAGCCGTCATCGGTATTACAAAATCAGGAAGACTTGAACCACTTGGCTGCTTTACCAATACCCCATGGACTGAAGTAGAACAAACCATAAAAGAACGTATAAAAGAGAAGGAACAATACAATATTCCCTTTGTCTATGATGGGGAGCCCGGACTCGATGACTTTTTAGCAAATATCGCTGAATCCCAACGGTGCACATGGCATGGTCCGCGAGGGCTGTATCACGCCCTCTGGGAAGATGGAATAAAGAAGAAGGAGAGTCAACCGGAAACAGATACAATCAAACAGTTGATAGGCATAGAGCTACCCGAAGGTGATTATGAGATCCTAAAAGAAGAAGACAGGGAACAGGTAAAGACCAGATACGAAAAAAGCAAGGCAGAGATCAAGGAACTGGTACAGACATTTTACAATAAGGGGTATCGGCACGGGGCGTCTTACCTTGAGAAACTGTCAGACCGTATTTTTACCAATGTTGAACTCTGGCTGAAAACAGGGGTGATTGCTCCAAAGACAACATCCCTCCTGGAACGTCTCTTTAGAGAATTAGGACGCAGGTTAAAGAAAATAGCCTGGGGTTGGTCTGATATGGGAGCTACAAACATCTCTAAAATGATCATGATCAGGCAATACTCCAGAGAGAAATGGGAGCAATACTGGAGAAACAAACTTGGGATAAAAGGCTACTTTAACATCCATATAGAATCGGTTGAGATATCATGATGCCACAACTTATGAACGTTACTAACTTTTTTAACATTAATCTGCTTTAATACATTTTATTATTTTTCTAATAGTGGCAAAATCATCAACAACCAGAACCTTTATTCGTAGCCTCTGAGTTTAAACTTTTTAAGGCATCTCTGACTTACTATTATTATCGATTGAAACTATAAACCTAAAGCGGTTTAATTTTTTTACATTTTAACTGTTTTTCATTTATAATACTTTCGAGAGAGTAATGGAACAGAAATATATTTCAGAAATATTAAAGAAATTTCAATCAGGGTATGCCCTTCCGTCGCTTTCAGTGATAGCGGTGAAGCTTGTTGAGATTGCATCAGACGACTCGAGTTCTTTGAATGAATTAACCGGCCTAATCGAGAAAGACCCTTCTCTTGCAGTTCGTGTCCTCAAAATGGCAAATAGCGCATTTTTTAAATCCCTTTACCCTGCCGCAACCCTCAAGCAGGCAATTATGAGAATCGGCTTTCACCATCTGCGCGTTTTAGCCCTCTCGTTATCGTTGAAAGATACCTTTCCCATGGGCAAGGTTGGTCAGATAGACTACGGCCAATTCTGGCGGGTTTCCCTCTACCGCGGTCTTCTCGCGAAATCCCTTGCCCGGGAACTGAAGGCTTGTGAACCCGAAGAGGCTTTCGTTACAGGTCTTACCCTTGAAGTAGGTTTTCTCGTCTATTACGATCATTTTTTAAAAGGAACAAATGAGACGGTAGACGCTGGTATTTACCCCCTGGAATTACTTCTCGATACGGAGAAAAAAAGTCAGGGGTTAAACCACAGGGAAATCGGTGAAATTGCACTCAGATACTGGAAGTTTCCGGAACAGATTGTTGAATGCCAACGTTACTACGGATATGAAGATGGCAGCCTTGAAGCGTCCATGCTGTCGAGGATCTGCAGAATTGCCGGTAAACTCTCGGCCCTTATATGTTACGCAAAGGTCGATTTTCAGGATGTCTTTGTTGCGGCATCATCATTGCTGAGGGTACCGAATGGTAATAATCCCCCATGGAGTTTTTCAGACGAAACAATGTACGATGTTGTAATTGGTGCACTGAAAGAGGCCGATGAAATAGCCAGGACCTTCGAAGTAGAAATTGAAGGCGAAAAGGATTTATTAGGGCTCATGGAAAAGGCGAACTGTGCCCTGAGCAGGCTTTCGGAACAGATGCTGCAAAGTCAGCGTGGAGAGATAGCCCAGGGACCGCCGTCTTTTGAAGGACTGCGCGCAAGAGGAGACAGGAGTGAGGAGGTGGAGTATACGCTCCAAGCTGTGGCTCACGAAATCCGTAATCCCTTGACGGTAGTTGGCGGTTTTGCGAGAAGGCTTGCCAAAACGATGGATCCTTCTTCGGAGGGATGGCGGTATGTTGAGATAATACTAAATGAAACAAAAAGGCTTGAGGATGCATTGAATGAGGCAACAAAAGATCTTCAGCGCTAACAATGAAAAAAAGTAGGGCATAATGTTGATAAAAATTAGATTCAGCCGATAAATTACAAAAGATAACCCTGGGTATCGTTTACACGATTTATTTTATGATATTGAATTTGCGAAAAAAGTTACAGGAGATTCAGGCTGTGAGAGGAGTTATAATGAAAACAAAATACTGTTTTTGGGGAATATGTGCCATCTTGACCAGCCATAAACCTGGGTAGTGGATAAGATGAAAAGGAATATAATCATGAGGGTTTTTCTCATTGCAACCTCTTTTATCATAAACTGTATGTGTTTTGGTTTAGAAAGCTTCTGCTGTCGTTTTGCCGGTAACATATATTTTCATCATTTTTCTCAGAGACTGTATTTCTTTCGGGAAAACTCGTATGCTTCCATGATTGCTTTATTTTAATATCCTGAATTAGTTGCTTCATTCCGTATTCGATAATATACTTGTAATTTTCACCTTGAAAATGAATAGAAATTGCGGGAAGATGAGGGATCAGGGGTGGGCGTAATAAAAAAACTGATACTTCAAGACTGGCCCCATAGGCACATCTTTACAATTCTCATCCATCCTGCGATGTCCTGATATGCCTAATTTATCATCATCCCTCCCGGTCAGGGCTCTTGCAGCAAAGTCGAAGAGGAAAACTTTTCTCACATACCGGGAATATTTTTCCGCTCTGTCGGCTTAATTAGAATATGAATAAAACAATATTGAATTACAATCTAACTATTTAAAATACTTATATATTATGAATACTTTTCCTGTTCTTTTACTCACGGCACAATAAATGCTTCTATTAAAGGCTAAGGGCAGGGAGAAGCAAAATATCGTTCAGGAGGTTAACTTATGAAAGTAGACGGAGCCGGTTCGCTGGCAACAAATGTTCTTCGATTAGAAATGCATAAAGGGAACAGTCAAAATGTAAAGGAGCCCGCTAAAAACCAGGGATACAAAATCGAAAGCCCCCAAGCTGCAACCACCCCACCACAGGAGAGCGATTTTGTGCCGACTAATATTGAGAATGAACAAGGGGTTATCCGGTTATTACAGGAAGGGCATTTCGAAGGGGTTGCCGATGTTCGTCTTCGGATTAACTCAATACAGGCCGTCGTTAAAGATGGGGTCAAAAGTATCCTGGAATCTGTTGGAGAAAATATCGATTCGTTCCTTTCCTCAGATGCCATAGCGGAAGAGGTTTCAAAATCTACAAATAACCTTGAAAGTGGATTTGTCGATGCCATAAACCAATCAAAGGAAGATTTCTTAAAAAGCGACGGATCACCGAAAGATTTTCTTACTGGAATAAACTCTGCCTTTGAAACCTTATCTTCCGGTATCCTCTCTCTTAGTGCTACACTGGTAACAAAGACAAATGAAGCATCCATAGATGAAAACCCACCAGCGCCCCCGGGAGAATTAGAACCAGTTTTCCAGGATTTTGTTGACAAATTGAACTCCACTTTCACGGGCTCCCTGGCCGATCTAACCGCGAGAATGGACGAGATTAAGGTCCTCCCGGAGCTATCCAGTTCCAAGGGAAACGGGGGCGCCTATGAAAAATTCCTCACCATCTATAAAAACATGGTTGAGATTCAAGAAGCATAAGGTAATAAAACAGAGATAAGGCTATCCCTTTATGTTTGAGGTTGCATTGGGTCATCAGGAAGGAGATAAAGCGCTTATTGAAGTTGCAACTATCCTCAAAGAGGTATTCGGGGAATCAGATATCATAGGCCGTATGGGAGGGGATGAATTTGCAGCCCTCGCCATAGACACAACTGATAAAACCAGAGAAGTCCTCATAAATCGTCTGCACAATTCCCTTGAGGCTTACAACAAGCTTGGGGGCAGAAAGTATCAACTCTCCCTGAACATAGGTATAGCACATTATAATCCTGAAACCCCCTCAACCTTCGATGAACCTATGGTTCAGGCAGATATATTGATGTATGAGGAGAAGAGGAACAAACAGCATTAAAGCTATTCGACTCACCATGTATGTTTGATATGGTAATCCGTATTTTTCCTTTGATTTATGACTTATATTAAGAGCTTATCCGTAATTAAATGTTTACTTGGTTAGAAAAGTATGTTATAAATCAATGTCATAAAGCAATGGAGGTTGGTTTATGGCAAAAAGAATACAGTCATGGGATGTGTCCGATTCTTTCTGGGAACGCGTTGAGCCTCTTATTCCCTTACAGGAGAGAGATAAGGAAAAGAACTATAAACGTAAGCCGGGAGGCGGGCGAAAGCCAATCCTCTACCGTACCGTCTTTGAAGGCATTGTATATGTGCTGCGTACAGGGTGTCAGTGGAAATCCCTGCCCAAGGAACGGTTTGGCTCTCCCAGTTCTATTCACGGATACTTTATTCGATGGATGGAAGCAGGCTTCTTCCTTTCTCTTTGGCGTGCCGGACTGGCAGAATATGATGAAATGGAAGGGATCGCATGGCAATGGCAAAGTATTGATGGGGCAATGGTCAAAGCACCTCTGGCAATGGAAGCGACAGGAAAGAATCCGACAGATCGGGGAAAAAAAAGGAAGCAAGCGCCATATCCTGGTGGACGAGCATGGCATCCCGCTGTCGTTAGTCGTAACAGGAGCCAACCGGTATGATGTATCCCAACTCGAAGCAGTTCTTGATGGTCGGGTTGTTATTCCTCCGAAAAACACGGAGCAAAATCTCTGCGCTGATAAGGGATACACGGGTAACCCAGCGATGAAGATCATAGAAGCCCATGACTACATTCCCCATGTTAAAAAACGGGGTGAAGAAATCGAGTCCAAGAAGAACATCCCGGGTTATCATCCAAAACGATGGATTGTGGAATTAGCCCATTCCTGGCTTAACCGGTTTCGGAAACTTCTTGTGCGCTTCGAGAAGCAAAGCGACAGCTATGAAGCATTGATCCATTTGGCCTGTGCAATTATATGCTGGAGAAAGATCAAGAAAGTGAGTATTATTTACGGATAAACTCTAAATGCTGCCCATCACTAATGTCAAGAACTGTGCCTGAAATGTTAAATCCCTATAATCAGTTTTACAGCTTGCGAACATTCCCGGCAGCAGGACCCTTAGGGCCTTGGACAACATCGAAACTGACACGATCACCCTCGGCCAGTGATTTAAAGCCTTCTCCCTGAATCGCAGAATGATGTACGAATAGATCCTTGCCATCTTCCTGCTCGATAAAACCAAATCCCTTTGCATCATTAAACCATTTAACTTTTCCTTC
>JAPLKD010000155.1 GCA_026388245.1 Pseudomonadota bacterium | reverse complement strand
GGGTTGGCAAGATAGAGAATCAGAAGATTGGAGGATTGAAAAACAGCCTGTTTCAGGGCTGCAAGTATGCCTGGGGGCATGGAAGCCGGGGGGCTTGGGAGCAAGTTTCACTTTATGCACCTCTGCACAAATGCACCCTTGCCTATTTTCAGTATCCAAGGGGATGGATTGATAATCATGTTGACCAGCTTACCAATGACATGATCGTATCCTTCATGAATGCCTTTACTGATATCATAGGGTAGATACTTGCATTCAACTGCAAACTTAATCTAAGTTTGTGTTTCTGCTGCTTCGGATTCACTGTCGTTAAGTTTTGCTATGAAAGCAGCCTCGTAGCGACGCTTTCTCCATGCCTCTGCAATGTTCGAACAAACCGACCGTGAAGACCGGCGAATCTGGTCGGTTAGAGAGTACGTTTCTTCCTTTGGAAAGCGCTTTGATGCTTCAAATATTTGCATGGCTAATTGGAAGGCCATTTTATATACATCTAACTCTTCGTGACTTTGCAGCATACGATTTTTCTCCTCCGCCCCCGTGCTTCCCCTTCCGCTCCCCCGCTATTCTCACACCGTAGGTTTATGTGTAAGAGACTTCAACGTGGCAGTAATAGTTGTCTTAAGATGGGTCATGGCATCGGCAATGGCGGCCTTGTCATCGTCTGCCCAATCTGTCACATCTAAACCCTTAAGTTTCTCAGTTGTTTTGTTTAACGATTCTATTAACGCCTGGGCAGGGGCGGTCTTTGCTTTTTGCTGTTTTCCTGCCTGTTGTTTTGCAAGTTTTTCCTTGTAGGCGTTGTAGGCCGTTGTCATACCCCGGGACTGCTTCTTCCTGGCGATGTATATAAGCTGAGAGCTAAGGGCTGAGGGCAGAGAGTCAAATATGCTTAGGGCTGGGGGCGGAGAGTTTTATCAATAAGGAATACATACATCTTACTCTTAGCTCCCGGCTCTCCGCTCTGTGCTATTAAAGCTCTTAGCTCTTAGCTCCTTGCTGACATTAAGGGAACGTGAAAATGAGGTGATCATCCTGCAAAGCTCATCAAGATCTTTTACTACCTCATCTTTTATGTCTTCGTTGATAAGTTTATCTTTGGTAAACATCATCACCATACTTGCATTTTCAAATGTTGATCTTCTTGCGATGTTGAGAAACTGAATAAACTCTTTTTTTGAAGTGCTTCCTGAACCTTCAGCAATATTGTTTGGCATTGAAAGTCCAGCGCCTCTCAACTGGTCAGCAAAGCGATAAAGCTTTTTCTCTTCCAGCATATCTGCTATGCTGAATAGTTTTGTTGCTATTTGGCATGCCCTTTGCCATATATCAAGATTCTCAAAGCGAAATCTTATTCCTTTGCTTTTTTCCACCTCTATGCTCTCGGCTCTTAGCTCTCTGCTATTAAAAGTCTATAGATTTGCGTGGCTGGTTGGGATCAGCATTAAGATCGGCCAAATTGATGTTGTAGAGCTTGCCTTTTTCATACGTTGCCATGTTCTCCTCCGAAAGTCTTTTTTATTTAGCCACAGATTTAAAAAGTTTTGAGTTTTGAGTTTTGAGTTTTGAGTTGAAAAAACCCAATAAAATGGCTTAAAGTGCCCATTTTACCCCCAAACAGAAGCCTTTAAGAAAAGAACAGGTGATGGCGCATGGTTGATGGGTGATAGGGTTTGTTGGGTTTAATGAGTTATTTTTCTTCACATAGTCCGTTAGAACTGCTTCGGCAGGCCAGCTTGCTTTAAAATTCCATTAGCCGTGTGGCGCGATTTGATTTTACTATCTACGGGAAAACGACGGTTTGTCATGGGGCTATACCATATCTCATGGTCCCCGCCGCCCTGCCTTTCAAAGTGACAGTTATTTTGCAAAAGGATCTTTTTGATAGCAGGGGCGTAATCAGCCATTTTGAGCTTGAAATTTGATCACTTCTTGCCATCTGCCGAGCAGGTAAACGGGAATGTCGATCATTTCTTCATCTGTAACAATGTTGTTGGCCCGAAACAGCTCTGGAATCAGTATCCTGATCTTCTGAATCAGCAATTCCATTGTTGATGCCTCTGTAATAAGACCAGGGACATCGTCACTCGAAGCTACCCATACTTTAGCCTCTTCATCCCAGAAAGCTTCCACTTTTATGTCTTTCTTAAACATAACATCACCTCTTCATTATGTCTTCTATCAAGACTGCGTTGCTCTTTTATCAGCACAGTTCAAGTTTCTCTTTTTTGCCCTCTCAGCATATTCCGTGATTTGCTGCGTACAGATTTCGTACATCGAACCGCGGGGTGACGCTGCGTAGAAGATTTTATACCATTCCGCCGTCATTTGCAAACATTCGTCAATCGTGAGGACGCTGTACCAATTGAGTTCGGTGTGGGCTTTGTCGCAATTGAGCTTGAGAAGGCTCGAGTTTGTAGAGTTAATGGCGTTTGTAGAGTTCATTGGGTTTATAGCGTTTGTTAAATTTAGCATATTGCATGGGGTAGAGACGCTGTTTCAAAAGCAGAGCATAGCTATCGAGGATGTATTTATGCCTGTTCACGTTTCCTTTCCTTCGCACGGTCCTCCAGCAGCGCCGCTGTCAGGGATCCGCCCCCGGCCAGCTTGCCGTAGAGTTCGTCCACAAGGTTGCCTGCCTGCGGTGTGAGAACTATTTTACCTTTTGTTTCAGTAACTTCCATCTTCATGCCCGGTTTTAATCCGATTTTTCTCCTGAACAAGGAAGGGATGACAACCCAACCCTTGGAGGACACCGTAACGATTGTGGAATTAAAGGTACCCATAAAAACCTCCTAACGTTATACGTCGCATGAAATAAAGTATAACACTCTTTGGGGATCTGTCAAGTTCCAACGCATGGGAAAAATGCCGTCGGCTTACATTTGGAAGGATAGAAACATCAATTAGGGTCGGACCAAGTCGTAAAGACAGTTTTAAGTTTTGAGTTTTGAGTTTTGAGTTGAAAAAACCCAATAAAATGGCTTAAAGTGCCCATTTTATCCCCAAAAAGGAGCCTTTAAGGAAAGGGCAGGTGATGGCTCATGGTTGATGGGTGATAAGCGATAGAAAACGACGGCATTGCGAAAGTAGAAAAGTTTTTGTTTTCTCTTTAACCATCTGATACCTTGTACCCTTTTCCATGACCCTCCGTATCGGCGCGATGGGC
>JAPLKD010000282.1 GCA_026388245.1 Pseudomonadota bacterium | reverse complement strand
CCAGGTGCTCCTCAGCCACAGGTAAAGCCGGGTGCTCCTCAGCCGCAGGTAAAGCCAGGTGCTCCTCAGCCGCAGGTAAAGCCAGGTGCTCCTCAGCCACAGGTAAAGCCGGGTGCTCCTCAGCCGCAGGTAAAGCCAGGTGCTCCTCAGCCGCAGGTAAAGCCAGGTGCTCCTCAGCCACAGGTAAAGCCAGGTGGTCGTGATCAACAGGTAAAACCGGGTGGCCGTGATCAACAGGTAAAACCAGGTGGTCCTCAGCCACAGGTAAAGCCGGGTGGCCGTGACCAGCAGGTAAAACCTGGAACTGATCATCGGCCTGGACAAACTCACCCGGTTAATAGAGCAGATTTGGATCGAAGATTGAAAGCTCCGGCTACCAAACAGGAACACCAAAGAGCGGTTGTCCGCGATCGGGAAGAACGTGCCCGTTTTGTACATCACTCGCCTCCCGTAAGGTTTGGGCGGGAACATAGAGAAGTTTTGACCAGCGTGAGGATTGTTCCAGGGACATACCACCATCGGCGAACTGTTTTTTACGAAACCTACGGCTATGTGCCGCCTCCCTACATCTATACCATGCAACCAAGATATGGGCTATGGGACGCGGTATTCCTTGGATTAATGGTTGAGCGTGCTGCGGAACCTGACTATGCGCTCATGTATCACCACCACCGTCATGAACCAGAGATGGTGCAGTGGCGGCAGGAAATGGATCGCGCCGCCGTGGATAACGCCGAGTTAAGAGCCAAGCTGGACGCCATGGATCAGCAAGTCGCCCAGCTACAAGGAACTCCTGTAAATCCTACTTACATCCCACTAGAAGCAAATGATATTGCGTTGTCATCGGATGTAATAGATCGGTTGGCGGCGCAGGCGGCAAACAGATAGGTCTCGGTGAGGGTATTTACTTGACTCCACCTTTCAACGCTATCTGGTTGATGTTTCAGGTAGAATCAAGTAAATACTCTTTTTTTGTTTTTTACCGGGTCTGGGCAAATTTTCGGAGGGGTGAGGAATGGAAAGGGTAGAGCTACCAAACACGAAGGAACTTGAAGAGCTGAAGGCCAGGAGATTTACAAAACGTATCGCACTGACCACGGCTGTTTATGCTGTTCTGCTTGCAATCACAGCGTTGGGGGGTAATAAGGCGATGAAAGAGATGCTTCTTGGGCAGCAGGAGGCATCGAATCAATGGGCATTTTACCAGGCCAAGGCAATGAGGGAAAACCTGTATAAAATACAAAGGTTAAATATGGAAGCCAATTTCCTCGAACGGAGTGGTTCTATGAAACCGGAGGCACGGTCCCAGTTCAAGGCTACGATAAATAGAATGGCTGTCGAGGAGAACCGATACGCATTAGAAAAGAAGGATATTGAGCATGAAGCGAAAAAGGCCGAACACGAACGCGACATCAACAAAAAACGAGACCCATATTTCGAGTTCGCCGAAGGACTGCTCCAGATATCAATTGTCATGGCCTCAATTGCGATCCTCTCGTCATTTCTTCCTATTTTTTATTTTTCTCTTGTAATCGCCATGCTCGGCGCGTTTCTTTCTTTCAATGGGTTTACGTTGCTCTTTTGTTTGCCCTTTTTCTGATTCATAGATATGGGACAAACGGTTGGCATACAAACAGAAAGATTCCGTAAGGCTATACGATGAAAAACAACACTCAATCGATCAAATTTACCAGATGATGGGGATTTCCAAGCCTACGCTCTATAAATACATTGAGGCTGAGAGGGAGATTAAATCACAACCGTAGGCTTCTGTACTTTCACCCTCGATGTCCACGATACAAATATGTTAACGGTTAAAAATATTTTCATGACCTCACTTCACCAATAAATTAATAAAACCCTGCCGGATGATTGGAATTAGGCAGGGTTTATATTGGTCCTCTGGTTCGATTTTACTGTGTGATAAAGACTTTGTGCTTCTCCAGAATCTTCCTGAATTCCTTATGCTTTCTTAAATTTGCAATATCAGGGTCCTTTTTCAGGGAGTCATAACTGTTGAAACCTCTCGCCAGCGCGGCATCGAGCTCATCAAGGCCGTAATCAACGCTGCCCATGAGAGAATAGCAGGATGCAAGGTTATAACGTATGTTTGCACTGTCCGGTTTCAGATCTTTTGCCTTTTTCAGGTCATCGAGCGCTTTGTTGTACTTCTTCTGCATCATGTAGGCCACTCCCCTGTTTGAATATGCCTCAGCATAATTGGGGTCTTTCTTTATCGCGTTGGAAAATTCATTGATAGCATTCTCGATGTTTTCGTTGAATATGCCCGGTGAATTTGCATTCTTTGCAACGCTCACGTAAGACATGCCCTGTTTGATGTGGGCCCTTGCCTCAAGGCTCGGTTCACCTGCTACCGGTGCCTGTTGTGCTCCGGGCGGTGGAGGTAATGACTGTTGTGCTCCGGGCGGTTGAGGCGGCGGGGGCGGCGGGGGCGGTGATGTCTCCTGTTTTGCAACGACCGGCGCCTCCGGCTTCTGCTGACACCCGACAGTTCCTGTTAAAAGAACGCATAATGTCAGGAAAACGATTAAAAAACCTTTATTCATGTTGTAACCCTCCTTGTATTTAACAATACTATTTCTGAATAAATCGCATATTCCAGTCCGTATTGGTTGCCATGGCTTGCGGGGTCTGCTCTATGTCGGCCCCTTTTTCCTGTTTTACCTTCTGCGATACGAGGGGTTTCGCGTATGTAAAGGCATCCTTAACCGATCCCTGATATCGCCCAAGCCCATCTACAAAATAGTAAGTGAATATGCTATTGCGTAACGTATCGGATTCCCACGATTTTTCCCCTGCACTGCTTGCGCTTATCAGCACCTTTCCGTACCCATCCTGTGAATCAACACTTTTTGCAGAGTTTGCCTTTGGTCTGGGCTCGTCTTCAAGGACTATATCTTTTGATCCTAAGAGCCTCTTGCCGTAATCTTTCGAGAGGCCATAACCCTCTTCATCCTCGGCAGCGCCGAGAGATTTGCCCCCGGCGGGGAGGAAGCCTGGTACAGCCCTGTAGGCGCCGTTGCTGTAGCAGGTATCAAGTATCATGACAAGCCGTTTTGCCTGCAAATTCTCGACGAAATCTTTCAGCATAGCTTCAGTAACAGCAGTTTGCCAGACCCTCTCACGGGGCTTAACCTCAGTATCATAGGTTACTACATTGACTCCGCCGAACTTGTCCGGTGGCGTTCCATGACTGCTCATATAAATAACTACAAGGTCGTCGGGACCGGCAGCCTTTTTTATCCCATCCAGATGCCGCGCTATATTATCCCTTGTTGCATTTTGATCAACGAGAAAGTAGACGTTGCTCTTTGAAAAGGCTGCTTTATTTGGATCAACAAGAAAATTATAAAAACTTCCTGCATCCCTGACAGAATACTGTAAGGGGTTGATATTACTCTTAAATTTACCGACACCGACAACAAGGCCATACTTATTCCTCACCGGCCCAGGCGCCCCGGCAGACGCCCGTGGTTTGAGAACGGCTGCCCTGCTGAACAGACTGCCGAGCCTCCTCTCCCACTCCTTAACCTTAATATTTTCCGGCGTGACAGGAGATACCCACTTTATACCGACAACAGTCTGGGCGAGCGAGAATGCCAGGTCCACCTCTTTTTCATCGGAGTATTCGCCCTTCAGCATCACCCTTTTGTACTGGTCAAATTCGACAAATCCCTTTGCAATGCTATTGTTTTTAAAGAGATCATTTATTCCGTTAATGTGAGACTCCGTGACGGGCGACTCTGCGGCATGCAGGAGACCTGCCACGGTTATGAACAAACATGCAATACATACTGGCAATATGTAATGAAAAAATCTTTTCATATTACTACCTCTTTACCACATGGTTGCGGTTAAACCGGCTATCTCTATGTTTGCTGTTGCGTTTGAAGCTGCTGCCTTCTGAACGAGCATTTCTTTTTCAACGGTGTCTTCTTTGCCCGCTGCTGAAACTTTAAAGGCGATTACGTAGCGGCCCTCAGGCACATCCTTCGGTACGTCAAATTTACCGTCTGCCTTTCTCGAACCAGGCGCTGCAGTGATTTCCTGGTCAACGCTACCGAGTTCAACGAATTCATTCTTTTTCGGGTCAAAATATTTGACTGTTCTCGTTTCAGTGACCTTAATCTCTTTTGTTCCATCAGGCGCCATCACATAATAAGATCCGCTCAGACCGGCTGAGCCGCCCTGGAGTACGTTGGCAGGATTTATGCTAAAGTCTTCAATCTTAACAATATTACCTTGTGATGAGTTGTAATTAGTTTTCTGAACAGTTTCGGCATAGCCTGCAACAGGCTGGCTTTTGAGTGTGGAGTACAGGGAGAGACACTTACCCCAGGCATAGGCAAATCCGATGGCGCCTCCTGCTGCAGCCCCAAACCCGGCACCCTTCCAATCGCCGCTGATAAGTCCGCCAAGTATTGCACCTCCCAAGGCGCCGCCCACGGTATACATGGCAAAACATTTATTCCTCGCCGCAATCAGATCCTCTTCCGACGTAATCTGGTCGGGGGATGGGAGCATTGATGCACACGATGAGAGCACAAAAACAAAAATTGATAACACAGCAAAAAGTTTCATATATCTTGTTCTCATCAGAGTCTCCTATTTATGTCTTAAGTTTATTTCGAGGGTCAGTATCTTCCCATCATCTATATATGATGCCGGAATGACACCATAATTTTCACCGCCACTCGATTCGAGAATGATATCTTTTTTGCCCTTGGGTTCAGGTTTCCAGCCGTTTTTCGGTGATATGACGGCATAAGATGTTTTCTGGTTATCATCCAGCACGATATCCTTAGAGCCCTGAAGGTTTGCTAACATTGCGGGAGGCGGCGGCGGAAGACTGCTTGCATCTGCAGTATCGCCGGGTGGTGGAAGGTTATCGTTGTCGAATAATTCGGGCATAAGGTCTACTCTAATAGCGTCTGCATCAGGACCGGGTGGCGGTAGAAGGTTACCTGCATCTGCTGTGGGCCCAGGAAGAGGCGGTAGAGGCGGCATTGCCCCCGGAGCCTGTGCAACTTTTGTTGTCCGGGGAGATCCAAGCGGGTTTGGACTGCCGGAAAGCATGATTAACAGTTTTTCAGAACCTGGGTCACCCGAAAAACGGAAATTGCCTGCTTTCGGGATTTCCGCCATGCTCAGTCCTTCAACATAATCGTTGAATAAGACATTTGTATTGCCTGACGTACCTATATTCAAAATTGTGAGATAACCCGGCTTATTCGTCCTCACAAGGAGTTTAAGACGTTCCCCTGACCTGAAGACGCGTGATTTGGGTACAATATCAAACCTCCCGTCATCGCGTAGCAGGACAAGCTTGTAGGAAATCCCCACATATTTTGCAGGGGCTGCTGCCTGAGTGGCTGCCGGGGCAGACACGCGCGAACCCGAAGACATCTTGACCGTGGTACCTTCCCCGCTGTCAAAAAGGGCTTTGGCACCTTTTGGTGTCTGGGCAGAAACACTGTTGCCCAAGAGACAGATAAGAAACAGCACCATAAAAACGACGCAATACTTTTTCATGCTAACCTCCTTGATTTATGCTTAATATATCCATTGCTATTCTGATATTGTTCCCGATAAAAGTCAATAAAAACTATAGTAAACATGACCGCAAAATTAAATATACTGGGTATGTGCTGCACTCATGTAGTCCTCACGGTTCGTGGTTTTCTTTTTTTCGTCGGACTTCAACTTTTTCTACGATGGCCCTGTAGGTAGAAGGTTCGACGGCAACCGCTTGTTCCACTAACCGAAAGAACAGCTTACTCGGCTCGCCGATTTTCTACGATTGAAACGAAAGGTGAACTCGCCCAGATAGTAATCAAGGTGCTTGTGGCTCACCGCGCCCTGGTGGGTTCCCATCAGCCATAGTTTGAGGAGCGACACGATGCGGTGCACGTGCGGAAGCAACACCGAGGTCGGCTCCTTCTTCCTTTTCAGGACGGTAACTTCGCGGGTGTAACCTTGAACGTTAAGACCGGCGTAGCCCCGCCAATCATCCGTATGCACCACACTACCAGGTGCAATGAAGTCTTTCGTAAAAGGGTGCAGGCTCTCAGCGGAAGCATCCGAAATGCGACGCATCCTGATTCGTCCTATGCCCATTCCGTCCTCTTGTGCAGCGATGATAATCATGGCTTTTTTCTCCGCCTTACGTCCGCGCAAACCTTCTTCCAGTCCGTCGAGGTAACTCTCATCGACTTCCATCCTGCCAGTCAGCAATTCGCGGCCCGGTCTGACCATCGCGCTACGCAGTTTGTGCAGCCATGTCCAAGCAGTCTGGTACTGATTCAGGCCCAAAACGCGCTGCAATTCCAAAGCGCTGGCCCCGTTCTTCTGGGTGGTGATCCACCACATTGCCTGAAACCACAACCGCAAAGCGGTGCGGGTATCCTGAAAGATCGTGCCTGCCGTCACCGACGTCTGGTATCCGCACTCGGTGCATTGCAAAGTACTTCGCGTACCGGCCACTTTTTATGGCACTCGCAACGCGGACAGCTAAACCCGTCCGGCCGCCGTAAGCATAACCGCATAATTAAGTATAATATATATTGACAGTTTGTCTTTTTCTTTGTTACGCTGTGGACAAGGAGGGAGCAGATATGATCAAAGTGACGCTGAACGAGGAACAATCGAAACAATTGGAGCAAGCCAGAGGCCAGACATCATCGGAGAATTCAGAGAAAACGTTAATGGTCATGATGAGCAGCAAGGGTGATAGTCCAGTAAGGATTGCCAGAACACTGGAGAGACATCCTCATACGGTGCGGAAATGGTTAAAACAATACAAGGCGGATGGCGAAAAAGGGCTTGATAGACGATATTCACCGGGAAGACCAAATAAAACAAGGGAGCAGGTAAAGACCCTCCTCATGGAAATTCTTGATAAATCGCCTGCAGAGGTTGGTTATCAGGATGCATCATGGACAGTAGCACTCATGGTCCACCGTATCAAACAACAAACAGCAATATTGGTAAGTGAAGACACCATAGAGAGAGCATTAAAGGAAATGGACTATACCTATAAGCGGTCTGCAAAGGGGGTCAGTGAGAAAGCACCCGGCAAAGAAGAAAAAAAAGAAGCAATTACAAGGCTTATTGCAGAAATCATGGAATTGGAAAAGCAATATGATTGTGAAATCTTTGCCCTTGATGAATCACATTTTTCCACTGAACCGTACCTCATCCGGGGATGGCAAAAAAAAAGGTGGCCGCCAGAGGATACCAACACCAGCCAAACGGGAAAAACTCACACTCTTTGGGTGCTTGAATCTCCGCACAAAAAGATTCTACTGGAAAAAATCGAAACATGGTGATGCAGAATCCCTCATATGGTTTTTTACCCAATTGCGACAACGATTTGGAAAACGGCATCTGGTGATTATCCTGGATAACGCAAGCATTCATATCAGCAAGAAGATCCGTAAATACTTGCAGAGATTTCCCTTTATCCATCTTTTCTTTCTCCCTCCCTATTCGCCAGAGTATAATCCTGTCGAGAGGGTATGGGGTTGGATAAAGCAGAAAGTGTACGGCTTTAAGGCATTCGGTGGGATACAGTACCTGATAAAGAAGTTTCGTACATTCATCTGGCACTTTAACAGA
>JAPLKD010000104.1 GCA_026388245.1 Pseudomonadota bacterium | reverse complement strand
TACAAATAAAATGCAACCTTTTTTACAAAAATGCAACCTTTTTTTTTATTTTTTTTACAAAAGTCATTGCAATTTATATATAAACCCGGCTTTTCATGCCTTCCAAACAAGACTCTTCACCTGATCGTAAAGTACAACTATTCACTGTTCACTGTTTTTATCATTTACTGAACCATTTATACTTCAGGATTGTAAATACCGCCTTTACCCCGTCTTTCCAGGTAATCTTCTTGCCTTCCTCGTAACTCCTTCCATAGTAGGAAATGGGGACTTCATAGATTACACAGCCTTTTCTCGCGACCTTGGCGGTAATTTCAGGCTCAAACCCGAACCTGTTTGATTTGATCTCGATGCCTTGAAAAACCTCTCTTTTGAAAACCTTGTAACCGGTCTCCATATCGGTAAGGTTCAGATCTGTAGACATATTGGACACCAGGGTGATGAGCATATTGCCCACATAATGCCAGAAATAGTGTACCCTGTGGGGGCCCCCCAGAAACCGCGAGCCGTAGACTACATCCGCCTTGCCTTCCAGGATAGGCTCGAGCAACCTTGGATAATCCTTAGGATCATATTCAAGGTCTGCGTCCTGGATTATGATAATATCGCCCTTTGCAGCACTGACACCGTTCCTTACCGCCCCACCTTTACCCATGTTTTTTTCGTGGAAGATGACCTTCACTTCGTTCAAATGCTCTCTGCTCTCAGTCCTCTGCTCTTCTACGCCGATACGCCGGTTCGCCGGTTCGCCGGTTCGGTCTTTCCGCAATTCGCAATTCGCAATTCGCAATTCGCAATTCGCAATTTTCTTTAGAATCTCTCTCGTTCCGTCCGTTGACCCGTCATCCACAATGATAATTTCCTTATCATAGGGCGCATCCATAACCCTCCGGACGACTTCCTCGATAAAATTTCTCTCATTATATGCAGGGATTACGATGGAGAGCATCATACAATAATATTATACATAAATGCTTGAGGAAATGGAATATTCATTGCATATAAAATTATAGAAAAAAACACTTGCGAACATGTGCGAGTAAGTTCATAAAATTACATTTTCTCATCAATTCTGCCCTGAGACTAAATTAATTACTTGCATATTGTATCCAAAAAAAATAAAATTGATTTAATCTATGGAAATTCCATACCTCGATTATCTCGGGCTTTCAGAAAAGCCCTTCGGCCTCACGCCTGATCCAGATTTCTATTTTGAATCAGAGACGCACAAAGAAGCCCTGGAACATCTCAAATTCTTTCTCGGTCAGAGGGAAGGGATTGCCCTCATATATGGTGAGGTGGGCAGCGGCAAGACAATTCTCTCCAGGATGTTTCTTAACTCTCTCGATAAGACCCTGTACAACACCGCCCTCATTCTCAATCCTATAATGGATGAAGAAGAATTCATAAAAGAAATCATGGGAGAGTTTGGTGTTCCCTGGGAAGACTCATCAAAGAAAAGCCTTCTTGATAACCTGAGCAATTTTTTCATAGAAGAGCATAAAAAAGGCAGGGATATGATCCTTGTCATAGATGAATCGCAGGTCCTTTCCCGTAAATTATTGGAATTGATTAGAATCATCTCAAATATCGAAACCGAAAAAGAAAAGATTCTCCATACGGTTCTATTTGCCCAGACTGAATTTATGGATACATTACACGAACCGGATATGAAAAACCTGTCTCAGAGAATCACTGTCGTATATAAGCTTAAAAATTTTTCACAGAAGGAAACAAGGGCATACATAACTTTCAGGCTCTATAAGGCAGGTTCTAAGGGTTCCCTCCATTTCTCTGACGCCGCTGTGAGGCTTATACATAAAACATCTCAGGGTTGCCCGAGACTCATTAATATGATTTGCGACAGATGTCTGCTCGTTCTCTACTCCCAATCAAAAAATATTGTGGATGAGAAAATCGTGGAAAGCGTCATAAACGATGAGAGCATCATATTCCTGAAGCAGACAGGCTCCGGGGCAAAGCGAAGCAAAAAATATTTCATTCCGCTTGGTATCATTATTTTCTTGTTTCTCTGCCTTGTCTTCGCATTTTTTTACACTGATGTAATGCATAAAATGATGGATTACTCCCGGAAAAAGGCGTCTCAAATTAAAACCGCAGAAACACCAAAAACAACAAAGGCAATACCAACTCCCTCGAAAACATCTGCATCTTCCGACCCCTCTTATCTCATCTCTGCTGAACCAGGGGAATATGTTCTCATCTGCGAGAAGGATGCTAAAACTATCCAACTTTATAAAAAGGGGAATTCCGGGTTCGATCTTCTGAAATCCTTTCCCTGTGTTATCGGGAAAATACACAGCTATAACCAACATTATGAAGGCCCTTCTATCCCTGAAGGTGTTTTTTTCTTCACAAGATTTATTTCCAGCAACGGCCTCCGTCCTGTCTACGGGTATGGGGCCTATGTCCTGAACTTCCCAAACCTCCTGAATTTTAAAGAAGGCAAAAAGGACGGGTGGATATGGCTCCATGGACATTCAAAAAATAAGGGGCTGAGCAACAACCCGGAAAATACAAAACTCGGGATAGCTATTGGAAATGACTCCCTTAAAGAAATCCATACACTGACTAAAACAAATGGAACCCCAATAATAATAGTTAATAAGATAGAATACGCAGATAAAACAATACAGGAAACATCGCTGAAAGAAATACAAACGTTCCTCGACTCATGGAAACGAGCCTGGGAAAGCCTTGAAATAGAAAAATATCTCGGTCATTATTCAAGAAATTTCTTAAACAGTCAAAGAATGGATTGGGACACGTGTAAACAGATTAAAATAAATGTAAACAAGAATAAAAAATTTATCCGCATCTCAATAGAAAAACCTTTCCTGCTTTTGTCTCCCCGACAAGGAGGAAATATTGCAGTAGTGCGTTTCAACCAGAAATATGTTTCTGATAATTTTTCAGATGACTCCCTCAAGGTACTCTATCTCCAGAAAAAAGGGGCAGAATGGAAAATCATCGGCGAAGACACCATATCTCCTCCGGCACCTTGAACTTTGAACAATTCTAAATGTACCACATTTCCATTTCAAAATTATCTGAAGGAACGATAATCATGAGGTACCCCCTTACGGGAATACGGCCAACCATCATCTCCTTTATCTTTAACGAAACCCATACTTCGATTTTATCTCCTGCTTTAACCCCAAGGGATTCAAAACGGGTTGCCACTTCCAGAACCTCTGAAAAAACCATCTCCACCGGAAAGGTGCTTCTTACAATGTTCCCTTTCACGCTGTAGCTTGCCTCAAAAGTCTGTTTCACAGTCAACCCTGTCTTAACGTTCAATCCTACCTCAAAGGACAGATCCTCAATATCCTGGATAAACGATCTGTCAATATCAACCCTCAAAAAGAGAGAGAGTTCATTAAAACCATAATATAATCCCTTAATGAGCAATACAGAATCATGCATGGCCACCCCATGCCCCTTCCCTTCCATAAGACCCGAACCTATCCATTCAAAATAATTTGTCACATTGCCATCTATTTTCGGTTGCAGGAAATTAGCCGGTTCCCGCACAGGCTTTACTTCCCTGTCTTCAAGGATAACCGGTATATTGAGCCTTTCAGGTGGTTCTTTTCCAAGGAATCTGTACACATTGGAAAGGTTCTCACGAAAGAGAAAATCAAATATCTCATCATTTTCAGAGGCATGCTCGTCCCCATACCACCAGTTCCAGTCACTTCCCTCTGCAATATATATGGATTCCCAGGCATCATGATTGCTTTTGTCCGGGTCTGCCTCACCCAGAAAATCCCTTGTTTCGGTGAGCTGAGACCAGCTTGTGTTATCCTCTACATGGCCGATCCAGATAGAAAAATTGTTGCTGATCCATGAGCCTGCAAAGCAATGATGAAAACTGCCCATATCCTTTGCACCTTCAAGATATTCAGAAACGGTGGGGCATACAATGACCTCTTCACGGAGCAACCCTTCATAGAGGTATTGAAAAAAATCCCTGCCGTCATTTTTGTAGCCTTCCCAGGCATTCTCGCCATCCATGACAATTGTTATGAGGGGTTTCTGAATCCTGCCTGCAACAGATTTACCGATTCTCTTTACCCGGTTGATGAGATCCATGGCAGCATCTTTAGGGTCCGATTTTGAATAGTGGAAGGAGATCAAATCTGAAAGGGTCTTATCCCTGAAAATAACATGAATCCGCTTGTCGCCTCTCTCATATACGTAAGGTTTATAAAGAATCTCAGGATTCAGGAGGAAACCGTTACCATCTCTCCTGCACTCCAGGTTTAAGCTTTTAAAAAGAATCTCCTCGTCAGTAGCGAGCCACTCAACGCCGTGTTCCATATATAATGCAAGGGCATCGTCGCTCACAGAGCCTTCGGGCGGCCACATCCCCCTTGAATTTAACTGAAATACCCTGTAAAAGAGGTCTTTGGCCTTTTTTAGCTGGACAGATGCGTCTTCCGGTTTACTGAATATCTTTTCGGGAAGCCGGACATCAGGCATGGCCTCCCTTGCCACCCGGTTGTCAATAAGCAAAGGTATTATAGGGTGGTAAAACGGAGAGGTGGATAGTTCAATAGCGCCATCCATTGCAAGTTCTTTATAGAGCGGAATAATGCCCTTTAAAATGCCTTTTTGCACATCTGCAACGATTTTTTTGTCTTCTTCGCTGAAGCCTCTTCCTTTTGTCTTCAGGTATTTCAGGCTTTCATACATCTCATAAAATAGAGGGTCTATCCAGGAAAGGAAAAACAGTACCTGTATATCCCGAAAATCCTCATCCGTGAAATAACCGCTTATTTTGTTGATATCTTCTTTCGGGTAATAGAAACCACGCTTCCTCAAAAGCTCAAAGTATCGCGGAAAGGGCTTGATCATATTGTCCCAGTGTGCATTAAAGAAATTCATTAACAGGTAGACTTTTTCGGAATCAGTGAGGTCTTTCGGTGTCTTTTTGAATATCTCAACGTATTTGTCTTTTACATCCAGTTCTTCATAGTCAATAAGTTGCAGGAGCAGGGAAGGAACAAGGTTAAAGTTCTGCTTCAGCCCCTTGAAATCCTTTAATAAATAAGGCATATCAAAATAGTCTTTTGTACCATGCAGCTTTAATAAATAAGGCATATCAAAATAGTCTTTTGTACCATGCAGCAAAACCCAGGGGAGGAGGTACTCTCCTGTATACAAATTCTTGTAATAAGGCTGATGCATATGCCAGACAAACGAAAGGTAAATGGTATCCATAATTCAGCAGGGGGCAGGGGGCAGGGGGCAGGGGGCAGGGAGGACAAATGCGAATTGCGTAAGCGTTAACCCTGCCGAAGGCGGGAAATTGCGAATTGCGAAATTAAAATCAGTGTACATTCTCATTTTTCACTTATTATTTCAATATGTCTAAAGCTGACGGCATCTCCTATTTCTATCAGGCCTACAGTTCCTGCCTGCCCGGGAGAACCCTTAAAAGCGCCGGGATTAAACATTTCCACATTCCCTTTTCTCTTATGGAAAGGAACATGGGAATGTCCAAAAACAATAATATCAACATGCTGAAACTCTTTAAAAACAAGATTGCTTAATCCGTAAGGTAAGCCTCTCCCGTGTATGATTCCTATCCTCTTCCCGCCTATCTCTTCAACCCTTTTCACAGGGAGATCCCATAAATCAAAACCATCCATATTCCCTCTTACAGCCTTAAGATCCCAATCGGAAAGATAGTCGTAAACCGCTCGGCTTGTCATATCGCCTGAATGGATTATCATATCAACATCGTGAAAAACCCTTTCTATGATGTTCTTAAACTCATCAGAAACTCTATCAAGGTGGGTATCAGAGATGACGCCAATTTTGAGCATAACAGTTTACATTACTTTATAGAAAAACATTTTACATGTCAACGACAGCAAAAAAATCAGACCTTTTGATAGATAAAAAGCCTGTACACCCTGTCACTTTCAGGAAGGCTGTATAATGTATCTTCCTCCAGATAAAAGCCTGCAATATCCTGAGGTGCTTCATTTTTCCCCTTCACGATAAAGGCCCGCCCACCCTGCTTTAAATGCCTGCCTCCACTTTCAATGATTTCACCGGCTGTTCCAAACCCTTTTGCTACAAGTGCATCAACCCCTATGGGCTCGAGCAAATCCTTCCATGAACAGGGGTAAACCCTTTCAAATTAAGGCTTCGTTTGATATGCCTTTGAAATTGAATCTTCTTGAGGCTCTTATCCACGGAAAACACTTTCTGCGACTCGTATGTTTCGCCTGATATTTTAATGGGAATAGCAAGGATTCCGCTACCCGAACCCATATCGAGAATGGCTCTGCTCTCCTTCACTCTGCTGAACATAAAAAAAGCGTCATAGAGAAGTATTTCAACGATAGAGGACAGGCTTTTCATGCCGGTAAGGTTTATATGCTCATTCCACTTCCCGAGTTCTTCTACATAAAAACAAAGTTTTATTAAAATCCCATAGTTATACTGTATGTTGAAATAATCCAATCCCTTCTCTATAGCTCTCCGTATTTCCACAATATATTAAGGATAGCATAATTAATTTTCTTCTGTTATAATTAAGCATGCAAAAGCTTATCATACTCTTAATATCATGCCTTCTGCTCGTATCCTGCGGCTCCAAAACTGTAAAAAAGACGGGTAATCCGGGCGATCTTTACGTAGAAGGCGTCAATTTCATGAAGCAGAAGAAATATAAC
>JAPLKD010000245.1 GCA_026388245.1 Pseudomonadota bacterium | reverse complement strand
TTGTAGGACGAGATCAGGAACCCCGCCGTGCCGCAGGCCGGGTCGAGCACCGTCTCGGTCTTCTTCGGGTCGATGATTTCGACCATGAAATCGATGATGTGGCGCGGGGTGCGGAACTGCCCAGCGTCTCCCTGGGAGCCGAGAACGGAGAGCAGGTATTCAAAGGCGTCGCCGAGGCGTTCGCTGTGGTCATAGGTGAACTCGTCGATGACCTTGAGGAACATCTTGAGCGTTTCAGGGTCGCGGTAGGGCAGATAGGCGTTCTTAAAGATGTTGCGGAAAAGGAGCGGTATGCCGGGGTTCTCCGGCATCCTGGCGATGGCTTCGGCGTAAAGGTTCAGGGTCTCGTGCCCGCCCAGGCCGGAGCGCATGAGCTTGGCCCAGCCGTAACGGGCGAATTCACTGGCGAAGAACTTGCGCTTCCCGCCGAACTCCTCGCTCTCAGCATCCATGTCGTCCATGAACTTGTAGATCAGGGCAATGGTGATCTGTTCTACCTGACTCTTGGGGTCGGGCACTTTTCCCACGAGGATGTCGCGGGCGGTGTCAATGCGGCGTTTGGTATCGGTGTCAAGCATGGTCCTCCTTAATCCTTGGTGGACTTAGTGGACGGAGTGGACTGGGTGGACGAAAAGCGTGATGATCGCTTTTCGGAGCGCATGCGGTAGAGGCGCTCAGTAAAGCCGCCTTCTGTCTCGAAGGCTTTTGCCTGGGCGGCCAGTTGTCGGTCAAGCAGACTGCAGGCCACCACCAGCAACACCAGGGCAGCGTTGGCAGTAATTTCGGGGAAGGTAGGAGTGGAGATTGTAGGACTGGTAGACGTGGTGGACAAAGGAGCCACAGTGGACGGCGTGGACGAATTCTGTCCACCGTGTCCACTACTCTGTCCACCTCGTCCACTAAATCCTTTCTGTCCACGATCGTGTTCTTCCCGCACCCACTGCGCTAACTCATCGGCGGTTGCGCACCTGCGGTCGATCAGTCCCTGTCTGCGGGGATCGTTACGATCCCAGATCAATAGTCCACGCTGGCGCAAGAAATCTTCATAGTCGAGCCGCAGTTCTTCGAGGCTGGCCCGTGCCACGCTGGTGAGTTTAAGTTCGGTCTTTTTCGAGGTTCCCGAAGCCTGGCTCCCTTCGGCGATATTCTGCACGCCCGACCGTGCCGCCTGTACCATTTGATCGTGAGTGCGGCTGCGTTTTTCAATGTAGCTATCGCAAAAACGGACTGTTATATCATAAATCAGTTGTGCCACCTGAAAGCTCTTGAGCTTTCGGTAGCCGCCATGTTTCGGTATTAACGGCTCATTGGCGATCATATCATCCTACCCTCATGCGGCAAACTGGTTCAAGGACACGTAATCCTTGACGTATTCAGGGATGAGCGTGCGGTACTTCACCGGCACGGCGCGGAAGTCACGGCTGGAAAAGACCGGATTAGTGGCAAGATCGGTGAAAAGCTTACCCTCAATGATGTGGCGGATCTGGTCACTGGTGACATAGGCCTTAAAGTAGTTCTTGATTGCCGGGATGGCCTTGGCCTCTTCAGGTTTGTAGTCAACGACAAATTTGGCAAATTCTTCTTCCAGCAGTTCATTCCTGGACTTGAAACACGGAATCAGGCCAAAGATTTTCTCCAGGATCTCGCGCAGGGTCAGGCGGCGATCCACGGCGGCAGCTTTGCGCAACTTGTCGAGGTTATAGTATTCCTCGGGTTTGTCGAAGACCTCGCGGTTGACGTAGTCAATGACACGATCCCACTGCCCTGCTTCGATAGCGGTGGCGATAGTTGCGTTCTCGCGTACAGTGTCCTCGAATTTCTCGAAGAACATGCGGTCGATCTTCATCCCCTCAAAACCGATGGCTTCTTCCCTGATGGAGGCAAGGATGTCCGCGCCCAGGTGCTCGTAGGCGCCGCCTGTGACTACCGGTACACCGCCTCCCCCTTCACGACGGCCGCTTTGGGGCTTCGGCAGTTTAAGCACTTCATCGTATTTGAATTCCTCCTCGAAATACTCGCAGTTGGCGAAAAAGTCTAAAAGTTTGAAAGCGGTCTTTTGCGGCTGCTTTACGCTGTCTTTGAGGCTGTTGTCGAAAAGCTGTTCAAGGAAGTTGTGATTGCGGGTGCCGCGCCCCTTGATCTGAATAAAATCAGTCGGCGAGAAGATGGGACGGAAAAGGCAGAGATTGAGGATGTCGGTGCAGTCGTAGCCGGTGGTCATCATGCCTACGGTCACGCAGACCCGGGCCTTGCTGGTCTTGTAAGCGGGCAGGAAGTTGGCCGAGCCGAGCAGGTTATTGTTGGCAAAGTTAATGGTAAACTGTTGGGCGTCGGGAATCTGGGATGTGACCTGTACTGCAAAGTCGGATTGGTATTTGCCGGGGAACATCCTGTCGGCCATCTGATTGAGAATTTGCGCCAACTTGGCGGTGGGGTTCTGGCTGACGGCAAAGATAATGGACTTGCCGATCTCTCCGCTGACAGGATCGCGCAGGGCGTTTTCGAGGAAGGTCTTACAGAAAAGCTGGTTGGTGGCATCGGCGAAGAAGCGTTTCTCGAACTCCCGTTGCTTGAATGCCTCCCGCTGGTCCTCGCCTGCTTCGTCAATAAAAGAGACGACGAAACCCGCGTCTGAAAGCAGTTCTGTGGTAATTTCGGTGCGGGCATCCACCACCGTGGGGTTAATAAGGTAGCCCTCCTTCACGCCGTCCAGCAGTGAATAGCGATAGGTCGGCTGGCTGTTTTCACAGCCGAAGGTGCGGTAGGTATCGAGCAACAGCCGGCGCTCTAACTCGCGGGGGTCGCGGGTGGATGGATTAGTGTTGTCGAACTTCCTGAGGTAGTCACGGGGTGTAGCAGTGAGACCCAGCTTGTAGCCGATGAAATAATCAAAAACAGCGCGGGCATTACCGCCGATAGAACGGTGCGCTTCGTCGGAAATGACGAGGTCAAAATCGGTCGGAGAGAAGAGCCGCTGGTACTTGTTGTTGAAGAGCAGGGATTGCACAGTGGTAACAACGATCTCCGCACGCCGCCAGTCGTCCCGGTTCTCCTTGTAGATGACCGTTTGAAAATCGGCGGACAGCAGAGATGTGAAGGCCTTTTTGGCCTGATCTTCAAGTTCGAGGCGATCCACAAGGAAGAGGACACGCCGGGCATTGCCGGTGCGGAGAAAAAGTTTGATAACAGCGGCGGCAGTGAGGGTTTTGCCGGTTCCTGTAGCCATCTCAAAAAGAAAACGGTCTTTACCTTCCTCGATCGCAGCCTGAAGTATGTAGATGGCTTTCAATTGATAGGGCCGAAGAAAACGGAGTCTGTTGGACTGGATGTAGCCGGGACGCTCGGCCTCATTGCGCCACGCGGCTTCGGACTGATAATTCGGGCGTTGGGTAAGCACGATGTAGTCGTCGCCGACCCGCTCTTCGATAAGGCGCTGTGGATTGGGGGTGACTTTCTGGTAGTTCGTTACCGAATCCGGGGTTGGAAAGGAAGTTATGACATAGGGGTTGCCACGCTCCAGGTCCCAGAAATAGTGCAGGTTGCCGTTGGACAGGATGACAAAGCGGCAGTTCTGGGAACGGGCGTATTTGCGTGCCTGCTCTTTGCCAACGAGCGGGTTCCTGTCCTCTGACTTTGCTTCAAGGACGATGAATGGAAAGCCCTTCGCATCGAGAAGCAGGAAGTCAATGAAGCCTTTGGCCGTCTTTTCGAAGTTCTGACCCATGGTGTTGAGATCGGAGGATTTGATCGTGACACTGAGCTCAAGACGGATATTGGCAGGCGCGCTTCTCTCCGCGAAGAAACGCCAGCCTGCTGCTTCAAGCAGCTTATTGATCTTGATACGGGCAGTGGCTTCTTTATTTTCCATTCGGTTGGTAGATTCTCCTGCAATTTTAATTAATTTGCAAGTGAAATACTATTACAGAATTACTTAATACCGTAATGTTGTATATCAAAAAATATAACAAAAACAACCTTCAGGAAAAATTTATCAGGCGATAGATTGAGGTGTTATATTAAGAAATCTGTAAGCGTAATTGCTTCCCAAGCGCTGCTGCAAAACGCTCCAGGGTTGACAGCTTGATATCTTCCGCATGGTTCTCGATTCTCGAAATCGCGGTTTTCCGGGTGTTGAGCCTGATAGCCAGTTCCTCCTGCGTGAGGCCTGCTGACTCACGGGCCTGACGAAGCATTACCCCTATTTTGAACTGTTCATAGCCTTCTTCGTAGCCTTCAGCGAATTCTGCATCTCTTTTTTTTCTCCGATCAATATATTGTTTCAGATCACTCATGGTTTTATCCTCCTCTTCAGGAAATCTTTCCTGTATGTCTGTGCCTTTTTTATCTCCTGTTTCGGTGTTTTCTGACTTTTCTTTACCAGTCCATGCGTCAGGACAACCACAGAGTTACCGAGGAAAAAACAAAATATACGATACGTATTTGAACCGGATTGAACTCTGCACTCCCAGATTTCTACCGTCCCGATAAGCTTTTGAAATATAATGAAGGTACAACGTCCAAATCCTCCAACAGGCTTAAAACCCATGCTACTTTCTGTGCAGCTTTTCCCGGTAATGAATCAAGAAAATCCTTTACCGGACAGTTTCCACTAACTGTCGTATAAAACGTAACAACTCTGCTCACTTAACAATGTTAACCTGGATGTTAACCTTTGTCAATAAAGTTTTTCATATACAGTGCAAGGCCGATGGTGATTTTATGAGGATTACTGTTTGAAAAAGGGCGTTGCTCCGCTTGGGCTACAATCAGAGATTTCAGAAAAAAACGAGCGGTTGTGGAATATATTGATTTAGGATTGCGAAAAGCTATTCAAAGTTCAATATTCAATGTTTTTTGATTGCCATTCACTGTTCGCTATTCACTGCCTTTATCACCTTCAGCTATGAGCTAACTGCTATGAGCTAACTGCTAACTGTATTCTCTTGTATTGGCAATGAAAAATTACTATAATCTTCCGGGCAAATACTCAAGGAGGCCATACGATGGAAATGATGGAAGGGCATATCTATAAGGCTTTTGATATGGAGCTTAAAGAGTTGAAAGAACGGCTTCTTTACGAAGGAGGTCTTGTGGAAAGGGCATTTCAGGATGCCATAAAAGCGCTCCTTGACCGTCGTTCGGAGGTTGCCGAAAAGGTAATAGAAGACGACGACATCATCAATGCGAAGGAGGTAGAGATTGACGAGTTTTGTCTGAAACTCCTCGCCCTCCGGCAACCGGCAGCGAGGGATCTGAGATTCATCACCACCGCCATTAAAATAAATTATGACCTCGAAAGGATAGGAGATCTTGCAGTAAATGTCTCTGAGCGTGTCCTTGAATTAAACAAGGAGCCGCAATTAAAACCATACATCGACTTACCCACCATGGCAAGCATAGTGCAGCTCATGGTCAAAGAAAGCCTTGATGCCTTTGTAAGAGAAGATGTCGAGCTGGCCATGAAAGTTACAAGAGACGACGAAAAGGTAGACCAGCTTCTTGACCAGATCTTCCGTGAGTTATTGACCTATATGGGGCAGGATTTACGAACCATCACACGGGCAACGAGACTACTCTTTATTGCGAAATACCTGGAAAGAGCGGCTGACCACGCCGTGAACATTGCCGAGCTGGTAATATTTATGGTTGAAGGGAAAATAATAAGGCATTTGAAGGTTCTTCCCGAGGAATAGTCTTCATGCATAAAATTCTGAGTACAATTTTTCTTTTCCTTTCAATACTGATATTCTGCTGCTACTGTAATTTTGCCCAGAGTACAACAAACAAAAAGCATACCGTTACCATAGCCGGATCAACATCGGTCATGCCTTTTACGGAAAAACTCGCCGAGCATTTCATGGTTGACCATCCCGAACATGTAATAGATGTCCAGGGCGGCGGGTCTACCGCAGGGATTCAGGCATGTATGAATAACACTGTTGGTATTGGCATGTCATCGCGGCAGCTCAAAGAACAGGAAATGGTATTGAAAGAAATTATCATCTGTTACGATGGAATTTCTATTGTAGTTCATCCAAAAAATCCGATCAGGGAACTTACATTAAAACAGGTCAGGGATATTTTTAATGGCCGGACAAAGAACTGGCAGGAATTGGGATGGGTTGACAGAAAAATTGATGCAGTGTCAAGAGAGGAAGGTTCAGGAACCAGGGGCTCCTTTGAGGAATTGGTTATGAAAAGC
>JAPLKD010000285.1 GCA_026388245.1 Pseudomonadota bacterium | reverse complement strand
TGAAGAACCTGGTACTCAAGAAATCGTGGATACCAAAGAGGATGAAGGCAATCCGCTTTTCCCTCATCGCTCTTCCCGGGCGGATCATTGAACGTTCACGGGAACTCTTTATCCGCCTGGCAAAGGGACATCCATCTTTTGTGGTATTACTCAATGCACGACAGAGAATTATAGAATTTGCACCGTCCGGGTAGTAATGCCCGGACAGAAAGAGACGATGACATGACACAACGGGAGCATAAGGAGGACTCTCGTCGAAAAACGACACTCAGAGAGGCAAGAATATGTCTGGATGATGGATAATGGCCTGATAGGTCATTTTTGATGCCATTTTTTAATGAGATTTGAAAAATACCTCACCTTTCGGGGTCACCAGTAGGGGTTGAAAAATCAGGTGGTGGATTTAGGGAATGAGCAGGTCTGTTGTTATTATATCGCCTTCAATCTTCCAGTGAAATCATTGATAGCCGGTGTCTTGAGAGATTCAAACCATTTGTCAATCTCCCGCTTCTTGAAGCGTAAGACCTTATTGCTCGCCTTATAGTAGGGTATCTCCTTCAAGTGTGTGCGCTCGTGTATCCATTTCGGTGTAACTTTCAGATACTCGCAAAGCCCTTTCACATCAAGGATGGCATCATCCCTGCAGGTGTCGCGGTACTTAGACAGCACCGGCCTTACAAGCTCGACAACCCTTTCAGCTATTGCCTGAATATCTTCCTGTTCGAGTTCAATTCTCACTACTGTACTTCCTCCTTTTCTATTCAATATCAGAATATTACTTCAAAGTAAAAAATAGATGGCGCCCTGTGAACCACTAAATAAATAATACTTCTATATCCAAACACCTTAATCATATGACACGAAAGGAGAATACCCATGAAAAATGGGAACATACTGCCATCTTTGCGAGATGAGACCCCGAAAGTTCCTTTTCCTTCTTCTGCATCACCTGTTCGATTGTACATGACCCTTTCAATTAAAACCGTATTATATAATCGGAACTTTTCCTGCAATCTATATAATCAATGCCTATTGGCAGCAGCTATCAACCGTTGGGAATCGTTCAGTTGCCAATCATGTAAGGAACCATATCTTTGTTGCCGGTATAACTAACAGGGAGATTATGGTTAAGGGCATTGTCGTACAGACCAGAAATACCAGAAATGGCGATCTGTACCGTGTAAGAAGCAGGAAATGGGTCTTTGTACCCGAGAAGGATAGCAATCCCTCCGTGATCCCTACACAAGGGGGCATATTTAAAGGGGGGGGGAAAGAAAAACATATTCATTGCCGGTGATTCAGGGACATACGACATCGATACCTGCAAGTCATATGAGAGCGTCAAAAGGTTTGCCGTTAAAGAAAATCTTGCCGTCCCCGGATACCCTTCGTTTCTATTCAAAGAGATAACCACACTACTGTGGTTTATGGGGAGGAAGGCGATGCTCAGGAAGCTCTTGTCCTTCTCCTACGAGAAGCAAATACAATATCTCCAGAACCCCTACCTCCTTTACTACAGGGGACACCTCGATTTTCACTCCGCATATGTCATCTCTGAGAGGACACAGCAACCCGGATCTCTTGCAGAAAAGGTATACGCAACAAGCTATCATGTTGTTGATGAAGCGTATGGCAACGCACAGGGATCCCTTCCCTTTTCCGTCGTAGTCGAGCAAGTATCCCGGCTTCTCAATGTAGAACAAGGTGGCGTATCCTCGGTTATGGAAGAGGTTGCAAAACTCCCGCATCACAAGATTGTCTTCAGCTATGACCGTATTTACCTGAGTTCCGTCTTTTTTCTTAGCAGGAAGGCGCTCACAATGCTGACCGATAACCCAGAAACATTCCCGATTTTTTCAACAGATGATGATCACATCCGTCGTTTGATGAATCACAGATATACGATACTGTCAGGAACAGCAGGGACAGGAAAAACGACCTTGCTCAGAAAGATCGCCTCGATGTCAAGCCGTGTTATCCTGTCGGCAACAA
>JAPLKD010000053.1 GCA_026388245.1 Pseudomonadota bacterium | reverse complement strand
AAGAAGGACCTTGCCGGTTATATAGATTTCAAGAGGGAATTTATATCGAGAGACGCGGACCCGGAAAAGGTCACGATAACGATGCTCGACGAACTGGAAAGAAAAGGAACCATGAGGTTTAATAAGGACGACAGGATATTTATAGCGAAAAAATGAAGACTAAACTGTTTTGTAACATATGTGCGAGTCCTCTTGACAAGGATGTGCTCGAAGGCAAGGAAAGACAAATATGCAGGAAATGCGGAGAGGTGTTTTATGAAAACCCCCTGCCCGCCGCCGCGGTCATTCTTCTGAACCACAGCCGGGAAATACTCCTTGTAAAGAGGGAGAGAGAACCGTCCAAAGACATGTGGTGTCTGCCTATAGGGTTTGCAGAAATCGGGGAGAGCATAGAAGACGCTGCGCTCAGGGAACTCAAGGAAGAAGCAGGCGTTGAAGGGAGGATCGTCCAGCTTATAGACGTTGGGTCGGAGTATAATCCTTTCTACGGTGACGTCCTTGTCGTTATATTTGAAGTTGAAAAAACAGGCGGAGAAGAAACGGCAGGCGATGATGCATCGGACTGCAGGTATTTCCCGGTTATGAGCCTCCCGAAACTTGCCTTTGACTCACAGGCAAGGGCAATAGAAAAATACATTGAACTTAAAAAAGATCTCTGGAACATGCACGATTCATTAGAAACATTTGTTGAGGGAACGATACAGAACAGGATTGTTTATCCGGGCAACCTCCTTTCTGATGAGCTTGTGGATGCAGTGCAGCGAAACGCTGAAAAGATTGTGGGTCTCTGGCTTAATGATATCTCTACGAACCCCTCCACAAGAGGATATCACCAATTTAACAAAGAGGATCTTTTTCAAAGGGCTATGTTCATCATGGGTCAGTTTGAGGCATGGCTTAAAGGGGAAAAGCGTGAAAGCGAGTTCAAGGAGTTTTATACAGGCCTTGGTTCCCACAGGCGCAAAGACGGGATGACCCTTGAGGAGATTATAAGCTCCCTGAGCCTGTTGAAAAAGCATATCTGGATGTTTACCTATTCTTTCGGTGTCTGGGAAAAGGCAGTGGACATCTACCGGATGTTTGAGCTTGGGGAAAGGCTTGTCTATTTTTTTGACCGTGCAGCGTATTATACAGTAATGGGATACCTCCAGAAGGAGTAAATTCCAAGTGAACCGTTCAATCCGTTCAAGTAGCTTAAGCCGTTCAAGTAGTTCAGGCTGTTTGAACCGTTTGAACCGTTTAAGCGGTTTGAACATTTAAGAAAGGAAAGTGCATGGATCAACAGAACAAAATAGAAAGCAGATGGCCCGTATTAATAGCCACCACCCTGTCTTCTTTCCTTACCCCCCTTGCCTTATCCACGGTTAACGTAGCGCTCCCGTCCATAGGCAGGGAATTTTCCATAAATGCCCTTACGCTCAGTTGGATAGCCACGGCATATATCCTGAGTGCGGCAATATTTCTTCTACCTTTTGGAAAACTCGCAGACATGTATGGCAGAAAAAAGGTCTTTATTTACGGCACACTGATATTTACCGTATCCTCCTTTTTAATGGGCATATCAAGAACCCCCGAAATCCTCATTGGTTGCAGGGTATTACAGGGCATAGGCGGCGCCATGATTTTCGGGACGGGCATTGCAATCCTCACGTCAGTTTTCCCTGCTGGAGAGAGGGGCAAGGTTTTAGGCATCAACATTGCAGCGGTATACCTGGGCCTTTCGTTCGGCCCTTTTCTGGGGGGGATACTGACACAGCACCTCGGCTGGAGAAGCATCTTTTTCCTGAATGTGCCATTCGGGGTTATCATCATGGTTTTCAGCATATGGAAGGTCAAGGGGGAATGGGCCGAGGCGAGGGGGGAGACCTTCGATGCCGTTGGCTCGTTGATCTATTCCATCATGCTCCTTTGTATCATGTACGGCTTTTCCCGTCTTCCGGACAGAAGCGGTTTTACGCTCATATGCATTGGTATCGTGGGCATAGGTATTTTTGTTTATTGGGAGTTGCGTGCGAAAAACCCTATCCTGAATATAAGCCTTTTGAGGACAAACAGGGCGTTTACGCTCTCAAATGTGGCTGCATTAATACACTATGGTGCAACATTTGCCGTAGGGTTTCTTCTAAGTTTCTATCTGCAGCACATAAAGGGATTAAACCCCCAGGGTGCCGGCGTCATACTGGTCGCGCAGCCCATTGTGCAGGCCTTAATATCCCCCATCGCTGGAAGGATATCTGACAGGATTGAACCTCGAATCGTTGCTTCTCTGGGGATGGGCATAACGGCTACAGGACTTTTCCTCCTCGTTTTTTTGGAGACGAACACAGCCATTGCTTTTATAGTATCAAGCCTGTGTATACTCGGATTCGGCTTTGCTCTGTTTTCGTCACCCAATACAAATGCCATTATGAGCTCTGTTGAAAGCAGGCTTTACGGTGTGGCTTCGTCCATGCTGGCCACGATGCGGCTTCTGGGCCAGATGTTCAGCATGGGCATTGCAATGCTGCTCTTTGCAACATATTTGGGGAGGGTGGAAATCACCCCGGCACTTTATCCTGATCTTCTAAGATCCATACAGGTTGCTTTTATGATTTTCGGTTTTCTCTGTGTAGTCGGGGTCTTTGCTTCGCTGACAAGGGGGAACGTGCGGTAGCGGCGGCATAGCCGGAACAGGCGCACCAAAAACAGAGACACCAGGCCCAATATAAAGTAAAATGTGTTTGTGGAAAAATCGAAAATCGATAGAAGGGGGTTAAAATGGAAAAAGGGATGAAGATTGCAATCAATACCGGAGGCGGGGATGCTCCCGGGCTTAATGCCGTCATAGAGGCAGTAGTTTTGGCCGCAAACAGCAGAGGCTGGGATACTTACGGCATTAAAAATGGTTATGCAGGTCTGTTAAACACGGACGAAATCATTCCTCTCACCCCGGATACGGTGCGCCATATTGCGAATACCGGAGGCACAATACTGGGCACAACAAACCGCGGCAATCCATTTCAGATGCCCGTTACCAACCTGGCCGGCGAAACAGAGATACGCGATGTATCGGATAAAGTTGTGGAAAATTTCAGAAGGCTCCACTTTGATTGCCTGGTAGCAGTGGGAGGAGATGGAAGCCTGTCCATTGCCTACGACTTTTATAAAAAGGGTGTACCTGTCGTTGGTGTGCCGAAGACTATTGACAACGATCTCTGCGGCACGGTAATCACCTTCGGTTTTGACACGGCAGTAAGCATTGCCACCGAGGCAATAGACCGTCTCCACTCTACAGCAAAGTCCCATGAACGGGTCATGGTAGTTGAAGTGATGGGAAGGAACGCAGGGTGGATTGCGCTGAACAGCGGCGTGTCGGGGGCAGCGGATGTTATCCTGATCCCAGAAATCCCCTTTGATATCGATCGTATTTGCGAACACATCATGGATCGCGAATTGCAGGGGCAGCGGTACTCTATAGTAGTTGCTGCCGAAGGGGCGACCTCTTTGGGAGGACAGGCCGTTGATAAAGGGAGGGGCGAGGCGGGACGCCAGGACGTTGTGCTTGGAGGAATTGCCGAGGTTTTAGCCAAAGAAATCTCGAAGAGGACCGGAAAGGACACAAGATCAATCGTTCTTGGACACCTGCAACGGGGAGGATCACCAACAACGTTTGACCGTCTCTTAGCGCTTCGCTTCGGTGCAGCGGCTGTAAGGACTATCGAGGGAAGGAAGTTCGGTACCATGGTAGCCCTTGATCCTCCCGAGATAAAGGCCGTCCCCCTTGAGGAAGTGATCGGAAAAATAAGGAATGTCCCGGTCGATTGCGATACCATAAGAACTGCACGGGAGATCGGAGTGTCTTTCGGGGATTAGTCAGGAGACGGGTGTGCGACAATTTATGGAGAAAAAGGACTTTTAAACAGGCTTTTGTATACACCAAATCATATCGTTGCCTGCGTCCAGGTCGTGCTATTGTCTTCAGTTATTCATTGACAAACAAGAGAAATAGTGTAAAAAATGAGAAGTGGCACTGTTCAACGATAATTCCGTAAAGGAAATACTCGAACAACTCCTCGCATTCCGTGAAGAGAGAGACTGGGGGCAGTTCCATTCCCCCAAAAATCTTGCCGTATCAATCTCTATCTATTCAAAATCCTTAATGGTCCTTTTCATTCTGTTGGCGATAACCACGAATATTGCTGGCGGGACCAGTCCTTTCAATCTTCCTCCTAATAGTGCATCTCTCATTCAAAAGATTAAGGTCAACGGCTTCAGTGATGAAGAGGTACAGAAAATTTTTTCTGACAGCCGCGTAACACTTTATCCGGAGATTCTCGATAAAAAGGGGCACGGCATTAATTATATGCATAAAAAATTCGGCCTCCTTACCCGTACATCGGTTAAAAGAGGGCAGAAGGTCTTGCAGGAAAACAGGCTCGTCTTTGAAGCAATAGAGAATAAGTATGGCGTCGAAAAGGAAACCATCGTTGCCATCTACCGCCTGGAGACAAACCTGGGCAGCTATGAAGGGAGATATCTTGTCTTTAATGGTCTTCTCACGCTTGTTGTTCTCGAAAACCGCCGTTCGGCCTGGGCTGAAAAAGAATTGTTAAATTTGTTGATTTTTTGTAAGAACAATAAAAAAGATCCCCTTTCTATCAAGGGCTCATGGGCAGGCGCCTTTGGCCTCTGTCAGTTTGTCCCGTCATCAGTGCTCCAATATGCCGTTGATGGGGATAGTAATGGAGAGATCAACCTTAACAACTTTTCCGATGCCATGGCAAGCATCGCCAATTACTTAAAATCGAACGGATGGGTAAAAAATGATCTACAAAAGAAAAAACAAGCCATTTGGGCCTACAATCATTGTGACAACTATGTGAAAGCCGTCCTTGCCTACGCAGGGGCATGCAAGAAATTTAACCGGTAACATTGCCCTCAATACAAGGCAAAAAACCGTGGACAGGCTGTCCTGTCTGGCGGGACTGTCCTGTTTCTATTACAGGGGCTTGCGTCGCCCCCTCCACAGGCAAAGCCCGCGGAGCCTCCCCCTCTCGCTCGGTATACTCGCTGGGGAGATTCCCACTAACGACGCAAGGCAGAGGACCACGCTTTCAAGCGTGATTATTATTCACGCAACACGTGTATATATCAGTGCCACGGGCTTGCCCGTGGGAATCTACGAATAATTGTGCAGGTTTAGACTGTTGACAATGGGACTATAAAACCTTATACTACAAGTGATATTTTTCACTTATAGACAGGAGGCTTAAACAATGGTTACAGGTCAAGGATACAAAGGGAGTGAAGATTACATAGCTTCAAAACCCTTAATGGAAATTGTTAACGTTTCGGTTGCATTGGGAAAACCGCTCGTAATAAAGGGTGAACCCGGCACGGGCAAGACCCTTCTCGCCCATAGTATTTCGACGGCGCTGAACAAAAAACTTCTCATCTGGAATGTCAAGTCAACAACAAAGGCAAAAGACGGGCTTTACGTATATGACACCATCCAGAGATTAAATGATGCACGGTTTAAAGATAAAGATATTTCAGATATAAGACAATATATAAAAATGGGTAAATTAGGACAGGCATTCAAAAGCGACGAGCAGCTTGTATTGCTCATCGATGAGATTGATAAGGCGGATGTGGAATTTCCTAATGACCTTCTCAATGAGCTTGACGAGATGTCATTTCATATCCCCGAACTTGACGAAGAAGTTACAGCCATACACAGGCCTGTCGTGATTATCACAAGCAATTCCGAAAAAGAACTTCCCGATGCCTTTTTAAGAAGGTGTGTATTCCACTATATCGAATTCCCTGACGAAGAGATGATGGAAAAGATCGTAAGGGTCCATTATCCCGATATTGAGAATAAACTGGTAAGGGAGGCCATCAAGAGGTTCTACTGGATAAGGGATGTGGATGGGCTGAGAAAAAAACCGTCCACCAGCGAACTTATAGATTGGATAAAGGCCCTCTCGTTAGGTGGAATCAGTACGGACAAGATCAGCTCAGAGATACCTTTTCTGGGAGCAATTTTAAAAAACGAGCAGGATACCGGCAGATTCATAAAGCTTTCCCATGCCCAGGGAGGGGGATTCGGCTTCAAGAGGAGATTCTAGAGCTTTGAAGCTAAACCATGTTTACTGATTTTTTCTACTTATTGAGAAAAAAGGGGGTGCCTGTTACTGTTACAGAATGGGTATCCTTTATCGAAGCCTTATATAATGGTTATTTCCAGTCAAGCCTGAACCACCTTTATTATGTGGGGAGAGCGTTTCTTGTAAAGAGTGAAGCTTATTACGATATGTTTGATCAGGCCTTTCAGGAATACTTCGGCGGTATAAAAACAGAAGGCCCTGAGCTCGATAAGGTCCTCGACTGGCTTGAAAACCCCCTCCACAAACTCCCCAAAATGACACCCGAGGAAATAGCAGAATTCCAGCAGAGACTTGAAGAATTCAGAAAAGAACATAACATGGATGAGTTGATGAAACAGTTTATGGAAAGGCTCAAGGAACAGAAAGAAAGGCATGACGGCGGGGGAAAATGGATCGGCACAGGGGGCACGTCGCCATTTGGCGCTTATGGACACCATCCCGGCGGCATCAGGGTGGGCGGCGAGTCATGGATGCAATCCGCCGCCAAGGTAGCCGAAGAGAGGAGGTTCAGGAATTACAGGAACGATATCATCCTCGATGTGAGACAGACAAAGATGGCCCTGAAAAAACTGAGAGAACTCAAGAGGGAAGGCGCACAGGAAGAATTGGATATCGATGAAACCATCGATAAAACTGCAAAAGAGGGCGGCGAGATAGAGCTTGTTTTTAACAGGTCCAGGGAAAATACAGTACGGATCATCCTCCTTATGGACACCGGCGGCTCAATGCTTCCTTATACGGAACTATGTGAAAGACTTTTTTCTGCTGCATCACAGATGGAACACTTCAAAGAATTTAAATACTTTTTTTTCCATAACTGCATTTATCAGGATATCTATGAAGATATTGCGAACTATAAACGCATACCCACGGAAAAGCTTTTTTCACAATTCCACAAAGGATACAAAGTGGTACTTGTAGGAGATGCGCGAATGGCCTACTCAGAATTGTTTGATGTAAACGGCTGTATTGATTATTTCTCCACAAACGATAAACCAAGTATTGAATGGCTCATGAAAATAAAACAGCATTTCCCCCACTCGGTATGGTTGAATCCCACGCATAAGAATTTCTGGGGCCACTATACGGTTGACACTGTTGGCAAGGTTTTCCCCATGTTCGAGCTTACCCTCGATGGCCTCAAAGATGCTATAAAGGCCCTCACATCAAAGGCAAAACCTTCGGTACTGAACTAATACTCATGGCAATTAGCGATTAGCCCTAATCGCTAATCACAAATTCGTGTCATTTTATTTCAAAATGCATTATAATTTATTATGTTTGTTAAGAAATTATTATATTTTTCGTATGAAAAGTTCCTCGAAAAAGGCGTGAAAAAGGGTGAAATGCCAACCCACCTTGGCCTTATCCTCGACGGCAACCGTAGATACGCAAAGGAAATGGGCTATGATGATGTTACAATGGGCCATAAACTGGGCGCTAATAAACTGGATGATGTCTTGCAATGGTGCGCTGATTTGGGTATAAAAATTATCACTATATGGGTTTTCTCCACCGAGAATATCCAGAGAGATAAGGAAGAGGTTGAGGCACTTCTGAAAGTGATACAGGAAAAGATAGAAGAGCTCGCAAAAAGCCCTGTAATAAAGAAGAATGGTTTCAGAATTAAAGCGCTGGGCAAGATTGATACGCTCCCGGAAGAACTGAAGGCAGCAATAAAAAGTACCGAAGAATCTACGCAAACCTATACAAACCATATGCTCAATATTGCAATCGGATATGGCGGCAGGGAAGAAATTGTGGAAGCGGTAAAGAAGGCTGTCAAAGAAAAAAAGGTCAGCACCATAGATGAGTTGGCAAACAGTATCACTTTGGAAGATATTACAAGCCATCTATACACCAACGGGATTCCTGATCCAGACCTGATTATCAGGACAAGCGGCGAGATACGCCTAAGCGGTTTTCTCCTCTGGCAGAGCGCATACAGCGAGTTTTACTTTTGTGATGCCCTGTGGCCTGTTTTCAGGAAAATTGATTTCTTAAGGGCTATCAGGAGTTACCAGCACAGGAACAGGAGGTTTGGGCAATGAACGCCTGTACCGATAGAACGCTATGTCTGAAAAATACGGAACTATTTAAATCCCTGAACCAGGATGAACTCCAGGAATTAGGGAACAGGTTAAAGGAACGGGTATACCCGCCCAATACGGCCATTGTCAGAGAGGGTGCACCCGGAGACGCCATGTTTATCATAAAAGATGGCAAGGTGGATATTAAAAAAAGAGAACAATCCATGGGGATTGACATGACCATTGCATCCCTTGGTGGAGGGGCATGTTTTGGTGAGATGGCCCTTTTAACCGGGAATCCGCGTTCTGCTACGGTAATGGCAACCCAGGCAACCTCTGTGTTTGTGCTTGAGAAGAAGGATTTTGAATCCCTCATGAAAGAACACCCTTCGATTTCCATGTCCTTGAACAAGATCGTTGCGGAAAGGTTGGAGGGGTTGAATGTTCAGAGGGGTATGGGCATGAAATCCTTAGCCACCCTCAAAATAGACTCTGACGTGCTGTCGCTTATCCCCCAACGGGTTATCATGAAGCAAAAGGTATTACCTATTGCATACTCCAATAACACCGTGACACTGGGTATGGTCAATCTGAATGACATCCTTGCCATCGACGAGGTAAGAAAGTTTATCAAGGGAGTCGCCATAGAACAGGCGCTTATTAGCGAGGGCGATTTAAAGGCCTTCATGGAAAAAGAGTATCCTGAGATTATGAAAAAGGAGGAGGATAAGCCTGAAGTCAACATAGATACATTCCTTGACAATATGGACAACCTCCAGTCCGACATATTAAAAGATATGGAGGTTGAAGAAGGAAAGGAAGACGAGATAGGGGTAGCAGACCTGGAAAATGAGGCACAGGGGGCGCCCATTGTAAGACTGACAAACAGTATTATCGGTATGGCATTAAAAAAAGGTGCCAGTGACATTCATATAGAACCTATGGAGCGCGGATGCAGGGTTCGTTACAGGATCGACGGTATCCTTAAAGAAGAGATGATGCTGCCGCGAAAGGTTATCCTCCCGCTCATAAGCAGGATTAAAATTATTTCCAAGCTGGATATTACCGAGAGAAGGATGCCGCAGGACGGCAGGATATCCATGAAGGTAGGGAGTAAATCGATAGACTTCAGGGTTTCATCGCTTCCAACAAAGTTCGGCGAAAAGATATGTGCAAGGATCCTCGATAAGAGCAATACAATGCTTGGTCTGGATAAATTAATTTCACACAAGCCTACTCTTGATCTCGTCAGAGAGATGATAGCCGAACCTTACGGTATCATATACGTGACCGGGCCCACCGGCTCCGGTAAAAGCACAACACTTTATAGCGCCCTTGCTGAAAAGAACGACATTGATGTGAACATATCAACCGTGGAAGACCCCATTGAGTATGACCTTGCAGGGATAAACCAGGTGCAGGTAAATTCCGATATCGGTCTCGATTTTGCGCGGGTTCTCAGGGCCTTTTTGAGACAGGACCCGAATATCATACTTGTTGGTGAGACAAGGGATAAAGAAACGGCTAAAATCGCTGTTGAAGCAGCCCTTACAGGCCATCTTGTCTTTACAACCCTCCACGCCAATGATGCACCAAGCACCTTTATGAGACTCAACGAAATGGGCATAGAGTCTTTTCTCATTTCCACATCAATCATCGGTATTGTCGCTCAAAGGCTCGTAAGGCGAATATGCTCAAATTGTAAAGAAAAATATAAACCGGATAATGTGGCGGCTATAAAATACCTCGGATTGCCGGAGAATATAGAGTTGTATAAAGGAAAGGGTTGCGATGTATGCAATATGACCGGATATAAGGGAAGGGTCGGTGTTTACGAGGTGCTTAAAGTGACCGGAGGGGTAAGGCGTTGTATCAGCGAAGGTGCCGGGTCTGAGATTATAAGACAGGAGGCCATAAAAGGCGGCATGAGAACACTCAAAGACTACTGTGTCATATTGCTTGAGGACGGATTGACCACGGTGGAAGAGGTTCTGAGGACGGTGGCGATTCAGTCTTGAAAAGATCAATAGTCAAAACAAAATCTGCATCAACATTATTGAGGGTTCTTCTCTGGACATCGGGGCTTGCCCTCGTCTGTTTGCTATTCTACGTCTGGCACGAAGAAGGCGCGTGGAAGGAGATAATAAAATTCTACAGATTCTTCTTCGAACCAAAAAGACTCAAGGTTTTCGTTGCCTCTTTCGGTCCATTCGCTGCTGTAATGTTCATCCTTGTCCAGGCTGCCCAGGTTGTGTTTGCACCTGTCCCCGGTGAAGTTACCGGTTTTGTCGGGGGCCTTTTATTCGGGAACATCCAGGGCTTAATACTGTCTACCATCGGCCTCACCCTTGGTTCGCTCCTCGCATTTTCGTTCACCAGGGTCTTCGGCATAAAACTCGTAGAAAAGGTGGTTAAGAAAGAATACATTGATAAACTCAATAATTTCATAACACATAAAGGGTTAAATGTAACCTTTATCCTCTTTCTTTTGCCGGGATTCCCGAAAGACTCTCTGTGTTACCTGCTGGGACTTAGCCGTATGAGGCTTGCAGACTTTCTCTTTATGAACATCTTCGGCAGGCTGCCCGGCACACTAATGCTTACAATGCAGGGCACTGCGGTGAGCCAGGGAAGATATCAGGCGTTCTTCTGGCTGCTTGTTATCAGTATAGCTTTTACCGCTATCCTGTATTTCACGAGAAATTATATAGTAGAAAGCTTTAGTAATGCTGTCCAGGGATTACTTCGGAAAAAAAAGGATAAGCAACGCCAGGCCGATACGGTAAAAGGCAAAGACATCGAGTGAGTGATTTTTCAAAAAGCCGATCAAAAATTTAAGACTGAAATAACCAAAGACAAAGGACGACAGGACGCCGAGCATGTATATATCCATTCCGCCGCCACTATAGTCGATGTGCTTCGATTCATAGAGCGCCGCACCCATTATTATCGGTATGGAGAGTAGAAAAGAAAAATCAACAGCCTGAGTACGTTTTAACCCCAGCAAAATGGCCACCGTTATAGTTATTCCACTTCGCGATGTACCCGGGATAAGGGCAAGGGCCTGGGCAAAACCAATCATGATTGCTACCGGATATGTTATCTCCTTGCCGCTCACAAAGATTCTCTCAGAGACAATCATCAAGATGGACACAGCAATAAGACTGAACACTGTTACATGGGGTGTCCTGAAGTAAAATTCAATGAAATCCTTACAGAGCAAACCCAGAACTACTGCAGGAATAGTGGCTACAACAATCTTCATCAGAAGTGAATTTATTATTCGCCTGTCCTTCAGGCCATAGAGACCGTCGATCACAATGGTTATGAATCTTTTACCGTAGACAGACAATATAGCCAGAAGGGTTCCAAAGTGGAGCATGACATCGAAGGTAAGCTTGCTAATGTTTCCGTCATTGATGTTAAAAAACCAGGGGAGAACAATGAGGTGGGCTGAGCTGCTTATGGGCAGAAACTCTGTTATGCCCTGTACTGCTCCCATTATAATACTCTCTGTCGGGCTCACGATAAATCACCCGGCAGGAACCGGAAGCCTATTTCCATTGTGTCCATATTTAATGAGGCGGGTATTGACGGAAGGGGATCAACTGATCTTAATACCCTCAGGATCGATTCATCGTACATTCTGTTCCCGGACCTCTTTTCGATATTGATATCAACTATCCTGCCATCCTTTCTTATCTTTATTGTCACAATCGTTTCCAAGTCTTTTTTAAAGGAAGACATGCCCGGCAATCCCCAGGAATTTTTGATCTTCTCCCATATCCCAAGGATATATTGCTGTGAGACCGGGTCCATGGGTCTTGACCCTCCTTCCGAAGAACCGGGAAGCCCATACCCTGAACCTGTTTTTCCCGGACTTCCCCCGGCTCCTGATGCCCGTGAAACATCGAGGTAGTCTGTACGTTTGCGGATTTCCTTTATCCTGTCGTTGAGACGACTCAGTTCTTCCCTTGTGGTTGCTTCCTTTGTCGGTGCTTCCTTTGTCGGCGTTTTTTTCCTGGATAGGGATACAGCTGCCTCTTTTTCTTTTCTCTCAAGTCTGGGTTTTGCTTTTACGGGTACAGGCTTTTTTGTGGCGGGTACCGGCTTTGTGACTTTTGCTTCCGGCACCTTCTTTGCGTGTGCAGGCCTGCTTTCGGATATCCTTCCTTCTCCTCCCAACGCCCCGACACCCGGATCCCCCACGAGATTAACGGCGTATGAGGATAACATTTCAATCTTTTTTGATGACTTTTTCATAGGTATGCTGAATGCACCGACTATGAGAATATGCAGGATGGTGGACACAACGAGCATTTTGAACCAGGTTTCTTCTTTCATTATTACTCAAGCGGTCGGGTAACGATATTCACCTTCTCAATACCAGCCTCTCTGATAATCCCCATACAATTGACGACAAACCCGTACGGTACATCCTTGTCTGCCCTCAGGAAGATCTCCTTGTCACCCCTATTTACAAAAAGGAGTTGTATGGCTGCCTTCAGGTCCTTTATGTTCAGCTTCTTCTCATTCAAAACAAGCTGCTGATCCTTTGTAATACTCAAAATCTGCGGTTCATCTTTCAATGGAAGGGGTTTTGTCGTTACCTTGGGGATGTCGATACCCATGCCGTGTTGCATCATGGGGGCTGTTATCATAAATATGATGAGGAGGACGAGCATGACATCGACAAGGGGGATGATGTTTATTTCTGAAAGTGGGCCTTTTGAATCCTTCGATAACTTCATTTTTCAAGAAGGTTAAGGATATACATGGATGCATTTTCCATCTTGGAAGAGATTCGCTTGAGTCTCCCGATAAAGTAATTATAGGCGAGCACTGCAGGTATGGCAGTAGCGAGGCCAATGGCAGTAGCAATAAGTGCCTCGCTTATGCCAGGCGCCACAACTGAAAGGCTTGTCGTTCCTCTCAGGCCTATCTCACGGAAAGAGTCCATGATACCCCATACCGTACCGAACAATCCAATGAAAGGTGCAACGTTTGCAGTTGTGGCAAGAAATGGAAGTCTTCTTTCAAGGCGCTCTGTTTCCTCCGACAGGGTAATTTTTAGTGCATTGTCAACGTGTTGAATAACTTCTGGTCTTATTCCCGGGTTATCTTTCTGTATTGAAGTAAGCTCTTTATACGAAGCAAGCATCAACCGGTAAAATATATTATCAGGGTTTTCTCTGTAGGTAGATATAAGTTTTTTAAATGAATCGGCATTTTTTGCTGTCTTAATAAACTTCTCACCCTCTTTCTCGGCTTTTCTGTATTGATTCCATTTATACAGGATAATTGTCCAGGAGACAATAGAAAATATAAAAAGAATAAATACGACTGCCTTCGCTACGGGTCCTGCAGAGTAAAGCATACTCAATACTCCGCCTGTGTAGTTGTTTATGCTCGAAATGCCCATTGATATAAAAATATACACCATCATCACTTGTCTTGTAAAGAAAAAACCCCCTGGGTGGCCCCAGGGGGAAGGGGGGTTATTATGAGAAGCTTGTGGAGGTGAATTTCAAGGTTAAGGGGTGGTGCTTTGTGAAGAATTGCTCAATTGGCAAAAAACAATACGTTTATCAATATGTTTATTTATATGGCAGTTATCAAGGACTAATGTATTGTCCTGTAGGTAGCAGGTGTTACACTTCTTATCTTGTGAATTATTTAACATATCTAGAATAAAAATACTACATCTGTTTATTCTTGTCAAGATAAAAAATATAATTTTAAGTGTTAAAGGTTATTTACTTTTGCCTGGCGTTATTTCACTATCGGTTTTCACGAAATCCAGTATCTTTTCGGCACGGTCAGAGTAAAGCTGGATGCCTTCCCAATTGGGCGTTCCCATAATCTTCTGCATGAGCAGGCCATCATCATCAAACCACCTGGGAAGTGCGCCTCCGAAGAAATATCCTTTCCTGCGTAAAAACTGCACGATACTATCAATCCATGGACATGAGAGCTTCAACCAGACCTGAATAACCAGAAGCCCCTGATCGAGGAGTTCCTTCTCTTCATTATCAAAAATATCCTCGAAATCGAAACCGGCCTCGAAGACAGCCACACGGGCAACCTGTGCAAAATCAAAGGCCTGGATAGAGTGGTTTGTCCGCACGTCTGCCGGAGGGTATCCGCTGGACACGGCAAACTCACGCGCATCATCATATGCAGAATAGATGTACCGGATAATATCGTTGTAAATTGGGGGCGTGTATAGCATATGCGGTCTTGCTATATATGTCCTGAACATATCAAGGGTGGACACCCGTCCTGATGCGCTTTTCTCCTTTGTATATGCCTCGGCAGGCATAAGGTCTACCTCGATTGCCGTTTCGATGGGTCCATATTCTGCCCATGCACGCTGCATGTGGGTATGATTACAAACTGCTTCACCGAAAATAGCATCCATATGAAATTTTGCTGCTACGGTATCACAGAGATATCGGTTCATCGCAGCAGCAGCCCCCATATTTCTGTAGTCAGGCAGAACAAGTCCCTGGCCTACCTCATAAAGTTTCTGATGCGGTGCAGAACGGAACATGGCTTCATACGCGATTATTGTGCCCTCCAGGGTTCGGGCAACAACGGGTATATTGTCCTTTGTCTCAAAAGCGCCGACGAGCTGTTCGGGGCTATACACAATTTTTACCGGATACCCCTTGCCGTATATCGCGGTAAATAGTTTTGCCACCCCTGCGGCATCTTCGGGGTGAAAAATGTCTATCTCAAATCCCTTTTCATCCATAACTTCCTCCGTTTATATAATAACCTTTTTATCAGGCAGACCTGCCCTGCCCGCTCTTATCGCCCTCATTCACGTGGTGCGAAAGCCTCCATGCAAACGCTGCCGAGAGCAGGCTCAAAGACGCGCAAAAATAAAAGAGCATGTTATAACCCCACCATCCATGTACCAACCCCCCCAGAAACGGGCCCACAAAAAACCCTCCCTGCATCATGACGAGAGACAGGTTCAGGTTAAGCCCCCGGAAGGGAGGGACAGAGACCTCAAACATCAGGGCATTGAGGACAGGCATTACTATCCCCCAGCCAAGCCCGGTGAAAAAGGCCAGAATATAGAAAAAGCTGTAAAAGGACGTAAGGGGCAGGGCGGCATAACATACAACAAGCCCGGCCATACCACAGAGCGTAAGGTATACCTTATTTATTTTATCAAATAAAGTGCTCCCGAAAACCCTTACCCCGATCATTGTCATTGTGGCAATGGTAAAGAACAGACCCGGGTTTTCTATACCCATCTTCCGGTCATATCCTTCGAGAAAGAAAAAGACCGTTGTATATCCACTGTACAAGAGGAGGTTTATCACAAGGACAATGGATACCCTGCGATCCTTAAGGTCTTCGAGCAACTCCCTCTTATTTATGGACTGCCTGGGACCCGGTCCCCCCGGCAAAATATCCGGTGATTTTAACAGCAGAACAGCCATCAAAGACAGCACCATGGGCAGAACGCTGTATGTGAGTGCTTTTAAAAAGTCCTGAGGCGCCTTGAAGTAACCGCTCATAAGGGGCGGGATAAGGGCATAGGGTAAAAGCCTTATAGTAGAGACGATTCCAAAGGCCGTACCGCTTTTTTGTGAGGGGATATAATTTACCATCAGCACCATCATTGCAGCAATGAGACAGGCAAAGCCTGCGCCCTGGAATATGCGCACCGCAACAAGGGCCGTCACGGTGGTTGCAAAGCCGTACGATAAAAGCGCTGCAATCATGCATGTAACACCCCCGAACATCCATCTCCGGGCATTATTGTTGTTCAAAAAAACGCCGAGAAGGGGTTGGAGAATCAGGGCTGGAATGGCATCGGCAGCGATAATGAATCCGGACCAGCCTTCGGGGATCCCGAGGAAACTCAGGTACCGATGGAATTGGAAAAAGATTGCCGTTGCAATAGATGCTACGAAAAATATCAGATTGAGAAGGATAAAATCTCTGGAAAAAAGCCTTTCAGGTGCTGCCATGGTTCCCATATTGCAGCAGGCGGAAAAGAAGATTTCCAGCCACCATTCTTCTATACTCTGCGCTTGCCCGGACATCGTCTATGGGAGACACGGCCTTCTCAACGAGTGGAACAACCGACTTGAGAGACTCCGCGGTGAGGGGTTTTCCAATAAGCATTTTCTCTGCCTCCTGAGAGGTAACGATCACAGGCGCCACACTTCCCCAGGCAAACAGCGCCTTTTCAATGATGCCCGACTCTGACAGTTTCAGCAAAGCTGCGAAACTGGCAATGGCAATGGCAAGCGCCTTCCGTTGCCCTACCTTCTCGTAATGACAGACATTATAATCCTGGTTCGTGTTAATCCATACCCCATAGACGATTTCACTTTTCTGAAGGGCCGTTTTACCGGGGCCTTTGATAAAACCCTTGAGCGGCACAAGCCTGTTACTGTCTATGGATCGTATCTCCACAATAGCTCCAAGCGTGTGCAGAGGAGGGAGCGTATCACCTGCAGGAGAGGCAGTGCAAATGTTCCCACCGATTGTACCCATGTTTCTGATTGGAGGTGAACCGAGAACCTTCACCGCCTGAATTAAAAGGGGAAAGTTTTTCTGAATGAGCAGGTTTTCCATGAGCTTTGTGTGGCTTACGCAACTGCCGATAAATATCTGACCATCTGCCTCATGGATGCTTTTAAGTTCGTCTATCCGTTCGAGGCAGATGAGCGAACCGGCGAACCGGCGAACCGGCGAAGTTAAATCTGAGCCTGACCAGGAGGTCGGTACCGCCGGCATAGAGCATTGTCTCCGGGTCTCTTTCGAGAATATCCCATACCTCATCAAGATGGTCCGGTATAAATACCTCTCTCATCTATCCTTCCCCATCATTCTTAACTCTTCATTCTTCATTGCTTTTGCGGCCACTTCCACTGCATCGACAATCTTCTGGTAACCGGTGCAACGGCACAGGTTGCCGCTTATGGCTTCTCTGATCTCGCTTCTGGTCGGTTCAGCGTTCCGATTGAGAAGGTCTACTGTTGCCATAACCATTCCCGGGGTGCAGAATCCACATTGAACTGCGCCGTGTTCAACAAACGCTTCCTGTACTGGATGCATATTTTCGCCTACGGACAACCCTTCGACAGTGATAACCCTTTTCCCCTCAAGTTGTGCTGCGAGCATGAGGCAGGAAAGCCTGCTTTCACCATCCACAAGAATACTGCATGCACCGCATTCGCCTGACCCGCAGCCTTCCTTTGTACCTGTCAGTTGCAGGTCCTCCCGGAGAATATCCACCACCCTTCTGTCAGGGTCAACATCGATTATTGTGTGTGTATCGTTAAGAACAAAAAATATTTTCATTGTATGTCCACAATCCTCTTCATCGCAAGGGCAGCTCTTTCCGTTGTTGCTGAAGTCGGAGATATAACAATTCGGTAGGGCTATTTGATGACAGTCCTACTTTCATTTTTGATTTTTTGGCGGCAAATTTTCATAAAATCATCAACAGAATCAATTTTATTCTAAAACAATTGCCCCTGTTCTTTATCATCAGCCCCAGTCTTCTTTGCAGCTAAGGTTTTTTGATCTATTATGCTGCGGACATCCAGGTCGTTCTTGCTTTTTATATAAGCAGTTCTCAGCGTATCAAAGTATATGAGCTTCCAATTATCCTGTTCGAAATGTTCTTTAAATAATGGGGAGGTCAGTTTGTTTTTGAATTGGTTCTCTCTTTCTTCCGGCAGCACAAGGAATTTGTCTACGGTGTTTTCAACGTTTGACCCTCGCATGAGGGCGCTTGTCATGCTTGTTGTTGATTCTATTTCAAACATAGCCTTCATGCTACTGTCTTCAAGCCATATAAGATCGATATTTTCAACAACATCAGGGTTGATGGCATTCCTGACCTTCAACTCTTTAACTGTCATGTATTCTGAGAGGGCTTTTCCGTCCCTGTCTCTCTCATGTTGTTCCCGTCTACCTATCCATATGTCATATCCATGTTTCTTTCCAATGGAGGCGAGAGTTGCGATCATCTCGCTATGCTGATTAATGCGCTGACGTATCTCCGGCTTGAGCATCCAGCAGCCGCCTGATACCGGTCTCGCATATATCTTTAAGGCATCCATTATGCTCGTGCTGTCTGAAGTGAGTGAGTTGGGGAATTCCGTGCTTACGGCATCCCATGCTTCGGTGAACGTCACACGACCTTTCTTGTAAAGTTGCCTGTAAACGGTCTCTTCGACTCTCTCGGTTAACGGTACTTCATTCAATCTCGGCACAATCGAAGTATCTTTGAACCACCACAACCTTCCCTCTGATCCCCCCATCTTGGCAGATATGAGGATGAATTCTTTATCAAGATGATTTTTCAGGACAGTGTTAATATCAAAACCTGTATGGAGACTGCTGAAATAACCATGCTTTGCAAGGACTGGATCAACATAATTGATTATGATTGTGTAAGGCGTCGGCTCTGCACGTTCTGCAAGGAGCGCTATGGTTGTCTCTACAACAATATTTTCAAATCTTAGCTCATCAATTTCTTCAGGCTGTTGGGCAACCTTGTCGAGAGAGGGTTTGTGAAATCTCAGGTAAAAATCGCCTTGTGCTGAGCCGAAGGGCTGCAATAAAGATTTAGCGGATGGCCTTGCAAGTTCTTGATGGTGTATTTTGTGAAACTCAAAACCGGCGAATACACCTGCCCTGATTGTCGAATTACGCACCTTGAAGGTGGGGTTGTGAAATGTTAATGTAAGATAATGATCCGGTTTTAAGACCTTAAACATCTTATGAAAACTCGATGAGAGAAGCGAATGGTACACGGTAAAATCTTTGTGCTGCCGCTCGTTCCTTATAATTTCGTTTGCCCGGATATTTTCAAGATATTCTTCCCCGTCCTTTTTTAACCATGAAACCCACATATAGGACAACTCACCGAACTGAACAGAGGCATCGTAAGGAGGGTCGGTAAATACATAATCCACTGAGCCTTCCGACATCTTATCCATTAAATCAAGGCAGGAGCCTGTGTGGATATAAGTGTCTGCTTTACCGGATAATACCTGTTTTAAAGACGATCCGATTTTGCATTCCTTAAAATATTCATTCGATTCAGTTTTGGCTTTAATTAGACCCTGGTGTCCTCTAATTGCACTCTCAAATTTGCTCCAGACATTTTGTTCCATATATGGTCCAGAAGGGTACCAATAACTGTGTTGCGTCCAAGCAGAGCTAAAGGGGGTGAAATGCCCAGCTTCAGAAATTGGGCTCATTTTCGAACACAAATGCGCCATAGACGAAAACCCTATCTTAAGAAAATCCTTTAAATCTTTATCCGGTTCTTCTTCTATTGCTGCCATGAGCCATGCAAGGGCCTGAAGGTTGCGTTTCGTGAAAAGCTCGTCTATTGTTTCATATTTTTCTTTTTTGATAAAAGGTCTTCCGTCAGGATAATAGAGCCTGTTATTCGGATACCACCCCTCAATATCATTGTTTTCGATGGCTTCGAGGAGGTTTTTATCGTAGTCGGTAAGCGAACAATTTTTCTCTTGTCTATCTCCGCAATTGTGACATGCCTGATAGCGAATTTCAGTGCATTCGTCGTTTTGCCGGATTGCACAATCGAATACGACTTCCCTGCCGCATTTCCTGCATTGTGTCAGATATAGACTTTCAATCTTCTTTTTCACCTTTTCTTTGATTCTCTCAAAGGCTTCAAGGAGGTGTTTGAGGTTTACAGGCTTTATGGTGAGTCTAATAATTTCCGTAGCAACTGGGTTGAGGTCGCAAACAATTACCCGCCTGCCGTTTTTCAGGGCCTCCATCGCAGTAATGCCGCTTCCGGCAAAGGGATCAAAGACTATACCGCCCTCAGGGCAATATGTCTTTATGAACTCCGCTACAACGTTCCAGGTTTTTCTCGACCAGTATTTGTGCCATATATACATGGAGGTGTGGGCCTTCGGAGGGATCTGACGGTTCAGGTGCGTTATATCTGCCTTTTCTGCTCTCACAACTGATGCTTCCCTTTCCTGATTTTTCAATCTACTCTTTTTCAAGCGCCTTAATCACCCTTTTTGCTATTTCAAAAGCTGCGGCAATCCTTACAACTTTTACATCCTTCAACCCTTTAATCTTCGCAAGGTCTGTCAGTTTCTTTCCCATAAGTCCGGGAATGGAATAATACTTATCGAGCAGATCCTTTGCAATGCCCCGCGCTGACTTTCCTTTATAACCCGTTCCAATGAGTATTGTAAGCAACTCTTCATCACTCAATGCCGCAGAACCAAGCTCTATCAGCTTTCCGCCTGGATGTTCCCATTTTTTTTCGTGTTGTTCCATGCCTGCCCCCACATTTGTATGCAAATATTACCCCTTTGAAATGAAAAATGCAAAAATAATAGCAGAAAGTTTACACAGCGCTTTCAAAATCTTCTCTGCCGTGAATGGTGAACGGGGAATTCTGATGCCACATGCATCGTATATAGCATTTGCAACGGCCGGCAAGGGCCCGCTCATTGCGATTTCTCCTGCCCCTTTCATGCCGAACGGGCCCGATTCTTCAAAGGTTTCCACCGGAATGGATGTCATTTCGGGTATATCCATGGACGTAGGGATGATGTAGGTTGCAAGGTCGGGGGTCAGGTGAACCCCTTCATCGACCATGTAATCTTCGTACAGGGCATAGCCAAGACCCTGTGCGATTGCGCCCTGTATCTGCTGCTCAAAAACCTGAGGATTTATGACCCTGCCGGCATCGGTAACAGCAAGATAGTCCTTTACTTCTGCCTCACCTGTAAGCCTGTCAATCTCCACATAGACAAGATGGGCTCCGTAAGAATAGATGAGGTGGGGGCCCATATAGATAACATCGTTCATGCCTTCCACGACGGGCATTATAAAGGTATCAGTACAGACTCTTTCGGATTCACTAAAAAAACGGGAAGCTTCTTTAAGGGAAACCTCTTTCCCTGTGGGTGGATGGATAACCCTGTCAGGTGCAAGGATAAACTCATTGACATCTGACCCCTGAATCAGTGGTAATATTTTCTCAAAAATGCGCATTTTCAAGGTATTTGCTGCTTTTATCAAGGCATTCCCGTACGTGTAGGTCGTCCTGCTGGCAGATGATGAGCCTGAAGGCAACGTCCGTTCTGTATCAGGTAATACAAGCTCCATTCCGGTTATATCCTGACTCAGTATCTCACCTGCCATCTGGAGGTATGTGCTCGCATTACCCTGTCCCATATCTACAACGCCTGCGTATACCCGTATTTTCCCTTCTTCTGTAAGCTCAATCTTTGCGTTCGCCACATCAGGAACAATGGGCGGGTATCCCATTGCATGGGCCATACACGCAATCCCGACCCCTCGCGTTTTGAATGGGGCTGCTGACTTTTTCCATGTATCTTTTCCCCTCCACAGGGGGTGTTCCGACAACACCCTGAGACATTCTTCGGCCCCTGTGGAATGCGTGAGGGTTACGCCCACACAGTTAGTATCTCCCTGCCTGACAATGTTTTTCCTGCGGATTTCGAGGGGATCCATCCTGATTTTTAAGGCAAGTATGTCCACCATCTGTTCCATGGCAGCCGTCACCTGGGGGACACCGAATCCGCGGAATGGACCTCCGATGGGATTATTCGTGTAAACACACCAGCCTTTTATGCTCACATGGGGAATCCGGTATGCAGAGCCTGCATGTTCCGCAGCGAGGGTCATGACCTCTCCGCCGAGAGAAGCATAGGCGCCGCCATCAAAGTAGAGCCTGCATTCCAGGGCATGGAGAGTCCCATCGTTTTTTGCGCCAAGCCGGTAATACATGCGCGCCGGCAACCTCTTCACGCTTGCAAGAAAGCTCTCTTCCCTGCCCCACCACATCTTAACGGGCCTTCCGCCGGAATGGAGCGCCGCAAGACCCAGAAGGCACTGAAGCGTTATACCATCTTTCCCCCCGAATGCGCCGCCGAGATAGGGAACAATAAGGCGTATCTTCTCCATGTCCAGCCCGAGGGCAGGGGCAATCTCAAAGCGGTCGCGAAAGGGTGTCTGCGTGGCAACAACAATAACAAGCTGCCCGGTTTTGTCAAAATATGCCCACCCGGCCTCTGTCTCGAGGTATGCATGTTCCTGGCGGGACACCTCAAATACCGCTTCAATGACTGTGTCACATTCATTGAAAGCGGATTCGGGGGTTCCGGTCTCTACGGGGACATAGCGTATAATGTTCCCTTCAGGGCTATCCTCGTGCACCTTTATAGCGGTTTCCTTCAGGGCTTCTTCCGGATCAAAAACACCGGGCAATAGCTCATAATCAAAGGTGATACTTTCGATGGCGCATCTAAGGGCTTCCTTGTCTTCGGCCAGAACAAGGGCAACGGCATCGCCGCAATGGTGGATTTTTGAGTCTGCCAGTACTGGTTCGTCTTTCCGGATTATGCCGTACCTGTTTGTTCCTTTCACATCTTCATGGGTCAGAACGGCAACGACGCCGGGGATGTTTTTTGCTATCGCGATATCGATACCCTTCAAGCGGGCATGAGGAATGCCGGCCCTTTTCACCCCGGCCCAGAGAAAATCATCACCATAGTAATCGGCAGCATACCTTTCCCGGCCCGTCACCTTTGTAACAGCATCGAAACGGGGTATGGTTTTACCGAGCAAGTATTTTTCTGAGTGCACCTGCAAACGCCTCCATCGCCTCATGCTTCCCTATGCTGACCCGTATCCAGTTCGGAAATCTGAATCCCGTCATGCTCCGGATCATCACACCTTCGCTCATGAGTTTTCTGTAAGCAAGGGTGTCACTCATGGGCAATTTAATCATGACATAGCATCCTTCGCCGGATTGGGTTTCAAGGCCCAGTCGGTCCAGTTCTGATTGGAGATAGGCCTTCTCCGTCCTTACAAGGTCACGGGTGCGCTGGACGTGGTCGTCATCGTCAATGGCTGCAAGCGCTGTATCCTGCGCCACTGTGTTCACGGAATAAACCACACAGGTGCGCCGGATAATATCCACCACCTCCGGATTCCCCGCAAGATAGCCGATACGCAAGCCCGCCAGACCATACATCTTTGAAAAGGTACGAAAAACAACAAGATTCGGGTACTCTTCGATAAGCTTCATACCGTCCGGATAATCTTCTTTTTCAACAAATTCACAATACGCTTCATCTACGACAACGATCTGCCTGCCCCCGATAACATCCAGAAAATTGCGTAAAGTTTCTTCATTCCAATATGTACCGGTAGGATTATTCGGGTTACAGACAAATAGTATCTTTGTCCGCTCATCAATCTGATCGAGCATGCCTGCATCATCAAAACCGAAATCCCTTAACGGAACAAGCCTTGCCTCAAAGCCTGAAAATGTCGCCACCCATTCATAGACAGCAAAGGTTTTATCGGCAGTGATGATATTGTCGCCCTCCTGACAGAATGCCTTGATAACAAAGGCAATGACCTCGTTCGCCCCGTTCCCGAAGAGAAACTGGTCCGGATGCATGTTGAATTTTTCCGCAAGCCTGTACCGCATATAGTAAATATCTCCGCTTGGGTAAATGCCTGCTCTGGGTGTCCGGAACTGTCGGATGATTTCCTGCGACGCGGGGGGAGGTCCAAGGGGGTTTTCGTTATTATTGAGACGGTAAAGGCGTTTGCACCCGTACATTTTCATCAATTCCTGGTCCGGTTTGCTCGGGATATAGGGCTCAAATTTCTTTATGTATTCAGGTACAAGATCGCCGAAGGGAATACTGAACATGGCCTTACATACCTTCCCTGTATTGAAAGATAACAATGTCTGCC
>JAPLKD010000148.1 GCA_026388245.1 Pseudomonadota bacterium | reverse complement strand
AAGCAATAAGGATCAAAAGTAAAATCAAAGACAGCCAGATTACAGTATGTACATATGGTGCAAAAAAAGCTGTAGAGGCGTTGCGTACAGCAATAGCAATGGGGGCGGACAGAGCCTTCTTGTTGGATAACACAGGCTTGGACAGTGACGACCCGCTTATAACATCAAAAATACTTGCAAATTTTGCAAAGCAGGAAGGATTTGATTTGATATTCTGTGGCAGGCAGGCAATCGACGACGAAAACGCAAATATCGGTGCTATGATAGCTGAATTGTTAGGTATACCTCATGTGAGTGCTGTCTTGAAATTCGATATCATTGATGAGGAAAAGGTGAGAGTCGAAAGCGAAATAGAAAGTGGCAAAGAAACATTAGAAGTTCAGTTGCCGGCTCTATTCACCACCCAGAAGGGAATTAATGAGCCAAGGGTGCCGTTAATTGCAGGTGTTATGAAGGCCATGAAGGCCAGCATAACCGTTGTAGATCCAAGCACTTTGGCTGGGTTATCCAAAGAGTTGTTAGACATGACTGCTTCAAAGATATCGGTATTAACATATGAGGCACCTAAGGGAAGACCTGCAGTCAAAATTGTTGATGGTGAGACCCCTGGAGAGAAAGTAAAATCTCTTATAAATATTTTAAAAGAAGAAGCAAAAGCATTATAGAGAGGAGACTAAAACATGTCCAAAGATATATTTGTATTTATAGAATGCAAAGAAGGGTCCATAAGGAAGGTATCGTTTGAATTACTGTCTAAAGCAAAGGAGATATCAGAAAAATCATTATCGACTGTGTATGCGGTGATTATTGGTAATGACATAGTAGCGGCTGCAAATCAACTGAAAGAATTTGCAGATAAGGTTATAGTTGTTAATAATGAGAAATTAAAAAATTACAGGTGGGATACCTTTACACACGTTATGGAGCAGTTAATAAAAAAGTATAAACCTTACGCTGTATTTGGTGCATCGACTATTACAGGCAAAGATATTTTCCCGAGGTTAGCTGCAAAATTTAATGGAGCTATTGTATCTGATGCGGTCGGTGCTGTTTTTGACGGAGAAAGCATAAAGATTAAAAAGCCGCTCTTCGGTGGAAAAATTATCTCATGGATCGTATGTAAAGATGACTCAACTTTTTTTGTAACTTTCAGGCCAAACTCATTTTTTGTCGAAAAGAGATCGTTAAATGGAGAATTGATTGACGAGACGGTAGATGTAGTTGGTGATCCACGAATCAGTTTGATTAGCACAGATAAAGCAGGATCAAAAAAGGTAGATTTGCAGGAAGCAGATTTTATAATCTGCGGTGGCCGTGGTATGAAGGGACCTGAAAATTTTCAGATGCTTGAAGAAATAGCTGAGGTTATGGAAGGAAGGGTTGGTGCGTCCCGTGCAGTTGTGGATAGTAAGTGGAGAGACTACAATGATCAGATTGGCAAAAGTGGCAAGACCGTATCTCCAAAACTATATATAGGTTGTGGTGTTTCAGGCGCACTCCATCATACAATGGGCATGGATACGTCAAAAGTAATTGTCGCAATAAACAAAGACCCGAATGCCCTTATATTCCAGTATGCGGATTATGGGATAGTGGATGATATTTTTAGCATATTGCCAGTATTAAAAGAAGAGCTGATAAAAATTAAACAAGAGGTTTAGAAGAGACTTGGCATGGATAAAATTGATGCTGTAATTGTGGGAGGGGGGCTTTCAGGATTATCCTGTGCATATAAACTTGCTGAAAAAGACATGCAAGTGATAGTTGTGGAAAGAGGTGATTTCCCGGGAAGTAAAAATGTAACAGGTGGAAGACTTTATCTCGAACCGATAAAATCAATTGTTGGAGATATGCTTGATGGTGCCCCTTTTGAGAGAAAAGTAGTAAGGGAAAGATGGAGTCTATTGGGTGATGATAATTCAATCAGTATTGACTTTACCGGTGAAAAATTTAAACAGACAAATCACAGCTATACCATTTTAAGAGCATACTTCGACAGGTGGCTATCCGAAAAGCTAATTGAAAAAGGTGTTTATGTAATACCTAAATATAGAGTCGATGACCTTTTATGGGAAGGAGATACTATAGTTGGAGTAAGAGCTGGCGAAGAAGAGATATATGCAAATGTAGTTATAGCATCCGATGGTGTCCTTTCCTTTATGGCTGAAAAGGCTGGACTTAAACAGAAGATGAAACCGAAGAATTATGCTGTTGGTATCAAAGAAGTCATTGAGCTATCAGAAGAAAAAATCAATGACCGATTCAATGTTGATGTCAACGAAGGCTGTGCCCATCTTTTTATTGGTGATGTTACAAAGGGTATGTTCGGTGGAGGTTTTTTATATACAAATAAAGAAACAGTATCTCTTGGTATAGTTGTCGGGATTAAGGCGCTTACAGAAAAGACACCAACTATCGAGACTCATGCCTTGATGGATGATTTTAAGGATAGATATGAAATAGGTAGACTGATTGACGGTGGAAGTCTTGTTGAATATTCTGCGCATATAATACCTGAGGCTGGTTATAATGGTATATCTAAACTTTATGGGAATGGTATTATAGTCACAGGCGATGCTGCAGGTTTTGCATTAAACATGGGGGTAACGGTAAGAGGAATGGAGTTTGCTATTGCATCTGGAATTATCGCAGCCGAGTCAGTAATAAAGGCAAAAGAAGCCGAAGACTATTCAGAAAAAACACTTGCCTGTTATGAAAGTAAATTGCGTGAGACTTTCGTCTTAAAGGATCTTTATACATGCAAGGATATATCGGCATTTCTTGACAATGATTCTTTTTTTTCTTTCTACCCGAATTCCTTTCCTGATCTGGTTGAGAAGATCATGTGGTTTGGCGAGGAGCCAAAGGGAAGAATTGGAAAATATTTGTGGAATGAGATGAAGGCATCCGGTTTATTAAGCTTTAAGAGATTAAAAGAACTTTACACATTTAAAAATGTATAGGTGTACTATGAGAGTCGATGAAAAGCTTACTATTGATGCATTTAAGACAGATATAGAAAGCCATATAAAAATAAATCATGATATCTGTAGAGATAAGTGTAAAATTAAATATTGTCTTTTTATCTGCCCTGGCCATCTTTATACTTTAAATGAAGAAAACAATGAGGTTGTTGTTGAATTTGCAGGGTGCCTCGAATGCGGAACATGCAAAATTGCTTGTATAGAAGGTGCTATAGAATGGATTTATCCAAGAGGAGAGTACGGGGTTCAATATAGATACGGGTAGTAAATAATACTGAACGATATTTTCTTCTATTAAATCCATTATATTTCTTCGTTTTAAAATTTATCGGTTTCATACTTCAATATTCCACAAACTATATACTGTCTAAACATAAAGGGTTAACTGTTTATTTATACAATATACTGTATAAGTAAACATAAATAAATTTACATAATTGTAATTTTTTACTTGACAAATTATTTAATCTGTATAAATATAAATATGAGAATAATTAACTGTCTAAATAAAGGAGTCTTTATGAAAATCTTAGACGAAAAGTATCAGGACTGGGTAAGCAGTAAAGAAATTATAGATTCGTGTGGTATTTCAAGGGCAACCCTTAATAACTATATCAAATTAGGTATTATCCAGAAACCGGTTGTGCTTAAACCACGAGAAGGAATGGAAGGCACAAAGAAGATAGGCTATTTTCCCCCAACAGCAATAAATCGTATAGCTACGGTTAAGCAGTTAAAACAAGAGGGAAACTCTGTGGTTTCCATAGTAAAGAAATTGAAAGAGAATAAGGTACAAAAAGAAGAAAAAGCAACAACAACAACAGCAACAGCAGTTGTAGAGGCGGATAGTAAAAGGTTGGATAACAAGGTATACGCAGATACAGATCAGAAGGTTACTATAAGCATAGATGATATACAAACTCCTGCGTATCTTATTAACCACAAATTTGAAATAGAGTGGATTAATAAGGCGGCGGAAGAACTTATTTTTAAAAAAGATGTTAAAAACATAAGAAATGCTGAATCAAGAAATATATTTAAACTGTTCTTTAACTGGGAATTTAATAGTGGAATTCAAAATTGGCAAAGTATAATTGATTTTCACATGTCATTTGTAAAGTCAAAAAACCCTCGTGACTATATTTCAAAGATATATACAGATGTTACAAATAATGAAATAAATCTATTAGAAAATGCATATGACAGAGTTTTACCGTTACCAAAGGAACCAATCAGGCAGAGTTTTATGACTATAATAAAAAACGACGGTTCAAGTGAATCATACCGTATATACACTTCGTTTTTCAGAGAAGGTTTATTGTTTGTTTATGTTCCTGCAAACAGTTATATCGAAGAGATTACACAATTTCTATCAGGCCGTGAAAATGTAATTAAAGATCTACTTCAGAAGAGATTACCGACTATGGTATCGTTTTGTGTTTTGTTTGCTGACTTGCAGGATTCTGTCCGTATATGCGCAGAGTTACCTCCAGAAGAATATTTTGAGTTGATTAATCAATTGTGGAAGACCATGGAAGGATCTTTTAAGAAGTATTACGGTATATATGGAAAACATGCCGGTGATGGTATTGTATATTATTTTTTAAAGCAGCAAAATTCAAACTATCTTATTAATTCAATATACTGTGCGATGGACATAAAGGAAAAAATGGAAAGAATTTCGGCTGAATGGAAAGCCAGAAAAAAATGGTATAATGAGCTTTATTTAAATATAGGTATCAATGAAGGCCTGGAATACTTCAGCACAGTAAATGCTTCAACAAGCATGGAGTTCACGGCATTAGGGGATAGCATTAATTATACCGGAAGACTTTCAGATCTTGCCAGGTATGGTTCGATACTAACTACGAAAAACCTCATTAATACTTTACAAGACGAAGACCGTAAAAAACTGCGTTTTGGAATAAGGAAAAAGATGGAAGATAGGGAAGTTTTTATAGAAAATGTATTTTCCCGTGTAACTGATATTATGCATAACGATGATATGAGGCGCGGTAAGTTTACGGATATTGCCACACTCTCTATAACTGAGGTTGTGGGAATGAATTCATAAACAGCACCAAATACAGAAGCAATTTTAAAAATAGGGTTTATCAAAGAATACAAGCGTATAAGAAAACAGAAGTTTAATGTGTATCTTGACTTGCATAATTACATTATGCTAACTACATAAAAAAACAAATAAGGAATATAGTATGGAATATTATTCACACATTTTTTCACAGGGGCATATAGGATCACTTATTATAAAAAACCGTATTAAATATGCTGCAACTGAAACAAATTTTAATACAATTAATGGCTATGTGACTGATAAGGAAGTTGCATATATGGAAGCACAGGCGAAAGGGGGTGCTGGTATAGTAACAACACAAGGAGCTTATCCTGATATAAAAGCTGAAGGAAAAGGTTTTAAGGGAATGATGAGCATATCGGATGATAAATTTATACCTGGGCTTGCTCGCATTTCAGAAGTGATAAAGCAAAACGGTGCAGTATCATGTTTACAGATTCTCCATTGTGGCAGAGAAGGTGGAGTTGAATTAGATTACTGTCTTATGCCGTCAGTTGTCCCTCAGAAGCTATCATATTTTAAACAACCACGTGAAATATCAAAAAAGCAGATCAATGAGTCTATTCATGATCACGTAAAAGCAGCACGCAGGGCAGTTGATGCTGGTTATGAAATGATTGAACTATCCGGAATTGTCGGATATCTTATATCAACGTTTATATCAAGATATACGAATAAGAGACAAGATGAATATAATGGAAACATTCGTGACAGATGCCGGATAATGATGGAAGTAATACAAGGGATAAAGGCTGAGGTAGGCAACTCGATACCTTTAGGGATAAGACTTTGCGGATTAGAACTTCTTGATGACCGCGGCGGTAATACAGTTGAAGAGAGCATAGAAAGTTTTCGTATAGCCGAAGAAGCTGGTGCTGATTATGTAAGTGTTACAATTGGCTGGCATGAATCATCTCAGTCAGTTATTACAAGAGATGTCCCAATGGGTCACTGGCTTTATGTAGCAGAAATGGTAAAGAAAGCAGTGAATGTACCCGTGATGATGGCATTTAGACAGTTTCTTCCTGAAATACCTGAAAAAGCAATTGGTGAAGGTAAGATAGATTTTTGGGAAGCGTGCCGTCCTATGATTGCCGATCCAGAGATTCCACGTAAGTCAAAAGAGGGAAGAACTGATGAGATTATTCCATGTATAGCGTGTAATGTGTGCTTTTCCAGGTTGTATTACCATCAGCCCATTATGTGTTCTGTGAGGCCTACGTTGGGTCATGAGGGAGAGGAGAGCTGGGGATACTACGGCTTCCCCCCCATTAAAGACAGAAAAAGCATCATTGTCGTTGGTGGTGGTCCTGCAGGGCTTCAGTTTGCTTCGATTGCAGCAAAAAAAGGACATAAGGTAACACTTTACGAGAAAAACAACATACTGGGAGGAAACATACTCCTTGCTTCAAAGGTTGATCATGGTGCAATCGAATTGCTAAGGCCGGTCAAATACCTCGAAAGTGAGTGTCATCGCCAGAAAGTTGAGATAAATCCTGGTATTGAATGTACACCGCAACTACTAACAGAAAAGAACGCAGACATTGTTGTTATTGCTACCGGTTCACACATAAAACATTATTCATTGTTGGAATCGAGCATTCTTCTTTCTCCTGAAGACATTATTGTAAATGGTATGTTACCTGGAAAAAGAGTGGCTATAATAGGAGGCGAAGGGGTTGGGCTCGGCGTAGCAGTATTTTTGTCAGGGAGTGGAGATTATGACATTACAATTATTGAAAAGACAAACAAATTAGGCAGGGACGTGAATCCATTCTACCTTTGGCAGTACATACAATTGTTGAAGAAAAAAAGGGTTGTTTTTATGATGAACTCACAGATCAATGGAATGGAAGGCAGTGTGCTTAGCATGGGGTCTTTAAATGAACAAAAAACTATCGAGGTTGATTCAATAATTGTAACATATCGTCAACCTGCAGTGGATTGGAAGACAGCCTTGGAGGGTACTAAAGAAAAGGTATATTTAATTGGTGATGCAAAAAAGCCAAGACGTCTGAATAATGCGATCCATGATGGATACCGCTTAGGAATGGAGATACAATGATACCGGTAATCAATAAAAATCTTTGTACTGGATGCGGAAATTGCGTTGAAGTATGTCCTCCGCTTGCACTGTTTTTGACGGATGAAAAAGTAGCTTTAGAAGAGGAATTCTGTGAAGAATGCGGTTTTTGTGCTGTCGAATGCCCAACACAGGCAATAGAAATAATCTTTCCACTATCAGATAAGTAAAACAACCTGTCTGCCATGTCCCTGTATACTTGGTATTTTGAGTTGAATATAAAAAGTCAGACAGAGAATCTGTAATAATTTTATTCAGAATGCAGTACCCATAGTCTATTTTTTACCCCGTTAACCCGCATGGATAATAAAAGAAAAATTTACTTGACAATTATTAAATAGTATTTAATAATTTAACAAATATTTAATTTCTTAAAAAAAGTTTTTTATGAATATTGGAAAAAAGATAAAGGAACTCAGAGAAGGGAAGAATCTCAATATCAAGCAGCTTTCCGGGCTTGCAGAGTGTACCCCTTCGTTGATCTCCCAGCTTGAACGGGGAAAAACGGATCCTTCTATTTCAATGCTAAAAAGGATCGCCGAAGCCCTGAATGTCAACATTATCGACTTTTTCATGAAAGCCATGAATGATGAAGATGTGGTAACGCCCATGGATGGCAGGGTGGATATACAGTTGAAGAGATGGGATGCGAAGATACAATCTCTCGTAAAAAATGTAACCAACAAAAAGATGCAGCCCTTTTATACGGTCATTAAACCCGGCGGCGGCTCCCATGGCATGTATTCTCATGATGGGGAAGAATTTGGCTACGTGTTGCAAGGCGAGTTGGATATGCTGTTGAACGATAAGTTGCACAAAGTGCGGAAAAATGAAAGTTTCTATTTCTCTTCGCAAATCCCTCACAACTGGGGTAATAGCGGAAAGGAAAATGTGATTGTAATATGGGTGATAACACCACCAACTTTTTAAAAGCAGTAAACACTGAACAGTATCAAGTATATAGGGGAGGCTTTACTAATCGCTATGCACTATTGACTATATGCTGAATTAATAGGAGGAAACAATGGCAATATTGGATGAAGTAAGCAAACATTACGGGAAACTAAAACTGTATATTAACGGGCAGTGGGTTGACCCGGGAACGAATACATATTTTGAAACTACAAATCCAGCAAACGACGAAGCTATTGCTGAAGCACCAATTGCATCAAAGCAGGATGTGGAAAATGTAATCACGGCTGCACATGAAGCCTTTAAAAAATGGAGAAATGTGCCATTCAGGAACAGGGCGCAGCTCGTGTTCAACCTCAGGGACACCTTCGCCAGGCACCATGAAGAGCTGGCGAGAATCCTCGTTCAGGACCACGGATGCACCATAGACGAGGGCAGGGGCACCATCTCAAGGTGTATGGAGAATATTGAAGCGGCAGGGAGCGCCATGTACAGCCTCTTCAAGGGTGAACACGTGGATCAGCTCGCCAACGGCATCGACTGCTACCTGATACGGGAGCCGATGGGCGCATTCATGATCATTACGCCGGGGAACATTCCCATGCATGCATGGTCGTCCTTCGTGCCTTACGCCCTGGCCTGCGGGTGCACGGTCATAGTGAAACCAAGCCGTCAGTGTCCTGTATCGGCGGATGCCATGTTCAAGATGCTCGATGAGACAGGTTTCCCGCCCGGTGTGGCCAATCTGCTCCACATGGGACCGGAGAGGGAACTTAATAAGCTTATCATCTCGGACCCGAGGGTGAAAGGTGTGGGCCTCATCGGATCAACGAGGGTGAGCAAGGAGCTTTTTGAGTTGTGCGGAAAATATGGCAAGAGGTCCTCTCTTAACGGCAACGGCAAAAATTATATCGTGATCATGCCTGACTGTAGCCTGGACGACGCGGTGCAGTATATATTGCGGGGATGCTTCGGTATGACCGGTCAGCGCTGTCTCGGATCGGACAATGTGGCGGTTATCGGGGATGACGCTCGGTACGTAGAACTGAAGGAGAAACTGATCATAGCATCAAAAGCAATGAAGATGGGCTATGGTCTCGATGAGACCGTTGAGCTCGGCCCCCTGACCACTGAGAATGGGAGGCGACAGGTGCTCAATTTCATCGAATCCGGTCTTAAGGCAGGGGCAAAGCTCCTCCTCGACGGGAGGGAGGCAAAGGTTCCCGGTTATGAGAAGGGCTATTTCGTTGGTCCCACAATTTTCGAGGGCGTAACCACGGATATGTATATCGCCAGGGAGGAGGCCTTTGGTCCCATGTGTAATCTTATAAGGGCTACGGACCTCGATCAGGCGATAGGCTGGATCAACGGGACCAACTATGGCCACTCTGCCTGCATTGTGACAGAGAGCGGAAAAGCTGCCCGTAAGTTCATTAGGGAGTGTGAAGTGGGCAACATTGGCGTCAATGCCGGTATTCCGCAGCCCTATGCCTTCTTTGGGCTTGGCTCGAAAAAGGATTCCTTTTTCGGCAACTCGAAGTCGAGGATGGACTCGGTGAAGATGTTCCTCGATGAGAAGACAGTGACTTTGAGATGGATATGAACAAATAGCGTAGAGCCCCCGCTACGCGAGGACAGGCGTAGAGGAAAAACTAAATGCTATACGCTAAACACTTATTATTGTAATTTTAGTGGGTGGAATTCTTTTATAGAAGTAGCAAAAAAAAAGAAAGGAGGAAACAATTATGTGTGAAGATTGTAAAAAGTTGTCAAGAAGGGATTTTTTGAAAGGTGCTCTCATAGGCGGCGCGGCAGTGGGAATGGGCGTTTTTGATCATAATGTACTTCTTGCGCAGAACACGAACGTAAAGTTCAGCACATGGCACCCCCCTGTCAGCAGAGAAGTGAAGACCGTATGGACGCCTATGCTCGAAGAGGTGAAAAAGAGGAGCGGTGGTAAGATGGGTTATACTATGTATGCGGGTGCCGCCCTCGGTAAGGGGCCTGAGCATTTTGATATTGTGGCAAAAGGCCTTTCCGACATGGGTTATTTTACTGCCACCTGGACACCCGGTCGTTTTCCGCTCACTGATGTACTCTCCCTTGCGGTCTGGATCGACGGAAAAGATGTGTCAGCAGATATAGGGAATGCCATGTACAACCGCGTTCTGAAAGATGAATTCAAGAACGTTAAGATGCTGGAACTGAACGGCTGCATCCAGTCATTCATCTGGACCAAGAAGCCAGTAGGTAAGATGGCTGACCTCAATGGCATGAAGTTGAGATCGCCCGGAGGCCACCAGACAAACTACATAAAATCCCTCGGCGCAGAGCCGGTTTTTATGCCCCTGGGAGACGTGTACATGGCTATGGAAACAGGTACCGTGGACGGAATTGTGACATGTCCTCCCCTCATCCTTGCCTATAAGCTTCACGAGGTTGCCAAGAACGGCACAGTGCTTACCTTTGGCTGCGTCTCAGAAGGCACAATTATGAACATGAATAGCTGGAATAAGCTTCCTGCTGACCAGAAGAAGATTGTCGACGAGGTATGTACGAACCCATTCAAGACAACAGGTGGCCTCACAAGGAACGATTACCAGGGTATTATGAAAGATATCACAAAGGCAGGGGTAAAGTTGATCGATTTGCCCAAGGCGGAGGCCGAACAGTGGTACAAGAGATTCCAGGATGTGACGAGAAAATGGGTAGCTGATCTCGAGGCCAAGGGTCTTCCCGCGAAGAAGACTGTTGCTGCAATGAATGAAGAGTGTGAGAAGAGAAACGTGCATCTCGTTTCCTGTCCTCCTGAATTAAAGAAGGCATAAATCTAAATCTTGGAAGGACCGATATGGATGGATTAGAGAGTTTTAAAAAGATTGTGCATCGAACAACGTATTCTGTGTGCGTAGTGGGAATGTTTCTTGCAATTCCTCTAATGCTCATCACCACATGCGATGTAATCAGCAGGGGTTTCTTTAATAAACCTATTGCGGGAACACTGGAGCTTTCAGAATATATGCTGGCCATTATCATCCTGCTGGGCGCCGCGTACACCCAGCAGGTTCAGGGGCACGTGGGAGTGGATTTCCTTACATCCAAATTTTCCCCCAGGGGTCAGAAGTTATGTAAAATCATAACCGATGTAGCTTCCCTCGCCATTATTACGATTTTGACGGTGTATGGTTATATTGAGGGGGTTCATGAAACAGCAGTGTCTGACCAGTTAAGGGTACCACAATGGCCTTTTAAGTTACTTGTTGCCATAGGTGGGCTTATGCTCTGGCTGGAGGTTTTCGTAGATCTTTTGACGTCTATTGCAATCCTGAGAGGGAGGAAATAGTGGATCCGATAACAGTAGGAATAATAGGCAGCTTGGTACTCGTGGTGTTACTTTTTTTGGGCATGCCCATTGCCTTCGTCATGATGCTTGTGGGATTTTGTGGGCTCTGGTCTCTCAGTTCGCTCGGCGCCGCTCTTCCGAAAGTGGCAGAGACGGTTTATGGCGTTGCCGCCAACTACCCTTACACGATTATCCCTCTGTTTATACTCATGGGGAGTTTTGCGGGAACCGGAGGCATAACGAGGGAGCTTTACAATACCTTTGACAAGTGGTTTCGGAAGTTTCCGGGCGGGCTCGGGATAGCCACCATTGCTGCATGCGCCGGTTTTGCGGCGGTAAGTGGCTCATCCGTTGCTGCTGCGGCAGCTATGGGAAACGTCGCCCTCCCGGAGATGAGGAGATTCGGCTATGCGCCGAAACTTGCCTGCGGCGTCGTAGCTGCGGGTGGCACGCTGAGCTTCCTTATACCGCCGAGCCTCGGATTTGTGGTCTTCGGGATGCTCACGGAACAATCTATCGGGAAACTTCTCATAGCGGGAATTCTGCCGGGGATAGTTTTATCCCTTGCGTACATTGCTGTAGTTGTGGTCCTTGTGAAGATGGACCCCTCCCTTGCTCCACGAACGCCGGGAAATGTGACATTTAAAGAAAAGCTCATTGCGTTAAAGGGTGTTTGGGAAACGCTTCTCGTTTTCTTCATCGTTATGGGAGGTATATACCTTGGGTTTATTAATCCTACGGAAGCAGGCGCAATCGGCGCCACATCTCTTTTTATCATCGTGCTCCTGAAAGGAAAGTTGACCTGGAAGGCCCTTTTTGTTTCCCTTCTCGAGATGGCACGGATTTCGGTCATGGTACTTTTTCTCGTGGCTGGTGCCACTCTCTTCAGCTATTTCTTAGCCCTGTCGACGATTCCCACTATGGTTTCAACCTGGATAGCAGGTCTTGGAGTCTCTAAGTATCTTATCCTTACAATCATTATTGCCATCTACTTCGTCCTCGGCTGTTTTCTTGACTCAGTTTCCATGATGGTTCTCACGCTCCCTGTCATTTTTCCCGTAGTTGTAGCTATAGGCTTTAACCCTATATGGTTTGGCGTCGTAGCGGTTCTCATGATGGAAGCGGGGCTCATTACCCCGCCGGTGGGGCTTAATGTATATACCATTGCCGGTATCGCCAAGGATGTGCCCAGGGGTGAGATTTTCAAGGGGGCAACGCCATTCCTCCTGGCTATCATTGCCACGGCGCTCATCCTTACCATATTCCCGATAATAGCCCTCTACCTGCCGAATCTGATGGGACGGTGAGAACTGCAGTGTTGAGTGTTGAGTTGTGAGTGTTGAGTGAAAGATGAAGAATATAAAGTTCACGCTCAATGGTAAAACGGTAAAGTTGGAGGTCAGGGACAACGAGACTCTCCTCCACACCCTGCGGGAAAGACTTGATGTGAAGAGCGTCAAGGAGGGATGTTCCATAGGGGAATGCGGGGTCTGTACCGTATTGATTGATAACGAGCCTCATTGCTCCTGCCTGACCCTTGCTTCAAAGGTTGACGGACATGATGTGAAGACCGTCGAATTCCTGGGTTCTGAGGAGGCGCTCCATCCCCTGCAGGAGGCGTTTATCCGCGCGGGTGCTGTCCAGTGTGGGTACTGCACGCCGGGCATGCTCCTTTCTGCGTACAGCCTGCTTCTTCGAACCAAGGATCCAACAGACGATGAAATCAGGGAGGCCATAAGCGGCAATTTGTGCCGGTGCACAGGATACATACAAATCATAGAGGCGGTTAAGGATGTTGCCGGAATTTCAGAGTGTAAGGGCTAAGACGAAGGCGGAAGCTCTTTCCGCTGTTTCCACCCTGGAACACGTGAAGATCATCGCAGGTGGAACGGACCTCATGGTACGGATGAGGAGGGGAGAGTTGTGTACGCATATTGTGGATATCTCCGGTCTTTCTGAGATCAGAGGGATTGAGACGAATGGACCGATGATAGTCGTTGGAGCCGGGGCAACTCACAGGGATGTAAGCATGAGCCGGATAATCAACGAAAATGTTCCGAGTCTTTCCCGTGCCTGCGGTCAAGTGGGCTCTCCCCAGATCAGGAACATGGGTACCATCGGGGGAAACCTCGTCAATGCCTCGCCCGCTGCCGACAGCCTGGCGCCCCTTCTTATCCATGATGCCTCATTGATTCTGGAATCGGAGGGGGGAACAAGGGAGGAGAGGCTTGAGGACTTCATCGTGAGACCCTATGAAACGTCTATCAGGGACGACGAGATGCTGTCATTCATACATATCAAGCCCCTCAAAGGATACCGTGAAGGCTACAAGCGGGTTACCAAAAGGGCCACCTGGTCTATCTCCCGGCTTTCGGTGGCATGGGCAATCAAGGAAGAAGGCGGTTGTTACATGGATGTGAAGATTGCCGTGGGTTCCTGTACCCCCATGCCATTCCGGGCGAAGGAAGTTGAGCAATTCCTCGTGGGACGGAATATTGAGGAAGGCGTTATCCGGGAGGCGGGGAAGATGATTGTAGACGAGATAAGGCGCATTACTGGTGAAAGACCGTCATTTGTGTATAAGCTGCCTGTTCTTAAAGGCATACTCCATGAAGTATTGAGGGGTTGAGGCGACATGTTCATAGGAAAAGATATAGACAGGGTCGATGCGCTCTATAAGGTGCTGGGAAAGCCTGTTTTTTCAGGGGATTTGAGAATTGAAGGCGCCCTCCACGGTGTCGTTTATAGATCCGCAAGGCCTCACGCATGGATCAGGGGCATCAACGCCAGGGAAGCATTGTCTCTCCCGGGTGTAGTGAAGATTATTACCTCCCGGGATGTGCCGGGAGAGAACCTTTTCGGTATTATAAAAAAGGATCAGTTCTTTCTTGCCGAGGATAGGGTCCGTTGCGTAGGGGAGCCGATCCTTATCGTTCTGGCCGAGACCGAGGAGATTGCCCGGAGGGCGTTGACCCTTATCAAAATTGAATATGAGGATATTGCATCGATCCACGATCCTTTCTCTGCTCAGGGTGCGCCCACCCTTATACATAATGGTGGAAATCTGCTCTCCCTAAGAACGGTAATCAAAGGTGACGGGGAAAAGGGTTTTAATGAATCGGATATCATTGTCGAGCATACGTACAGAACCACATGGATCGACCATGCGTTCCTCGAGACGGAATCGGGCGTTGGCTGGATGGATGAGAGCGGAAAGATCGTCATAAGCTCCTCGACCCAGAATACCCATTACAAAAGAAGAGAGGTTTCCCGGCTTCTCGCAATGCCTGAGGACCGTATCAGAATCATACAGGCTGCAACGGGCGGTGGCTTCGGCGGAAAACTGGATGTGACTGTAGAAGGGTTTATCGCCCTTTCCGTGTTTCATACGAAGAGACCTGTAGCCATGAGATATACGAGGGAGGAGAGCTTTCTGTCAAATACCAAAAGACACCCCCTTTTCATCGAATATGAATCAGGTTTCAAAAAGGACGGAACCATCTCTGCAGTGAAGGTGAATATTGTTGGTGATACAGGACCTTACATCTCTTACGGCGAGGTTGTCTGCCTGAGGGCTGCTGTGCACGCAACAGGCCCCTACGAGGTCCCGAATATCCACGTAGAAAGCAGGATGTTTTACACGAATAACCCTGTGTCAGGCGCCATGAGGGGCTTTGGCATTCCCCAGCTTGCTTTTGCCCACGAGAGCCAGATGGACGAAGCCGCACAGCTCCTTGGGCTTGATGCCCTTGATATAAGGATGACGAACGCTTTGAGGAAGGGTTCACTCACAGCTACGTCGCAACGCCTCGAACATAGTGCAGGCTTTCCGGAAACATTAAAGAAGGTGGAGCCGTATTGGAGAAAGAGAACAAAACGGGATGGAGCGACAGGTTTTGGAATCGGCTGTATGTATTACGGTATAGGGAATACAGGTGTGTCGAACCCCTCAAGTTGTTACCTCAGGCTCACCGACGAGGGAAAGATCGCCCTCCATTCCGGGGTGTGCGATATAGGCCAGGGTTCAGATACGGTGCTTTTGCAGATCATGTGTGAAACCCTCGGTGTGGGATGGGAGGATGTTGTGCTCCCGCCATGTGATACGGATATATCAAGAGACGCCGGATCGTCGTCAGCCAGCCGCCAGACATACATATCCGGGAGGGCAGTATTTGAGGCGTCTCTAAAAATGAGAGCTTTTCTTGATGAGACGGGGTTCTATACAGGTCGGGCGCTTAGAGATATATATGACGAGGCAGCGGATCGAAATTTGACTGTATTTGACGGTTTTTTTGATCCTCTCACTACTGCTGTGGATAGTAAGACGTCCCAGGGTATACCCTATGCTACGTATGCCTTTGCAACCCACATGACCGAAGTCGGAGTGGACGTACAGACGGGTTTCTGTAAGGTAAGGAAGGTCTATGCCTCCCATGATGTTGGAAAAGCAATAAATATGAAGAATATAAGAGGACAGATCTGCGGCGGTATTGCCATGGGCATAGGCTTTGGCCTTATGGAAGAGTTTGTTCCGGGCAAGTCAATCTCCTTTGACAACTATTATATACCGACTGCAATGGACATGCCTGAGGTCGAGGTTTTTCTCGTTGAGAATGAAGAACCGACCGGTCCGTATGGTGCAAAAGGGGTGGGGGAGCCCGCACTCATTCCGCAGGCCGCCAGCATCGTTAACGCAATAAGGGATGCAACAGGCATTAGGGCATATGAACTGCCGTGTAACATAGAGAG